>NZ_JBEZYP010000001.1:0-261385 GCF_040638585.1 Streptomyces sp. NPDC025273
TACTGCAGGGGGGACCCTGTGGGAGAGTAGGACGCCGCCGAACAATTTTTCCGGGGAAGCCCCGTGCCTTTGTGGCACGGGGCTTTTCTGCGTTCAGGGTGTTTTTCAGGGCCGCACGACCGATCGCGGGCTCACTGATCGGGTGGCGTGGGCCAGGATCATTGCCCGCACCCGGTGCTGTGGCGCCGTCGTGGATGGCCGTCCGGGTGCCTGTTCGCACGTGCGGTTCCACGGGACCCCAGACGGCCACCAGAGTGCTCCCGATCCGGAGCGATAGGCGAGGATCCTTTATGGGCCTCGACCGCAATGCCACCCGGTAGATCTCATCAAGGGCCAGCCCAGTCCGCACCGCTCCGCCCACACTCGCCCCATCCGCACCGGAACAGGCAATCGGCGACCGACCGGGACCGACCTAGAGCCGGCCTGCCGCCTTCAGCGCAAGGTAGGCGTCAGCCACGGCAGGCGCGAGGTCGTGCGGAGTCGCATCGACGACCACGACGCCATGACGGCGGAGCTGATCCGCCGTACGGCGGCGCTGCACCTGGGTCTGGGTGCCGGCTGCGGCGTCATACACCGCGTCCACGGTGCCCCTCGTACGCGTCATCGTCTCGACGTGCGGGTCCGCGACCGCGGCCACCAGCACCGTATGGCGCTGGGTGAGCTGAGGAAGTACCGGGAGCAGCCCCTCCTCGATGGGAGCGGCATCCAGCCCTGTGAACAGGACGATCAGTGAACGGCGAGGAGCACTCGCCAGTGCCGCCGTGCTGAGACCCCGTGCGTCGGTCTCCACGAGCTCGGGTTCCAGTGGGGCCAGGGAGCCGACGATCGTCGACAGGACGTCGCCTGCGGCTGCCCTGCCCTGCACCTGTGCCCGGACCCTCCGGTCGTAGGCGAGGAGGTTCACACGGTCGCCCGCGCGCGTGGCGAGAGCGGTGAGGAGCAAGGTCGCGTCCATGGACGCGTCGAGACGTGGCACGTCGCCAACCCGGCCGGCCGACGTGCGGCCCGTGTCCAGGACGACGAGGATGTGACGGTCCCGCTCGGGGCGCCAGGTGCGGACGGCCACCGCGGACTGGCGTGCGGTGGCCCGCCAGTCGATGGAGCGGGTGTCGTCCCCCGGAACATAGGCACGCAGGCTGTCGAACTCCGTGCCCTCGCCGCGGGTGAGCACGCTCGTGCGTCCGTCGAGTTCACGGAGTCTGGCCAGCCGCGAGGGCAGATGTTTGCGGCTCGTGAAGGGAGGCAGCACCCGGACCGTCCAGGCCACGTGGTGGTTTCCCTGGCGGGCGGCGAGACCCAGCGGCCCGAAGGAACGGACGGTGACGCGCTCGGCCCTGCGGTCACCACGCCGGGCCGGACGGAGAAACGTGGTGAGGCGGCGGCGTTCACCGGCCGGCACGGTGAACGTGTGCCGGGACGCGTTCACCTCGGCTTCCGTGGTCCAGCTGCTGGGGGGCCATGCATCCCGCAGGTGGGCCCGGAGGCGACGACGCGAAGGGTTGGTTACGGTGAGTTGCACTTCTGCGGTGTCACCGAGTCGAACGGATGTGTCACCGGATCGGGTGAACTGCAGCGTGCGCACTGGCGCTGCCAGGGCGTAGTCACACAGAATTGCCAGTGAGAGCGGGACGTTGACAGCGAGCAAACCGGTCCAGCTCGGGGCCAGGATGCCTACAGGGAGTGATCCCAGGGCGGCCAGCAGTGCAGTTCTTCCGGTGAGGGCCATGGTCATCGCCTCATCGGGGGACGGGGACGTGGGCGAGGACCGCCGTGATGACGGCGTCGGCGGTGACTCCGTCCATCTCGGCTTCCGGCCGCAGCTGGAGGCGATGACGGAGCGTGGGGAGTGCGAGGGCTTTCACATCGTCCGGGGTGACGTAGTCCCGGCCGGTGAGCCAAGCCCACGCACGTGCGGTGGAAAGCAGTGCGGTGGCACCTCGGGGGGAGGCGCCGAGGGTGAGCGAGGGGGATTCGCGCGTGGCACGGCAGATATCGACGACATAGGCGGTGATCTCGGGGGAGACCGCGGTCTTGGCGACGGCCGCACGTGCGGCTTCCAGGTCGGCGGGGCCGGCCACGGGGCGTATGCCTGCCGCGTTGAGGTCACGCGGGTTGAACCCGTCCGCATGGCGTGTGAGGACATTGATCTCGTCTTCGCGCGTCGGCAGAGGCACCGTCAGCTTGAGGAGGAAGCGGTCCAACTGGGCCTCGGGGAGCGGGTAGGTGCCCTCGTACTCGATCGGGTTCTGGGTGGCTGCGACCAGGAAGGGGTCAGGCAGTGCACGGGGAATTCCGTCGACGGTGACCTGTCGTTCCTCCATCGCTTCCAGCAGGGAGGACTGCGTCTTGGGAGGGGTGCGGTTGATCTCGTCGGCGATCAGGAGGTTGGTGAACACCGGCCCGGGCTGGAAGGAGAACTCGGCGGTGCGTGCGTCGTAGACGAGTGAACCGGTCACGTCGCTCGGCATCAGGTCGGGGGTGAACTGGACGCGCTTGGTGTCCAGTTCGAGTGAGGCTGCAAGGGCGCGGACCAGGAGGGTCTTGGCGACTCCGGGGACACCTTCGAGCAGGACGTGGCCCCGGCAGAGCAGCGCGACGACGAGTCCGGTGACAGCCGGGTCCTGTCCGACCACCGCCTTGGCGATCTCTGAACGCAGAGCTTCCAGGGATGCACGGGAACTGTCGGTGATCACGGGGGCCGTTGGGGCCCCTGCGGTCGCGACAGCCTCGGCGGGCTCCGGTGTCGGGGCGCTCATGAAGTGCGTACCTCTCTTTCGAGGGAGTCGAGTTGGGTGGTCAGAAGAACGAGCGCGGCGTCATCGGCCGGAGCCGGGCCGAAGAGCAGGGTGGTGAGATCGCCGTCCGGGGCGGTGAAGCGTGCGGAGACGGCAGGGAGGAGGACCTCGGGGGACTGTGCATCACGGGGGGACACTCCGAGAAGTGGCGCGATGCGGACGCGTGTGGCGGAGCGCAGCGTGGCGGCGGCGCGGTCACGGGCCTTGACCTTGCGGTAGAGGCGGGCTCGGCCTTCGGTGGATTCGGAGGCACGGATGGCCACGGGAAGGCGTTCGGTTACCAGGGGGCCCAGGCGGCGTGCGCGCCAGATGGCGGCGAGAACGGCGGCGAGGGTGAGCTGGAGCGTGCCCCAGAGCCAGCCGGAGGGGATGAGATCGATGAACCCGGCCTCGCCTTCGGCGCCTTCGCCACCGTCGTCGTCTCCGCTTCCCCCGGCCGGGGTGCCTTCGGCGGCGGAGGGATCGGTGAGCGAGGGGAGGTACCAGGCGAGATGCGGTCGGGAGCCGAGGAGTTGCAGGGCGAGAGAGGCGTTGCCCTGCTGGTCGAGACGGTCGTTGTACAGGATGTCGGGGGAGCCGAGCAGGACGGTGTCGCCGGTTTCGTCGCCGGTCCGGTGGCCGGGGAGGACGAGGAGGGACGGGAGGTCGTCATGGGGGTAGCAGGCGGTCGCTCCGCGTACGTCCGTGGTGTAGCGGATGCCGCCCGTGTCGGCTGTTCCTGCAGTGTGCGCGGCGGGAAGATCGCAGCGTGCGGGGCGGGCGGTCACCGGTACGGACTGCTTCGCGCTTGCTCCCGGAGCCAGCAGGGCCACGGCCGGCCCGCCGGGGGCGAGAAGGACCGTGCGGCCGGCGGAGCTCTCGGTGGCCGCACGGAGACGCTGCCGCTGGTAGGTGGTGAGGACGTTGGGTCCGGCGACGAGAAGGGTGGTGTCGGGTCCTGCAGCGCCGGCGGCCTCGTCGAGGGTGGTGACGACCTCCACGGAGACGCCGCGGTCCGTGAGGAGTTCGGCGACAGCTCGGCTGCCGTAGGGGTCGGCGGAGCGGGGATCGAGGCGGCCGTGCTGTCCACCGGAGTTGACGGCGGCCAGGGCGACAGCGGCGACGACGAGGATGAGGACGGCGAGCAGCAGTCCTTGCACGCGCTGCCAGATCTGGCGCGGGGTGTGGGACGTGGAGGTGGTGGATGCGCCGGTGGGAGCGGTTGTGGTCCTGGTCATCCTGCTGCCCCTCGGATCGTGCCTGTCGTGAGCAGGGGCTTGGCGGCTTCGAGGTCCAGATCGAGTGCCCGCAGGCTGAGGTACGCCGCCTCGTCGGCGGTGCGGCCTCCGTATGTGACGTCGTCGAATGTCCGGGCGGCATTACGGAGCCGGGTGGCGTGCGCGGGCAGGAGCCGGCCGGCTTCGGCGGCTGCCTCGTCCGCGGTGCGGCCCGGACGCGGGTCGAGTACCGCGCGGTCCTCCAGGGAGCGCACGACGGCGCGCATGCGTTCCTGGACGGCTTCGCTCCAGCGGTGGGAGTCGGCGTGGGCCTCGGCTGCGGCGCGGTGCGCGGCGGCGCTGCGGATGGTCGTCCCGAAGAGGGTCTCCGCCGCACGCACGGTGCGCTGCGGGGTGCCGAGCCGCCACCAGAGGGCGGCGCCCAGGCCGAGGGCGGCCAGGGCGAGTACGACGACCCCGAGCGGGCCGCCGGGCGCCGACCCGGCCGCACTGTCGAGGAGGTCGCCGACCCACTCCCAGAGGCGGTCGAGGCCGCGCTGGAGAAGGTTCGGATCGTGTTCGTGGTACTTCGGATCGGACAGTTCGTTCTCTGCCGCTTCACGGGCGGGGACGCGTGGGACGTCCACGGGTATGTCGTCGCCCGCCCGGATGAGCCGTCTTGCTGCTGTGGTGCCCCCCGCCCCCGTCACGGCATCAGTTCCCGGGGGTGTCGTAGCCGGGCACGCCGGCGGCCCTGGCGAGGTCGAGGTCGAGTGCCTCGCGGCGGATGCGCTGGTCGACGTAGAGCAGGGCCATCACTCCCGCGGTGAAGGGGTAGGTGAGCGTCGAGACGATCACTTCGCCGATGCCCATGATGATGAGGAACGGCCAGCCGAAGTCGGGCGAGCTGCTGTTGAGGAACTCGCTCAGACCGTTGCTGTCGGCCATGACGGCGATGATGCCGAACGGGATGGCGATGATCAAGGTCACGACGAGGACCAGCAGGTAGGTGAGCGCCAGGATGCCGAATGTCCGCCACCAGTTGCCCTTGACCAGCTTCGCGGACCGACGCAGCGAGGTGAGGACGGACTGGCGTTCCAGCATCAGCGCCGGTGCGGCGAGCGTGAAGCGGATCATCAGCCACAGGACGAGGACGCAGGCGCCGATGAGGCCGGGGAAGAGCAGTGCCAGCCCGGGGCCGCCACCCAGGAGCAGGCCGGGCAGCAGACCCACTGCCATGATCGCCACGCTCATCAGACTCAGCAGGAGTGTCAGCCCGAGGAGGGGGACGATCCGGGGGCGGGCCTCGGCCCACGCTTCGGAGAGAGTCACGCTCCGCCCCAGCACGGAGCGGCTGATCACCACGGTGAGGACCGAGGTGGTGAAGAGCGTGGCGATCATCGCGAGGAGCGTCGCCGGGGCGGTGGCGATCAGTTCCGACCGCGCCGAGTCGGTGGCCTGGCGGAGGGCCTCGGTGCCGACGGCGTTCGGGTCGACCGATGCCGCGTCCGGAAGGAGGTAGCGCTGAAGGAGGATGACCAGGATCTCGGTGACCACGGAGACGGTGAGGCTGATCCCGAGCACCGGGCGCCAGTGGGCGCGCATCGTGGACACGGCTCCGTCGAGGATCTCGCCGACGCCCAGCGGGCGGAGCGGGATGACCCCGGGCTTCGCCGCCATGGGCGGCCGGCCCCATCCGGGGTCTTGGGGCATGCCACCCCAGCCGGGGGCGGGCGGGGGTGCGCCGGGGCCGTTCCCGGGAGCGCTCGGTGGGGACCACTGCCCCGGAGGCGGCTGTGCGGGGGACCATTGCCCGGGGGGGCCGCCGCCGTCGCCTGGCGGGGAGGGCCTGGGGATGCCGGTCTCCTGGCCGTCGGAGGGGGCGGATCCGGGCGAAGCCCAGCCCGGAGAGTCGTTCATTGTCGCTCCTTCACGGTCCTGTCCGCTCATCGGGGCGGCAGGTTGCCAGCCATCGTGCCACGCGATGCTCCGGTGCGGGCCGGGCGCTGTATCTCCCTGTCGCCTTCATGTGCGGGCGGCTCAGCGGGCAGACTGGGCAGATGGTTGATCAGGACGCGCAATCGCCGGTGGGCTTCGAGCCCCCGGCCCTCTCCGTACTCCGCTGGGACGAGCCACCGGAAGGTCCCGCGGTGGTGCTCCTCGACCAGACTCGTCTGCCCTCGGAGGAGGTCGAGCTGGTGTGTGCCGATGTGCCCGCGCTGGTCCGGGCGATCCGGTCGCTGGCGGTGCGCGGTGCGCCTCTGCTGGGCATCGCCGGGGGGTACGGGGTGGCTCTGGCCGCTGCTCGCGGTGACGACGTGGCGCAGGCGGCTGAACTGCTGGAGCGGGCGCGGCCCACCGCGGTGAATCTCGGGTACGGGGCGCGGCGTGTGGCGCGGGCCCACGGGGCGGCTGTCCTGAAGGGGGCCGGCCCGGAGGCGGCCTCCGCGGCGGCCCTTGCCGAGGCCAGGGCCCTGCACCGGGAGGACGCGGAGGCCAGCGGGCGCATGGCGCAGTACGGTCTGGAGCTCCTGGCGGAGCTGCTGCCGGGGGGTGCGCACCGGCTGCTGACCCACTGCAACACCGGGGCGCTCGTGTCCGGCGGTGAGGGCACCGCTTTCGCGGTGGCTCTGGGCGCGCACCGGGAGGGCGCGCTGAGGCGGCTGTGGGTGGACGAGACCCGTCCGCTGCTCCAGGGTGCCCGGCTGACGGCGTACGAAGCGGCACGGCACGGTATGCCGTACAGCTTGCTCACGGACAACGCGGCGGGTTCGCTGTTTGCCGCAGGGGAGGTGGATGCCGTACTCATCGGGGCGGACCGCATTGCCGCGGACGGCTCGGTGGCCAACAAGGTGGGGAGTTATCCGTTGGCGGTGCTCGCGAAATACCACCATGTTCCGTTCGTCGTCGTGGCGCCGACCACGACGATCGATCTGGAGACCGCGGACGGCACATCCATCGTTGTCGAGCAGCGCTCCGCGCGAGAAGTGACGGAGATCACATCGACACGGATCGTTCCGGCCGGAGACGACGGGTTCCGGCCGGCCACGGCTCCTTGGGGAGCCCAGGCGTACAACCCCGCATTCGACATCACGCCGCCCGAACTGGTCACGGCGATCGTCACGGAGGAGGGCATCATTTCCCCGGTCACGGGGGTCGGACTGGCAGAGCTGTGTGCCAGGTCATCGCAGGTAACGATTAGCTAATGGGATGATGTCGTTTATGAAGGGACGCGTCCTTGTCGTCGACGACGACACCGCACTGGCCGAGATGCTCGGCATTGTGTTGCGTGGAGAAGGTTTCGAGCCGTCGTTCGTAGCGGACGGCGACAAGGCACTGGCTGCATTTCGTGAGGCCAAGCCGGACCTGGTGCTGCTGGACCTCATGCTGCCCGGACGGGACGGCATCGAGGTCTGCAGGCTGATCAGGGCCGAGTCGGGTGTGCCGATCGTCATGCTCACTGCCAAGAGCGACACGGTCGATGTGGTGGTGGGCCTGGAGTCGGGGGCCGACGACTACATCGTGAAGCCGTTCAAACCGAAGGAGTTGGTCGCCCGGATCAGGGCACGTCTGCGGAGGTCCGAGGAGCCGGCGCCGGAGCAGCTGGCGATCGGGGACCTGGTCATCGACGTGGCCGGTCACTCGGTGAAGCGGGAGGGGCAGTCCATCGCCCTGACGCCGCTGGAGTTCGACCTGCTGGTCGCTCTCGCGCGCAAGCCGTGGCAGGTCTTCACCCGTGAGGTGCTGCTCGAGCAGGTGTGGGGATATCGCCACGCCGCCGACACCCGTCTGGTGAACGTGCATGTGCAGCGGCTTCGCTCCAAGGTCGAGAAGGACCCGGAGCGGCCGGAGATCGTCGTCACCGTCCGCGGTGTCGGTTACAAGGCCGGACCGAGCTGACATGACCCTGGGCAGCGCTGCTCCGAAACCCGGGGGGCCGGGAGTCCGTACGGAGCGGGCTGCCGGTCCGGCACGGAGGTCCTCCGGATTCGACCGGGTCCTGAAGGGCGGCCGGTTGTTCCACGACCGGGCGCCCGGTGGTCCCGTCCCGCGGCTGCTGATGCGGTGGATCAGGCGTCCGCTGCTGCCCGCCGTGCGGCTGTGGCGGCGCAATCTGCAGTTGCGCGTCGTCGCGGGCACCCTGCTCATGTCGATCGCCGTGGTGCTGCTGCTGGGCTTCGTCGTGATCGGGCAGGTCCGCAACGGCCTGCTCGACGCGAAGGGCAAGGCGGCTCAGACGCAGGCGGCCGGAGGTTTCGCGGCTGCCCAGGTGAACGCGAACGCGCCGCTCACCCCCGGTGACCAGGGCGAGGAGGGCGCCGACGGTATGACGGCCAATACGTCCTGGCGTACCGAGCTCGTCGATCAGCTCGCCAGTGGTGGGACGAACGCCTTCGACGTGGTGGCGCTCAGCGCCGACTCCGTCGAGCAGGGTGCCACCAGCCGTGCACCACGCGGTTCGGGCCGGGTGGAGGCGTCCAGCATCCCGCAGAGCCTGCGGGACGCGGTGGACGAGGGGCCGGGCGCCTTCCAGACGTACTCCCTGATCCGGTACTCGAACGGCAAGGAAGCGAAGCCCGGGCTCGTCGTGGGCAAGAGGCTCTACGACATCGACCACAATCCGTACGAGCTCTACTACCTCTTCCCCCTCTCCCAGGAGGAGAAGTCGCTGACCCTGGTCACGACGACGCTGGCCACGGCGGGTGTGTTCGTGGTCGTGCTGCTCGGGGCCATCGCCTGGTTCGTGGTACGCCAGGTCGTCACACCCGTACGCATGGCGGCCGGGATCGCGGAGCGGCTCTCCGCCGGCCGGCTCCAGGAACGGATGAAGGTCACCGGTGAGGACGACATCGCCCGCCTCGGTGAAGCCTTCAACAAGATGGCCCAGAACCTGCAGCTGAAGATCCAGCAGTTGGAGGAACTCTCCCGGATGCAGCGTCGCTTCGTCTCGGACGTGAGCCACGAGCTGAGGACCCCGCTGACGACCGTGCGGATGGCCGCCGACGTCATCCACGAGGCGCGGGTGGACTTCGACCCCGTGACCGCCCGCTCCGCCGAGTTGCTGGGCGACCAGCTCGACCGCTTCGAGTCGCTCCTGTCCGACCTGCTGGAGATCAGCAGGTTCGACGCCGGCGCCGCGGCGCTGGAGGCCGAGCCGATAGACCTGCGCACGGTCGTGCGGCGGGTGATCGGCGGCGCGGAGCCTCTGGCGAAGCACAAGGGCAGCCGGATCCGGGTCGTCGGTGACGAACAGCCCGTGATCGCGGAAGCGGATGCGCGCCGTGTCGAACGGGTCCTGCGCAATCTGGTCGTCAACGCCGTCGAGCACGGCGAGGGCCGCGACGTCGTCGTGCGGATGGGCGTCGCCCAGGGTGCGGTGGCGGTGGCGGTCCGGGACTACGGCGTCGGGTTGAAGCCCGGCGAGGCGACCCGGGTCTTCAACCGCTTCTGGCGGGCCGACCCGGCCCGTGCCCGCACCACCGGCGGCACCGGACTCGGACTGTCGATCGCCGTCGAGGACGCCCGGCTGCACGGAGGCTGGCTGCAGGCCTGGGGCGAACCCGGTGGCGGTTCGCAGTTCCGGCTGACCCTTCCGCGCACGGCGGACGAGCCGCTGCGCGGTTCGCCGATACCTCTGGAGCCGGAGGACTCGCGGCGCAACCGGGAGAACCGTGAGCGGGCCGAGGCCGCCCCGGCGGCAGCCGACCACCGGCTGATGTCCGTACCGAGCCAGACCGGTGCCGCGGCACGGTCGCAGCTGCCCGCGCAGGCGGGCGGCCCGGCGGCATCGCGCACGGCTCCGGCGTCCGTCCACCCGGCGGCCCTGCCGGGCAACGGTGCACGCGTGGTGTCGCGTCCCGCCGGGGAGCGGCCGGGTGGGGACGCCGGACCGGATACGCAGGATTCGGAGCAGGGGGACACGACACGTGGACACTGACCGCCGCCGGAGCCGCGGACGGGCGGTACGGGTGTCCGTGCTGCTCGGCTGTGCCATCGTGGTCCTCGCCGGGTGCGGGGCTATGCCGGTCACCGGGGACGTCAAGGCGGTCGACGCGTCGCAGCCGGGTGATTCCCAGGTGCAGGTGTACGCCGTGCCGCCGAGGGAAGGCGCCGCGCCCATCGAGGTCGTCGACGGCTTCCTGGAGTCGATGACGAGCGACGACCCCGATTTCGGGACGACCCGCAAGTACCTGACCGTGGAAGCGGCCCGTACGTGGAAGCCGAGCGAGGGCACCACGGTGCTCGCGAAGGCGCCCAGCCGCAACGGACCGACGTTCCACGACAAGGAGCGCGGGACGACGGAGACCACGTACACCCTGACGGGCGACCAGGTCGCGGCGGTCGACGCGGAGAGTTCCTATCGGCCGCTCGCGCCGACGGAGTACTCCCAGTCGCTGCATCTGGTGAGGGTGAAGGGGGCGGACGGCAAGCAGGAGTGGCGCATCGACATCGTGCCGGACGGCCTGGTGCTCGGGCAGTCCGACTTCAAGCGCCTCTACCGGTCCGTGAACAAGTACTACTTCGCCGCCGGGCGGCCGGACGACGAGCCCGCGCTGGTCGCGGACCCCGTCTACGTGCGCAACCGCACGGATCCGGTCACCCGGATGGACACGTCCACGCAGACGGTGCGGACGCTTCTGGAAGGGCCTTCGAACTGGTTGCGGCCGGTGGTCGACTCCCGTTTCCCGGCAGGTACGGCACTGAGGAGCGGCGTCACGTCGCTGGCCCCGGACGACCAGAACGTCCTGAAGGTGCCGCTCAACAAGAAGGCCGACAAGGTCGCGCCGGGCGCCTGCCGGATGATGGCCGCCCAGGTGTTCTTCACGCTGCGGGACCTGACGTCGGCCCGGGTGGGCCAGGTGGAGCTGCAGGGCGGGCGGGGCCCGCTGTGCTCGCTCAGGGAGGACGAGGCCGAGGAGTTCGCTTCGGACAGCGGTTCCGACGCCCCGGACAGCCAGTACTTCGTCGACGACAAGGGCCATGTGCAGCGGATCCCGGGCCCGAGCAAGGGCAGCAGCGACCCGGAGCCGGTGATCGGCCCGCTCGGCACGGGCCCGGTGGCCATGAGCGCCGTCGGCGTCGCCCGGGACGAACTCCAGGCCGCGGCGGTCTCGGTGGACCAGCAGCACCTCTACGTGTCCTCCCTGGCCTCGGAGAGCGAGCCGGGTGCCCCCGTCGTGACCAGTGGCGCCACGAGGGCCGAGGACCGGCTGTCCGCCCCTAGCTGGGACGGCCGGGGCGATCTCTGGGTCGCCGACCGCGATCCCTCCGGTCCCAGGCTGCTGCGCCTGGTGGACGGCGACGGCGAACCGCAGGAGGTCGCGGTGCCGGACCTCGAGGGCGGGCGGATCGAGGCGCTGCGCATGTCGGCCGACGGGGTGCGGATCGCGCTGCGGGTGTCGAAGGACGGGCACACGACGCTCAAGATCGGCAGGGTCGAGCGCCATGGCTCGGGGGATACCGAGACGGTCTCCGTGGAGGACCTGCGCCAGGCCGCGCCCCAGCTGGCCGAAGTGACCGCCTTCTCCTGGTCCGGCCGCAGCCGTCTCGTCGTGGTCGGAAAGGAGGAGGGCGGTGTGCAGCAGGTGCGCTACGTCCAGGCGGACGGGTTTACCTCGCCCTCCGGCGTCCTGCCCGGGGTCAACCAGGTGACCGCGGTCGCCGCGGCGGACGACGAGCAGTTGCCGCTGATGGCGGACACCCAGACCGACGGGATAGTGAAGCTGTCCCCGGGCGACAACTGGCAGACGGTCCTCAAGGAGGGTTCGTCGCTGGTCTACCCGGGCTGAGCCGGGCCGTGGGCAGGGCCTGGAGTTCCGGTCCGGGGCTGCGTCCGCAGGTTGTCCACAGGGGTGGTCCGGTGCCCGCGTCCCGGGCACAGTGGGGCTGTGCGGGGATGGTGGCGGGAGATCAACGGCCTGGTCCTGCCGGCGGCCTGCGGTGGCTGCGGCAGGCCGCGCACCGAGCTGTGCGAGGAGTGTGCCGCCGCGCTGGCCGGAGTGCCGCAGCGGGTGAGGCCCGCGCCCGAGCCGGCCGGGCTGCCGGTGGTCCATGCCGCCGCCCCGTACGAGAACGCGGTACGTGCGGTGCTGCTGGCCCACAAGGAGCGAGGGGCACTCGGGCTTGCCGGAGCCCTGGGAGGAGCGCTGGCGGGTGCCGTAAGGGCCGGTGCGGGGCAAGGGGGCGGTGCGGGGCCGCTGCTGCTGGTGCCCGTGCCCTCGGCGCGGCGTGCCACGGCCGCGCGGGGTCACGATCCCGCCCGCAGGATCGCGCTGGCCGCCGCGGCCGAGCTGCGCCGCGGCGGGATGGAGGCCAGGGTGCTCCCGGTGCTGCGGCAGCGGCGCCCGGTGGCTGATCAGGCCGGGCTGGGGGCACGGGAGCGGCAGGTGAACCTTGCGGGTGCGCTGGCGGTGGCGGCCGGTGGCCGCAGGCTGCTCGACCAGGGCCGGGTGGTGCTCGTGGACGACCTGCTGACGACCGGGGCCTCGCTGGCCGAGGCGGCCCGCGCGGTGGGCGCGGCGGGACATGCCGGAACCGGTGGCGCAGCGGCTCTCCGGGCCTCGGTAATCGCAGCTTCTCCGTCCGCTTTCGAAATAAACCGGAACTGACCGAAAACTTCCATCGCTGCAGGTAGTGGGTGGCTAAAGGGACCTGATCGGAGGTACGCGCGAGTAGCGGGTGCCGACACGGTGGTGGGCAGGCTATGTTCGGTTGTGAGGAACGGTGAATGCCGAACCTCGATGAATGCACCACCAGGTTTCGGGCAGGTAACTCACCGACAGGCCAGAAGCGTGGAAGTCGGTGGGGCGCAGACCCTGCCGGTGGGGGAGGAGGTGGAAGTCACCTAGTCCGCGGCTCCGGCGATCACCGGAGCCTGGTGCAAAAGGGAGATGCTCCGCCACTGATGCGGAGCGATCCGGGAACGGAGTTCTGCGTGGACATCGTCGTCAAGGGCCGCAAGACCGAGGTACCCGAGCGGTTCCGTAAGCACGTGGCCGAAAAGCTGAAGCTGGACAAGATCCAGAAGTTCGACGGCAAGGTGATCAGCCTTGACGTCGAGGTGTCCAAGGAGCCGAATCCCCGTCAGGCCGACCGTGCGGCACGGGTGGAGATCACGCTCCGCTCCCGTGGGCCGGTCATCCGGGCGGAAGCGGCGGCAGGCGACCCGTACGCAGCGCTGGACCTGGCCACCGACAAGCTGGACGCACGGCTGCGCAAGGAGCACGACAAGCGCTACAGCCGCCGTGGCAACGGCCGTCTGTCCGCTTCCGAGGTGGCCGAGGTGGTGCCGGGTGCCGCTTCGTTCAACGGCGACGGGGAGCTCGTCCCCGAGGAGACGCCGTCGGCTGTACCCACCACCAGGATCGGTTCGCTCGAGGTACAGGGCGAGGGACCGCTCGTGGTGCGCGAGAAGACACACGTCGCAGCACCGATGACGCTCGA
Organism: Streptomyces sp. NPDC025273; assembly: GCF_040638585.1. Taxonomy (NCBI): domain Bacteria; kingdom Bacillati; phylum Actinomycetota; class Actinomycetes; order Kitasatosporales; family Streptomycetaceae; genus Streptomyces; species Streptomyces sp. NPDC025273. The sequence goes on from NZ_JBEZYP010000001.1 coordinate 13,436, forward strand.
CCAGGCGCTCTACGAGATGGAGCTGGTCGGGCACGACTTCTACCTGTTCGTCGACTCCGAGACCAAGGAGCCCAGTGTCGTCTACCGGCGGCACGCCTACGACTACGGTGTCATTCACCTGAGGACCGACCCGCTGGCCTCCGACGGGGCGGGCGGAGCGGGCGGTGCGCTCGGCGGCTGACATCCACAGCCATGGTCCGTACGCGGTGCCCCTGGAAGCGCTTGTGCGCCCCCAGGGGCACCCGTGTGCGGCCGCGGGATCACCGCTCCGGCGCCGGGGCATGAAATCATGGCGGCCCAAGCCAATCGGTGCTCTGTGAACTGCCGTTGGCGGACGGTCTGTGACCTCAGGCCGTGGCCTTCAGGGGGAGGAACGATGGCGGACACCTACGGGCCCGTGCGCAGGACGAACGCTGCCGACGGCGCGACCGGTACGGACTCCAATGCGGACGACGGCGGTTCCCGCGAGGAACCCATCCGGGTCCTCGTGGTCGACGACCACGCGCTCTTCCGCAGAGGCCTGGAGATCGTCCTCGCGCACGAGGAGGACATCCAGGTCGTCGGAGAGGCGGGGGACGGGGCGGAGGCGGTCGACAAGGCGGCGGACCTGCTGCCCGACATCGTGCTGATGGACGTGCGGATGCCCAAGCGCGGCGGCATCGAGGCATGCACCTCCATCAAGGAGGTGGCACCGAGCGCGAAGATCATCATGTTGACGATCAGCGACGAGGAAGCCGACCTCTACGAGGCGATCAAGGCGGGTGCCACCGGGTACCTCCTCAAGGAGATCTCCACCGACGAGGTGGCCACGGCCATTCGCGCGGTGGCGGACGGCCAGTCCCAGATCAGTCCGTCGATGGCGTCCAAACTCCTCACCGAGTTCAAGTCGATGATCCAGCGCACCGACGAGCGCCGGCTCGTTCCCGCGCCGAGGCTCACCGAGCGGGAGCTCGAAGTCCTCAAGCTCGTCGCCACGGGCATGAACAACCGTGATATCGCCAAGGAACTGTTCATCTCCGAGAACACGGTGAAGAACCACGTCCGCAATATTCTGGAGAAGCTGCAGTTGCACTCCCGGATGGAAGCGGTGGTGTACGCCATGCGGGAGAAGATCCTCGAGATCAGATGACGCCGGTGCGGGATCGGACCGCCCGGCGGGACGGAACGACCCGAGCGCACCGAGGTGCCCGGCGCGCGGCGCCTGCGCGAGGACGCGTACGCGGTGCCTACGCGAGGACGCGGGTGATCTCGGCCAGGAGGGCATCGCGCAGTTCCGGGGCGTCGACGCGCTCCAGGCGGACCTGGGTGCAGCCGACCCAGGACGCCGCCTCCACCAGTGCCTCGGCCATCGGCGTCACCGACTTCGGTCCCTCCAGGGAGACCTGGCGGGCCACCAGCGTGGTGCCGTCCCTGGCCGGGTCCACCCGCCCCTGCAGCCTGCCGCCCGCCAGCAGAGGCATCGCGAAGTAGCCATGGACCCGCCTGGGCCGGGGTACGTACGCCTCCAGGCGGTGGACGAAGCCGAAGATCCGCTCCGTGCGCGCCCGCTCCCAGATCAGGGAGTCGAACGGTGACAGCAGCGTCGTACGGTGCCGTCCGCGCGGCTCCGAGGCCAGTGCCTCCGGGTCCGCCCAGGCCGGCTTGGCCCAGCCCCGCACCGACACCGGAACCAGGCCGGAGTCCGCCACCACGGCGTCGAACTGCTCACCTTTGAGCCGGTGGTAGTCCGCGATGTCCGCCCGGGTCCCGACGCCCAGCGACCGGCCGGCCAGGGCCACAAGCCGCCGATGGCACTCCGTGTCGTCCAGGTCGTCGTGCAGCACGGCGTCCGGGATCGCGCGCTCGGCCAGGTCGTAGACGCGCTTCCAGCCCCGCCGCTCGGTGCACACCACCTCGCCGTACATCAGGGCCCGCTCGACGGCGACCTTGGAGGCCGACCAGTCCCACCACTCGCCGCCGTTCTTCGCGCCGCCGAGCTCCGTCGCCGTCAGCGGGCCTTCCGTACGCAGCTGTCTGATCACCGTGTCGTACGCCCCGTGGGGCAGATCGTGGTTCCACTGCGGACGGTTGCGGTAGGCGCGGCGGCGGAACGCGAAGTGCGGCCACTCCTCGACCGGCAGGATGCACGCGGCATGCGACCAGTACTCGAACGAGCGGCCACCCGACCAGTACGCCTCGTCCACCGTGCGGCGCCCCACGGCACCGAGGCGCGCGTACGGAACGAGCTCGTGCGACCTGGCCAGGACCGAGATCGTGTCGAGCTGCACGGCCCCGAGATGACGCAGCACCCCCGGCACCCCGCCCCGGCGGTCCGGAGCGCCCAGGAAACCCTGCGCACGCAGGGCGATCCGGCGGGCTCGGTCGGCGGAGATTTCCAGGACGGGCGGCGGCACAGACGTCATGCAGCGAACCCTAGAGGGTGCCACTGACACCGGGGGCAGGCAGATACGGGTGCGTGCCGGGCAGGCCCAGATCGGCCGGGATCAGCGCCCCGGTCCAGGTGTCGCGCCGTATCCCCTTGTTGAGCAGGGCGGACCGCTGCTCGCCCTCCATGCGGAAGCCCGCACGCAGGGCGACCGCACGGGACGGGGCGTTGCCGATCTCGGCCCGCCACTCCAGGCGGTCCGCGGCGAGTGCGGTGAACGCCCAGTGGGCCGCTCCGCGTACCGCCTCCGTCGTGAATCCGCGGCCGCGGTGCTCCTTCGCCGTCCAGAAGCCCACCTCGTACGTCCCGGGCAGGCCGTGGCGGTTGACGCCGAGCGCCCCGACGAGTGTCCCGCCCTCCCGCGGTACCACCGCGAAGTTGTACATCGTGTCCTCCTGCCAGCCCGCGGGGGACAGCTGCTCCGTCCAGAGCTCGGCATCGGCACGGGTGTACGGGGAGGGAATGACCGTCCAGCGCTGGATGTCGGGATCCTGGCAGGCGAGATACGTCTCGTCGGCGTCCTGCGGCCCGAAGGGGCGCAGGAGCAGGCGCTCGGTGGTGAGAGTGATCGGCTCCATGCGGGGATTCTGGTGATCCGGTGCGCGGGATGCGAGCACTTTTGGGGCTTCCCGGCACCTTCCGTACGCTCCGGCCGTTGTCGTGGAGGGTGCGGCGAGGGCAACGCGGCAGCAGCCCTCCCGGCGCGGCGGGGTCCTCGCTTACGATGGCCGTTGCGGTGGGGCCCACCTGCCGTGCCCGTGCCAGAGTCCATAACACGACCCAGTGCCAGGCCCGACCGGCAAGGAGACCAGCCTCAGTGTCCGTCTTCAACAAGCTCATGCGTGCAGGCGAAGGCAAGATCCTGCGCAAACTGCACCGCATCGCGGACCAGGTCAGCTCCATCGAAGAGGACTTCGTCAACCTCTCCGACGCCGAGCTGCGGGCGCTCACCGACGAGTACAAGGAACGGTACGCGGACGGCGAGAGCCTGGACGACCTGCTTCCCGAAGCATTCGCGACCGTCCGTGAGGCCGCCAAGCGCGTGCTCGGACAGCGCCACTACGACGTACAGATGATGGGTGGCGCGGCCCTCCACCTCGGCTACGTGGCCGAGATGAAGACCGGTGAGGGCAAGACCCTCGTCGGCACCCTGCCGGCGTACCTCAACGCGCTCTCCGGCAAGGGCGTGCACCTGATCACGGTCAACGACTACCTGGCCGAGCGTGACTCCGAGCTGATGGGCCGGGTGCACAAGTTCCTCGGCCTCGAGGTCGGCTGCATCATCGCCAACATGACGCCGGCGCAGCGCCGCGAGCAGTACGCCTGCGACATCACGTACGGCACGAACAACGAGTTCGGGTTCGACTACCTCCGCGACAACATGGCGTGGTCGAAGGACGAGCTCGTCCAGCGCGGCCACAACTTCGCCATCGTGGACGAGGTCGACTCGATCCTCGTCGACGAGGCCCGTACGCCACTGATCATCTCCGGTCCGGCGGACCAGGCCACCAAGTGGTACGGCGACTTCGCCAAGCTGGTCACGCGTCTCACCAGGGGTGAGGCGGGCAACCCGCTGAAGGGCATCGAGGAGACCGGCGACTACGAGGTCGACGAGAAGAAGCGGACCGTGGCCATCCACGAGCCCGGTGTCGCGAAGGTGGAGGACTGGCTCGGGATCGACAACCTCTACGAGTCGGTGAACACGCCGCTCGTCGGTTACCTCAACAACGCGATCAAGGCCAAGGAACTCTTCAAGAAGGACAAGGACTACGTCGTCATCGACGGCGAAGTCATGATCGTCGACGAGCACACCGGCCGCATTCTCGCCGGCCGCCGTTACAACGAGGGCATGCACCAGGCCATCGAGGCGAAGGAGGGGGTGGACATCAAGGACGAGAACCAGACGCTCGCCACGATCACCCTGCAGAACTTCTTCCGCCTGTACGGCAAGCTCTCCGGCATGACCGGTACGGCGATGACCGAGGCCGCGGAGTTCCACCAGATCTACAAGCTCGGTGTCGTGCCCATCCCGACGAACCGGCCGATGGTCCGCGCCGACCAGTCGGACCTGATCTACCGCACCGAGGTGGCGAAGTTCGCCGCCGTCGTCGACGACATCGCGGAGAAGCACGAGAAGGGCCAGCCGATCCTGGTCGGCACGACCTCCGTCGAGAAGTCCGAGTACCTCTCGCAGCAGCTCTCCAAGCGCGGTGTCCAGCACGAGGTCCTCAACGCCAAGCAGCACGACCGTGAGGCGACGATCGTCGCCCAGGCCGGGCGCAAGGGCGCGGTCACGGTCGCCACGAACATGGCCGGACGAGGCACGGACATCAAGCTCGGCGGCAACCCGGACGACCTCGCCGAGGCGGAGCTGCGCCAGCGCGGCCTGGACCCGGTGGAGCACGTCGAGGAGTGGGCGGCCGCCCTGCCCGCCGCGCTGGAGAAGGCCGAGCAGGCCGTGAAGGCGGAGTTCGAGGAGGTCAAGGAGCTCGGTGGGCTGTACGTGCTGGGCACGGAGCGCCACGAGTCGCGGCGCATCGACAACCAGCTCCGCGGTCGTTCCGGCCGTCAGGGCGACCCGGGCGAGTCCCGGTTCTACCTGTCGCTGGGCGACGACCTGATGCGCCTGTTCAAGGCGCAGATGGTGGAGCGCGTCATGTCGATGGCGAACGTTCCCGACGACGTGCCGATCGAGAACAAGATGGTGACCCGCGCGATCGCGTCCGCGCAGTCGCAGGTGGAGCAGCAGAACTTCGAGACGCGTAAGAACGTCCTGAAGTACGACGAGGTGCTCAACCGGCAGCGCGAGGTCATCTACGGCGAGCGCCGGCGCGTCCTGGAGGGCGAGGATCTGCAGGACCAGATCCGGCACTTCATGGACGACACGATCGACGACTACATCCGCCAGGAGACGGCGGAGGGCTTCGCCGAGGAGTGGGACCTGGACCGTCTGTGGGGCGCCTTCAAGCAGCTCTACCCGGTGAAGGTCACGGTCGCCGAGCTCGAGGACGCCGCGGGTGATCTGGCCGGGGTGACCGCCGACTTCATCGCCGAGTCGGTCAAGGACGACATCCACGAGCAGTACGAGGAGCGCGAGAAGACGCTCGGCTCGGACATCATGCGTGAGCTGGAGCGGCGTGTGGTGCTGTCCGTCCTGGACCGCAAGTGGCGCGAGCACCTCTACGAGATGGACTACCTCCAGGAGGGCATCGGCCTCCGGGCCATGGCGCAGAAGGACCCGCTGGTCGAGTACCAGCGCGAGGGCTTCGACATGTTCAACGCCATGATGGAGGGCATCAAGGAGGAGTCCGTCGGCTACCTGTTCAACCTGGAGGTCCAGGTCGAGCAGCAGGTCGAGGAGGTTCCGGTGCAGGATTCGGCGGAGCGGACCTCGCCGGCGAAGCAGGACGCCCCCGCGGCTGCCGCCCCCGGGCGCCCGGAGATCCGGGCCAAGGGCCTGGACGCGCCGCAGCGTCCGGACCGGCTGCACTTCTCCGCGCCCACGGTGGACGGGGAGGGCGGCATCGTCGAGGGCGACTTCGCCAACGGTGACGGTGACGCCGCGCGGTCCGAGGGCGACGGGATGACGCGTGCGGAGCGCCGCAAGGCGCAGAAGAGCGGTGGCGGCGGGCGTCGCCGCAAGAAGTGACGCGAGCCGCTGCCGGCCTGGGCCGGAACACCGCAGGGTGTTCCGGCCCAGGCCGTTTCATGCGCCTGCCAGGGCACGCAGGAGGCCTCGCGGGGCCCGTGAGGCCTCCTGCGCCCGTAGGAGGCGTCATGGTGCGGCCGGGTGCCTGTGGGGGGCTCCGCCGTGTCCTCAGCCCCGGACAGGCCCCGTTCCCGGGTGCCGGCGGGCGGTCACCTCACGGCCGGCAGGCGTTCGCCGCCCAGGTCCACCGCGGCGCAGCGCCAGCGGAGGTCGGGGCCCTGCTCCAGGCGGAACGCCATCGCCCGGACCTGCTCGCCCGTCGCGATGCTGGCGAACGCCTCCACCACCCCGGTGGCCGGCTGGGTGCCGTGGCAGGCCCGTACGACCGGACGCCTGCAGCCCGCCCCGAGCGGGGCGTTCGGGGCGAGCTCGGCCAGCTGGTCGTAGGCCTCACCGATGGTGTGGCCGAGCATCCAGTGCACCGGGCGCTGGCCGCTGAGGACGGCGAGCAGGCGTTCCGCGAACCACTGGTGCGGGCGCAGCGGCCGCCGGGGCCGCTGGGGTGTCCGCTGCGGCGGTACGGTGCCCGGCCTGCTCCGGTCGCGTCGTCCGGCCGGCCTCGTCCTGTCGGTGCTCATGTTCATAGCCCCCGTGGCTGCTGTGCGGAGCCCGGGCAAAGTACCGGGCGGTAACTTCTTGCTGGGGACCTTCTACGGGACGGCCGGTGGCCCCGCAAGCGGCGGACGGGCACCGGTGGGCGTCCTGCGGGATCACCTATCCGGGTGGCGGGCCGTGCGCGGCAAGGGGACCGACGGGGGTGACGGGCGTCGCAGGGTGGACGGCGGGGGGTGGTTCGTGAACCCCGATGGGGGACGCCCCACGTATCCTGAGGGCGTCATCGACTACGAAAGCGGTCAGCCATGCGTGTGTACGTCCCCCTGACCCTCTCCGGTCTTGCCGCGGCACACCGGGCGGGCGAGCTGGGCCCCGGGCCGCTGACCGCGTACGCGGTGACGCCCGGACTGCGCGAGTGGTACGTCTCCGACGACATCGAGGAGCTGGAGTACGCGGCCCTCAACCGGTCCGCCTCCGCCTCGCTGCGGATGATCGCGGCGGACCCGGACGAGGCCCGGCGCCGGGTCGTCGTCGCCCTCGACGTACCGGACGGGGCGGCGGTCGCCGATCCGGACCACGTCCTGGACGCCTCGTCGCTCGGTGAGGTGCGGATCGCGGACGCCGTGGCGCTGTCGGAGGCCGCCGCCGTACACGTGGACGCCGATGACGCCGAGAAGGACGTCGCTGCCGCCGCCGCGGCGCTCGGAGCCGCCGATCTCGGGGACGACGACGCGCAGTTCACCGTGGACGGTGCGGAGGACCACGAGCTGCTGTGGTTCGGGATCCAGGAGATCCCCGGTCTGATCGGCTGAGTGTCGTACCCGGCGAGTATTTTCTCCCTATGGCGACACCGGGGAAGCACCGCGCGCATCTGGTCTGGGACTGGAACGGCACACTGCTCGACGACATCCACGCGATCGTCGGGGCGACGAACGCCGCGTTCGCGGAGGTCGGTCTGGCGCCGATCACCATGAAGCAGTACCGCGAGATGTACTGCGTCCCGATACCCAGGTTCTACGAGCGGCTCCTCGGCCGGCTGCCCACCGACGCCGAGTGGGAGCGGATGGACGGCATCTTCCACCGCCACTACACCGAGCAGCGGGCCGCCTGCGGGCTGACGCAGGGCGTCGAGGAGTTGCTGGCGCAGTGGGGGCGGGCGGGCCACAGCCAGTCGCTGCTCAGCATGTACGGCCACGAGCACCTGGTCCCCGTGGTGCGCGGCTACGGGATCGAGCGTCATTTCGTACGTGTGGACGGGCGCACCGGCCCGAGCGGCGGCAGCAAGGCGCAGCACATGGAGCGGCACTTCGTGGCGCTGGAGGGGATAGCCCCGGAACGCGCGGTGGTCATCGGGGACGCCGTGGACGACGCCGTCGCCGCCGCGCATGTCGGGGCGCGCGCGGTGCTCTTCACCGGCGGTTCGCACAGTCGCGTGAGCCTGGAGGCGGCGGGGGTGCCCGTGGTGGACACCCTGGCGGAGGCCGTAGCGCTGGCGGAGTGGATGACACGCTGACGCGGACGGGGGCCGGGCCGGACGGGATGCGTTGATCCGGACGGCGAATACGCGCTGAATCGGTCCCGTGCGATGTCCGAAGCGTCAAAGTTCGCGGTCTTCTTTTGTACTTATGCGGCACATGACGGCAGTGGGTGCAGGAGGGATAGCCTGGTCCCGTGATCAGCGCGATACGCCTCGGGGGCAGCGAAGCCCCCGGCCTGCGCCCGGAGTGCCACAGCACCCGGGCGATCCGCGATCTCCGTATCCCGGGCCGTCCGCCTGAAACGGCCACTATGGTCCCGGGTATCTCCCTTGGCGGCATAGCGTCGACCGAGACCGGAAACCCCGTGTCGTGGCGGTACGTCGTCTTTTACACCTACGTCACGCAACGGCGCGCGACAGGAGCCAGAGGACATGCAGACCAAGCTGGACGAAGCCAAAGCCGAGCTGCTCGCACGGGCGGCCCGGGTAGCCGACAACGGTCCGGGCGGTGGTGTCGGTGGCCCGGGAGGTACCCGCTTGCACCTCGCCGGAGCCGGTGACGAGAGCGGCACCGGGGCGGACCGGGGTGAGCGTGCGGGCCGGGACACGCTGCTCGCCTACCTCCAGCGCTACTACCTGCACACCGCTCCGGAGGACGTCACCGGCCGGGACCCGGACGATCTCCTCGGTGCGGCTTCCTCCCACTACCGGCTGGCCGAGAACCGCCCGCAGGGCACCGCGAACGTCCGGGTGCACACCCCGACCGTCGAGGAGAACGGCTGGACGAGCAGCCACTCCGTCGTCGAGGTCGTCACCGACGACATGCCGTTCCTGGTCGACTCGGTGACCAACGAGCTGTCCCGGCAGGGCCGCGGCATCCATCTCGTGATCCACCCTCAGGTCATCGTCCGCCGCGACGTCACCGGCAAGCTGGTCGAGGTCCTCGCCGACGACCGGGTCCGGGGCAACGGGACGAAGCGGGCCAAGGGCCGCAAGGAGGGCTGGGCGGAGCTGCCGCACGACGCCCTGGTCGAGTCGTGGATCCACGTCGAGATCGACCGGGAGACCGACCGCGCGGACCTGAAGCAGATCACCGCAGATCTGCTCCGTGTCCTGTCCGACGTACGGGAGACCGTCGAGGACTGGGACAAGATGCGCGACGCCGCCCTGCGGATCGCGGACGACCTTCCCGCCGAGCCGCTCGACGACCTCGGCGACGACGAGGTCGAGGAGGCCCGCGAGCTGCTGCGCTGGCTCGCCTCCGACCACTTCACCTTCCTCGGCTACCGCGAGTACGAGCTCCGGAAGAACGACGCGCTGACGGCCGTCCCCGGCACCGGACTCGGCATCCTGCGCTCCGACCCGCGGCACAGCGAGGACGAGGCCCACCCGGTGAGCCCGTCCTTCGACCGGCTGCCTGCCGATGCCCGCGCCAAGGCGCGTGAGCACAAGCTGCTCGTCCTGACGAAGGCGAACAGCAGGGCGACGGTGCACCGTCCCAGCTACCTCGACTACGTCGGGGTGAAGAAGTTCGACGCCGACGGCAACGTCATCGGTGAGCGGCGCTTCCTCGGTCTGTTCTCCTCCGCCGCGTACACCGAGTCCGTACGCCGGGTCCCCGTCGTGCGGCGCAAGGTCGCCGAGGTGCTGGAGGGCGCGGGCTTCACACCGCACAGCCACGACGGCCGCGACCTGCTGCAGATCCTGGAGACGTACCCGCGCGACGAGCTCTTCCAGACGCCCGTCGACCAGCTGCGCTCCATCGTCACCTCCGTGCTGTACCTCCAGGAGCGCCGCCGGCTGCGGCTGTACCTGCGCCAGGACGAGTACGGGCGCTACTACTCCGCCCTCGTCTACCTCCCGCGCGACCGCTACACCACCGGTGTGCGGCTCCGGCTGATCGACATCCTCAAGGAGGAACTGGGCGGCACCAACGTCGACTTCACCGCCTGGAACACGGAGTCGATCCTCTCCCGGCTGCACTTCGTCATCCGGGTCGCGCCGGGCACCGAGCTGCCGCACCTCACCGACGCGGACGCGGACCGCATCGAGGCCCGCCTCGTCGAGGCCGCCCGGTCCTGGTCCGACGGCTTCCAGGAGGCGCTCAACGCCGAGCTGGGCGAGGAGCGCGCCGCCGAGCTGATGCGCCGTTACGGGCACTCCTTCCCGGAGGGCTACAAGGCCGACCACTCGCCGCGCGCCGCCGTGGCCGACCTGGTCCACCTCGAAGCGCTCAAGAGCGAGAAGAAGGACTTCGCCCTCAGCCTGTACGAGCCCGTGGGCGCGGGCCCCGGCGAGCGTCGCTTCAAGATCTACCGGACCGGTGAGCAGGTCTCCCTCTCCGCCGTCCTGCCCGCCCTCCAGCGGCTCGGCGTCGAGGTCGTCGACGAACGCCCGTACGAGCTGCGCTGCGCCGACCGTACGCACGCCTGGATCTACGACTTCGGGCTGCGCATGCCGAAGGCCACGAGCAACGGCGACTACCTCGCCGACGGCGCCCGGGAGCGATTCCAGGAGGCGTTCGCCGCGGTCTGGACCGGCGAGGCGGAGAACGACGGCTTCAACTCCCTCGTGCTGGGCGCCGGTCTCGACTGGCGCCAGGCGGTGGTGCTGCGCGCCTACGCGAAGTACCTGCGCCAGGCGGGTTCGACCTTCAGCCAGGACTACATGGAGGACACCCTCCGTAACAACGTCCACACCACCCGGCTGCTGATCTCCCTCTTCGAGGCCCGGATGTCGCCGAGCCGGCAGAAGGCCGGCACGGAGCTGACCGACGGGCTGCTGGAGGAGCTGGACGGGGCTCTGGACCAGGTCGCCTCGCTCGACGAGGACAGGATCCTGCGGTCCTTCCTCACCGTCATCAAGGCCACGCTGCGGACCAACTTCTTCCAGCTGGCCGACGACGGCGAGCCGCACGGCTACGTGTCGATGAAGTTCGACCCGCAGGCCATCCCGGATCTCCCCGCGCCCCGCCCGGCGTTCGAGATCTGGGTGTACTCGCCGCGTGTCGAGGGTGTCCACCTGCGCTTCGGCAAGGTCGCCCGCGGTGGTCTGCGCTGGTCGGACCGGCGGGAGGACTTCCGTACGGAGATCCTCGGCCTGGTCAAGGCGCAGATGGTCAAGAACACCGTGATCGTGCCGGTCGGCGCCAAGGGCGGGTTCGTCGCCAAGCAGCTCCCGGACCCGGCCGTCGACCGTGACGCCTGGATGGCGGAGGGCATCGCCTCCTACCGGACGTTCATCTCGGCGCTGCTCGACATCACCGACAACATGGTGATGGGCGAGGTCGTGCCGCCCGCCGACGTCGTGCGCCACGACGAGGACGACACCTACCTCGTCGTCGCCGCCGACAAGGGCACCGCGAAGTTCTCCGACATCGCCAACGACGTCGCCGTCGCGTACGGCTTCTGGCTCGGTGACGCCTTCGCCTCCGGCGGTTCCGCGGGTTACGACCACAAGGGCATGGGCATCACCGCCCGCGGCGCCTGGGAGTCCGTCAAGCGGCACTTCCGCGAGCTGGGCCACGACACGCAGACCGAGGACTTCACCGTCGTCGGCGTCGGCGACATGTCAGGTGACGTGTTCGGGAACGGCATGCTGCTCTCCGAGCACATCCGGCTGGTCGCGGCCTTCGACCACCGGCACATCATCATCGACCCGGACCCGGACGCCGCCACCTCGTACGCGGAGCGGCGCCGGCTGTTCGACCTGCCGCGCAGTTCCTGGGCCGACTACAACAAGGACCTGCTCTCCGCGGGCGGCGGGATCCACCCGCGTACCGCCAAGTCGATCCCGATCAACGCGCACATCCGTGAGGCGCTCGGCATCGAGTCCAAGGTCACCAAGATGACGCCCGCCGAGCTGATGCAGAACATCCTCAAGGCGTCGGTCGACCTCCTGTGGAACGGCGGCATCGGCACCTACATCAAGTCGTCCGCCGAGTCGAACGCCGACGTGGGCGACAAGGCGAACGACGCGATCCGCGTCAACGGCGAGGACCTGCGGGCCCGGGTCGTCGGCGAGGGCGGCAACCTCGGGGCCACCCAGCTCGGCCGCATCGAGTTCGCCCGCGCGGGCGGCCGGATCAACACCGACGCGATCGACAACAGCGCCGGCGTGGACACCTCGGACCACGAGGTGAACATCAAGATCCTGCTCAACGGACTCGTCCGCGACGGCGACATGACCGTCAAGCAGCGCAACAAGGTGCTCGCCGAGATGACCGACGAGGTCGGACAGCTCGTGCTGCGCAACAACTACGCGCAGAACGTCGCGCTGGCCAATGCCTGCACCCAGGCCCCTTCGCTGCTCCACGCACACCAGCGCTTCATGCGCAGGCTCGGCCGCGACGGGCACCTGGACCGGGCGCTGGAGTTCCTGCCGAACGACCGGCAGATCCGCGAACTGCTGAACCACGGCAAGGGGCTGAGCCAGCCCGAGCTGGCCGTGCTGATCGCGTACACCAAGATCACGGCGGCCGACGAGCTGATCTCCACCAGCCTGCCGGACGACGCGCATCTGCAGAAGCTGGTGCACGCCTACTTCCCGAAGCAGCTCCGCGAGCGCTTCCCCGAGGCGGTCGACGGGCACGCGCTGCGCCGCGAGATCATCACGACGGTGCTGGTCAACGACACGGTGAACACCGGCGGTTCGACCTTCCTGCACCGGCTGCGGGAAGAGACGGGGGCCTCGCTGGAGGAGATCGTGCGGGCGCAGTTCGCCGCCCGTGAGATCTTCGGCCTCTCCGAGGTGTGGGACGCCGTCGAGGCGCTCGACAACCAGGTGGCCGCCGACGTGCAGACCCGGATCCGGCTGCACTCGCGCCGTCTCGTGGAGCGCGGCGCGCGCTGGCTGCTCGGCAACCGGCCGCAGCCGGTCGAGATCGCGCAGACCGTCGAGTTCTTCCAGGACGGTGTCGAGCAGGTGCGGAACGAGCTGCCCAAGCTGCTCATGGGCGCCGACCTCGAGTGGTACCGGTCGATCCTCGACGAGCTCACCTCGGTGGGTGTGCCCGAGGAGCTGGCGGCGCGGGTGGCCGGATTCTCCTCGGCCTTCCCGGCGCTGGACATCGTGGCGATCGCGGACCGGACGGGCAAGGACGCCCTGTCCGTCGCGGAGGTCTACTACGACCTCGGCAACCGGCTGGGCATCACCCAGCTGAGGGACCGGATCATCGAGCTGCCGCGGGCCGACCGCTGGCAGTCCATGGCCCGCGCGTCCATCCGCGAGGACCTGTACGCGGCACACGCCGCGCTGACCGCGGACGTGCTGGCCGTCGGCAACGGGACGTCCACGCCCGAGCAGCGGTTCACGGCCTGGGAGGAGAAGAACGCGGCGATCCTGACGCGGTCGCGCTCCACCCTGGAGGAGATCCAGAGCTCGGAGGCCTTCGACCTGGCGAACCTGTCGGTGGCCATGCGGACCATGCGGACGTTGCTGCGTACGCACGCGTGACCGGGAGCGGCTGACGCCGCCGCGACCGGCTGCGGCCGCCGGACGGGCCTTCATCGGCCCGCCCGGCGGCCGCGTCATTTCCGGGCTTTCGCGGGCGTGGTGAACTTCTCGTACGCGGCCACGACCTCCTTGGCCGGGCCGTCCATCCGCAGCGTGCCCGCCTCCAGCCACAGGGCCCGGTCGCAGGTCTCGGTGATCGACCGGTTGCTGTGGCTGACCAGGAAGACCGTGCCGGCCTCCTTGCGGAGCTCCATGATCCGGTCCTTGCTGCGCCGCTGGAACTTCGCGTCGCCCGTGGACAGCGCCTCGTCGATCAGCAGGACGTCGTGGCTCTTGGCCGCCGCGATGGAGAAGCGCAGCCGGGCCCCCATGCCGGAGGAGTACGTACGCATCGGCAGGGTGATGAAGTCGCCCTTCTCGTTGATGCCGGAGAAGTCGACGATGCCCTGGTAGCGCTCGTGGATCTGTTCACGGGTCATGCCCATGGCCAGACCGCCGAGTACGACGTTGCGCTCCCCGGTCAGGTCGCTCATCAGGGCGGCGTTCACCCCGAGGAGCGACGGCTGGCCCTGGGTGTGCACCCGGCCCTTCGACGGGGGCAGCAGGCCCGCGATCGCCTTGAGGAGTGTCGACTTCCCGGATCCGTTGGAGCCGATCAGGCCGATGGCCTCGCCCTTGTACGCGGCGAAGCTGACGCCCTTCACGGCGTGCACCTGGCGTGCGCCACGCGGCTGCCCGCGCGACACGATCCGGTTCAGGGCGGAGGTGGCGCTGCCCCTTCCGGTGCGGGCGCCGTTGACCGTGTAGGTGATGTGCACGTCGTCGACGACGACGGTGGGCACACGCGTGTCGGGGGTGTCAGCCACGTCCGTACCGCTCCTCGGCCTTCCAGAAGTACACGAAGCCGCCGATGCCGCAGACGAGCGCCCAGCCCGTCGCGACGGCCCATACGTGCGGGGGCAGCTGCGCCCCGGTGAAGCTGTCGATCAGCGCGTACCGCATCAGGTCGATGTAGACGGCGGCCGGATTGCACTCCAGCGCCAGCAGGACCCAGTGCGGGACCCGGTCGCCCGTGAGCAGGGTGTCCAGGCTCCACATCACCCCCGAGGCGTACATCCACGTCCGCAGCACGAACGGCATCAGCTGGGCGATGTCGGGGGTCTTCGCGGCCAGCCTGGCCATGACCATGGAGACCCCGGTGTTGAACAGGGCCTGCAGGGCGAGTGCCGGGACCGCCAGCAGCCAGGACGGCCGTGGGTACTGGCCGAAGACGAGCAGGATCACGAAGAGCGCGCCCAGCGAGAACATCAGCTGCTGGAGCTGCTGGAGGGCCAGGGCGATCGGCAGGGACGCGCGGGGGAAGTGCAGGGCGCGCACGAGTCCGGTGTTGCCGCTGATGGCCCGGGTCCCGGCCGTGATCGAGCTCGCGGTGAAGGTCCAGATGAAGACGCCGGTGACGAGGAAGGGCACGTAGTCGGGGACTCCGTGCTTGGTGTTCATCAGGACGCCGAAGATGAAGTAGTAGACCGTCGCGTTCAGCAGCGGGGTCATGATCTGCCAGATCTGGCCCAGCTTCGCCTGGCTGTACTGCGCGGTCAGCTTGGCGGTGGCGAACGCCGTGATGAAGTGCCTGCGCCCCCAGAGCTGCCGCACGTACTGCCCGAGCGTGGGGCGGGCCCCGCTGACGGTCAGGCCGTGCCGGGCGGCGAGAGCGGCCAGCTCGCCCGGTTCGTACACGGGGAGAAGGGCGCGGGAGGCGGGGTCCACCGGGGCCGGCGGTGCTGCTGTCTGGCTCACCACGATCGCTTTCGACGGGGGCAGAAGGAACGGGGCGCGCGGAATCGGACCGAGGGGACGGCACCGTATCGTCGCAACGCTGACAGTAGGACGCATCCACGTCGCAACGCAACCGTTTCGTCGTTACGGTCTATCATTCGGGCCATGACCACCGAACGGCGAACCGGGCGCCGCACCCCGGCAGGTGCCGCGGTGCTCCGCGAGGACGTGACCGAGGCGATTCGCGGGGCCGTCTTCGAGGAGCTGGCCGCGGTGGGGTTCGCGCGGATGTCGATCGAGGGCATCGCCCGGCGCGCGGGCGTGGGCAAGACCGCCGTCTACCGCCGCTGGAAGTCCAAGCTCCACCTGGTCCTGGACCTGGTCGCGGCCGTCGCCGCCCAGGGCTTGCCGGCACCGGCGACCGGCTCGCTGTACGGCGACGTGCGCGCCGTGCTCGAACTGGCCGCGTACGCCCTGCGCCACCCCGTCGCCTCGCAGGTGATCCCGGACCTGCTGGTCGAGGCGGCACGCAGCCCCGAGATCTCCGGCGCCATCAAGGCCGCTCTGCTCGACCAGCAGCAGGGAGTGGCCGCCGTGGTCGTCCGGGCGGCGGTGGCCCGCGGCGAACTCCCCGAGGGCAGCGACCCGGACCGGGCGCTGGACCTGATCGTCGGCCCCCTCTACTGGCGCCTCGTCGTGGTCCGCGGCGACCTGCCCGAGGGGTATCTGGACGATCTCGCGGAGTCGGCCGTCGCCGCCCTCAGGCGCGGTCGCTGAGCAGCCGGTCCGCGACCCGCGCCGCGGCACCGCCGTCGCCGGGGCCGCACAGGTCCCGCCGGAACGCGGCGTACGCCTCCGTGTGCGGGGCGGCCGGATCCGGGACGGACCGCAGGGCCCCGGCCACCTCCTCCGTGCTGACGAGCAGGGGGCCGGGTGCGCGGGTCTCGAAGTCCAGGCAGAAACCACGCGCGGTGTCCCGGTAGTGCTCCAGGTCGGGAGTGTGGAAGAGCATGGGCCGGCCGGTGTGCGCGAAGTCGAACACCAGGCCCGTGTAGTCGGTGACCAGCACATCCGCGATCAGCAGCAGCTCGGCGGTGACCGGGTGCGCGGAGACGTCCCGCAGGGCGGGGCCGGCCGGCACGGTGCCCGTGACCCGCGGATGCCTGCGGACCAGCACCGTGGTGCGGTCGTCGAGCGACCGCACCAGCGCGGGCAGGTCCAGGGCCGGCTCCCAGCGGTACAGCCGGCGCGGGCCGCCGGGCACGCTGCCCGGCGCGTGGGCCAGCTGGTCGCGGTACGTCGGGGCGTAGAGCACCACGCGGTGGCCGTCCGGGATGCCCAGCCGTCGGCGTACCCGCTCGGCCGCCTTGTCCCGGCCGGGCGCGCACAGCAGGTCGCCCGCGGGTGAGCCCGCCTGAAGGACCTCACCGCCGTAGGCCAGCGCACGGCGCAGGTGCGGGGTGGCGAAGGCGCTGGGGGAGACCAGGACCGACCACTGGGCGGAGCGGTGCGGCAGCGAGGCGAGGTACTGGTGGTCGGCGTACAGGGTGCCGGTGAGGTCCAGGCCGAACCGGCCGAGCGGGGCGCCGAGCCAGGTCTGCACGACCGTCTGGTCCGGGCGCCGCTCGAACCACGCGGGCAGCTGGCCCGCCGTGACGATGCGGCGGGCCCGCGCCAGCGCCTCGTACCAGGCGCTGCTGTGCGCCACGACGGGGACGGCGGCGGGCGGGACCCGCGCGGCGGCGCCTGCCGACCCGTCGGTGACCCACAGGTGTTCGACCTCCGTGCTCCGGCGCACGAGCTCGGCGTGCACGGCGCGCGGGGCATCACCGCCCGTGTGCCCGCCCGCGTAGAGGACGACGTCCCGGAGCGGGAGCCGACGCTGCGCCGGGTAGTGCGCCGTACGCAGGAGGCCCTGGCGGTACGCGCCCCGTTCGCCGTCGCCGAGCGCGGGCTCCGCGCGCACGGTCAGCCGGTCGCCGTGACGGCGCTCGACACGGACCCCGGCGACGGAGCGCACCGGCAGCCGCTCGGCCAGGGCCGCCGCCACCCGTACGGGCCGGCCGTCCAGGTACACCTCCCAGTCACCCTCGCGCGGCGGGCGCGGCAGCCGCGCGGCGAACCGGCTCCCGCTGCGGTCGGCGGGGCCCGCCACGGCCGGCTCCACGGGAACGGTCAGGGTCTCGTCCAGGGTGCTGTGCCGCAGGACGAGACCGCCCGGGGCGTACGGCGATCCCTCGACGCGCGGCCCGCCGTCCGGTGCTTCCCCGAGGACGTCCACGAACGGGCTGCCGGTCACCTCCAGCACGAGGTGGCCCTCCGCGTCCGCGAGGGCCGGCGGCGGCAGGTCCGGGGCGGCGGCCAGCGGGACGCGTTCGCCGTCGGTGACGAGGGCGGCCCGCCAGCGGGCCCCCCGCACCGGAGCGGCCCTCCCGGCGCGGACGGCGGGTTCCGCGGGTTCCACGGGTTCCGCGAGCTCCGCGAGGGGGATGCGGACGGTGAAGCGCCCGCCCTCCCCGTACCGCACGGGGCAGGTGAGCTCCGCCGCCCCGTCACGGGTCAGCGCCAGCGCCGTCGGCCGGGAAGCCCCGTACAGGCGGCCGGACAGTTCCAGGGAGTCGTGTCCGCCGTCGTGCGCGAGGACCAGGGCGGGCAGCTGTGCCACGGTCAGCCCGAGCCGTCCGTCCCGGTAGCCGAGCACCGCGCGCCGCCCCCCGCCCAGGTCGTGGACGAGCGGCTGGGCGGCTGCCGCCTCCACCGCGCGCAGGGCCGCCCGCCGTACGACGCCGTGCCCGGCCACCACCACACCCACCAGCCAGGTGCCCCGACCGATGCGCTCCGGATCGAGGACCATCTCGAAGCCCGCGTAGTCGTAGCAGTGCAGCTCCTGACCCGAGTCGGCGGTCGCCCCGGGCATCCGGAGCGTGCGCACCGGCACGGGCCTCAGCCGCCGGCCCCCCGCCTCCCGCACCAGCCCCGCCTTCAGTGCGTGACAGGCCGCGCCGGCGGGGAGGTTGCGGACGTACGCGTATCCGCGCAGCCGCAGCTTCCCGTCCTCGCCCCACGACGCCTCCGCCAGCCGTGCCACGGCCGGCAGATCACCCCGGCCGAGCCGCGTACCGACGCCCGCCACCCCCGGATGCACCGCCCGCCGCCGCCCGGGCAGCCCTTCGACCGCGAACGTGCCCGCCCCGTTGGCCCGTTCGAACGCGAGGACGGCCAGCAGCTCGTCCAGCCTGCGCTCCCGTACCAGCTGCCACCTGATGCGCGCCTCGGCGGGCAGCCCGTCCAGCACGGTGCCGCCCGCCCGGTCGAGGAAGGCGCCCGCGCCCGTCATGAACGCCGAGCGGTAGGCGGGCCCGCCCAGCGGCAGCCCTTCCAGGAAGTACACGAAGTCGTCGCGCAGACAGGAGGTGTCGTAGCGCCGCCGCTGTCGCGGATCGCGGTCCGCCAGGAACGCGCTGACCTGTTCACAGGCCGCGATCCGGTCCCGTACGCCCCGCACGTCCGTGCGCCTGCGGGTGATCGAACCCTCGCGCACCCGCCAGTGGTAGACGTGCTCGCTCAGGACGTCCACCGATCCGGCCAGATGGTGCGCCGGGATCATCACGGGCGCGTCCTCGTAGAGCCTGCCCACCGGGAAGACGAACCCGTGCCGGTCCCAGAACGCCCGCCGGAACACCTTGTTCCAGGCGACCCGGTCGGCCAGCAGCCGGTCGTCCCGGGTGATGTGGGTACGCAGGCGGTCCGCGGTCAGCCAGCGGTACTGCCAGGCCTGCTGCCGGCCCTGCCCGGTCAGCCGCCACACGTTGCCCGTCACCAGGTCCGAGCCGGTCGACTCCAGGGAGGCCAGCATCCGTGCGTACGCGTCGTGGACGACGACGTCGTCGCTGTCCGCGAACGCGAGGTACGGGACGCCGGCAGTGGTGTGGGCGACGCCCGTGTTGCGTGCCGCGCTCAGGCCCGCGTTGGGCTGGTGGACACAGCGGAAGCGGCCGTCCCGGGCCGCGAAGTCCTCCGCGATCCGGCAGCTGCCGTCCGTGGAGCCGTCGTCGACGAGGATCACCTCGACAGCCTCCAGGGACTGGCCTGCCAGTGAGACGAGGCACTCCTCCAGATACTCCTCGACGTTGTGCACGGGGACGACGACGCTGAGGAGTGGCTTCATGTACGGCTCAACCCGGGTGAGCGTCCCGGGTCACGGTAGTGACCCGAACGGGTGAGGGAAGCAGGGGCGGGGCGCATGGTCCGCACTACGCTCGGCTGCCATGTTCCTCAGTGTTGTCGTGCCCGTCCACCGCGTTCAGGGGTACCTGAGGGCGGCGCTGGAGTCCGTGATCGACCAGTCGGTCCGGGACTGGGAGCTGATCGCCGTCGACACGGGCCCGCCGGACGGCGGCCTGGGCATCGCGCGGGAGTTCGCCGAGCGCGATCCCCGGGTGCGCGTGCTCAGCCCGGAGGCCCCCGGTGGTTCGCCGGGGGCCGGGGAGGCGGGGGGCGCCCGGCACCTCGGCGCGGCCCGCAACGCCGGGGCCGCCGAGGCGCGCGGGACGTACCTGCTCTTCCTCGACGGGGACGACCTCCTGCTGCCCGGCGCGCTGGCGGAGATCGCCGCCCGGGTGGCGGCGGACGCTCCGGACGTGCTGCGCCTCGGCCACGAACGCGTCGACTGGTGGGACGGGACACGACCGGGGGACACGCTGCCCGCGGCCCGGAACCAGCTCTTCCGCCGTGCCTTCTGGACCGCCCACGGACTCCGCTTCACCGAGGGCCCGTACGACCACGTCGTGCCCGTACACCGCGCTGTCCTCCTCGCCTCCGACGCCGGCACCCTCGCCGCGCTCGACCGGGTCTGCGTACGCCACCGTCTGCGCCGCGCCGGCACCTTCGCCACGACACCCGGCCGCGCCCACTTCGCCGTCATCGACGCGTACGCACACCTGATCGCCGAGACCGGGGGCGACCCGCGCGTCCAGGCCGCCCGCACCGCACACCTGCGGGCCGTGCTCGACGACCCGGGCCGGATCGCCCCGGGCGACCGCGCGGCCTTCTTCCGAGCCGCCGGGCTCCCCGGCCGCTACGCCGCACACCGCACCCGGGAAGCAGTACGCGCCGGGCGTACCCGGGCGCGGAGCGCCCTGCGCGCCGGAAAGAAGACCCTGCGCGCCCGCGTGATGCGGGCCGTCTACCACGCCGACCTGCACCGTCCGCTGGACCCCCGCCTCGCCGTCTACGGGTCGTACTGGAACCGCGGCGTCGCCTGCAATCCGGCCGCCGTCTACGCCAAGGCCCGCGAACTCGCCCCGCACATCCGCGGTGTCTGGGTCGTCTCCTCCCGCCACCGCGACCGGATGCCGCCGGGGGTGCCGTACGTGATCGAGGGCTCCCGCGCCTACTGGCGGACCATGGCCACCGCCACGTACCTGGTCAACAACTCCAGCTTTCCCGGCGGGTTCACCAAGCGCCCCGGCCAGATCTACCTGCAGACCCACCACGGGACCCCGCTGAAGACCATGGGCCTCGACCAGCGCCCGTACCCCGCCCTCACCAACGGTGTCAGCTTCGAGCGGATCGTCGCCCACACCGACCAGTGGGACTTCAGCCTCTCGGCCAACCCGCACACCACCGAGATCTGGGACCGGACCTACCCGTCCTCGTACGAGCACCTGCCGTTCGGCTATCCGCGCAACGACGTCCTGTTCACCGGCAGCCCGGAGCGGACCGCGAAGATCCGGGCCGAGCTCGGCATCGCCCCGGGCCGGACCGTGCTGCTGTACGCGCCGACCCACCGCGACTACCGCCGGGGCTTCGTCCCCCGCCTCGACCTGGAACGCCTCGCCCGCGAGCTCGGCGAGCAGTACGTGGTGCTCGTGCGGGCCCACTACTTCTACGGGCGCTCGGCCGGGACGGCCGCGGGGGACCGGGTCGTCGACGTCACAGGACACCCGGGCGTCGAAGAACTCTGCCTGGCCTCCGACGCGTTGATCACCGACTACTCGTCCCTGATGTTCGACTACGCCTGCCTGGACCGCCCGATCATCACCTACGCACCGGACTGGGCCGCCTACCGGGCCGCGCGCGGCACGTACGTCGACCTGCTCTCCGGACGCCCCGGAGACACCCCCGGAGCCGTCGCCACCACGGAGGACGAACTGCGGGAACTGCTGCGGACCGGGGCGTGGCGCTCGCCGGAGGCGGCCGTGCTGCGCGCCGCGTTCCGCAGCAGGTTCTGTCCGTACGACGACGGGCACGCGGCGGAACGCGTGGTGCGGCGGATCTTCCCCGTGAGGCCGGGCTGAATCTCCGCGTCACCCGTACGGGGCGACCCTTCCGTACCGCGCCTTCGTTGTGTTCAGCAGTGCGCGCACACCGCAACCTCGGGAGTAACCATGCACCGGTCCGCCTACGAGCAGATGGAACTCTGCGTCCGGGAGTATCTGCCCACGTCCCGCGGGTACCGGGTCGTGGACCTCGGCTCGCGGATCTCCGGCAAGCAGACCCGTACGCACAGGGCACTGCTGGCGGGCCACGAGGTCGACTACTTCGGGGTCGATGTGCTCGACGGTCCCAACGTCGACGCCGTGATGACCCGGCCCTACCGGATTCCCGCCAGGTCGGGCAGTGCCGATGTCGTCCTCTCCGGGCAGGCGTTCGAGCACATTCCCTTCTTCTGGGTGTCGATGCTGGAGATCGCCCGGGTGCTGAAGCCCGGCGGCTACGCCTTCATCACCGCTCCGTCGCGCGGGCACGCTCATGACGCGCAGGACTGCTGGCGCTACTACCCCGACGGTTTCCGTGCGATGGCCGCCCACTCCCGCCTCGAACTCTGCGAGGCGTACACGGACTTCCCGCCCACGAAGGGCATCTGGCACGACTACCCGTCCATCGACGCGAAGGCCGCCTACTGGGGCGACTCCGTCGGTGTCTTCCGCAGGCCGGGGCGCCCTTCCCGGCCGGTTGCCCGGCTGAAGGGCGAGGTGGCCGCGTTCGCCGTGCGCGAGACGGCGGTGTGGTGGGCCAACCGGGTCGGCGGAGTGGACCGGGTGCCGCTGCCGCGCCCGCTGGAGGGCCGGGAGCGGTGCGGACGGCCGGAGACCCCGGCGACCGCATCAACGGCAGGTTGACGAAAGGTGACATGAGTCGCAAAGCGCGCGTACTCTCCGGCCCCATGGCTTGGCGCAACGCCGTCAACGGCGTCCTTCAGCAACTCACCGGGTATCAGCTCAGGCGCACGACCGTGCCGGCTCCCCGCACCGCCCCGCACCCCGGAGCGAAGAAGCCCGCGGAGACGACACCCGCGGTGACGAAGCCCGTCGCGACGGATCCGGCGCAGACACCGCCGGAGAAGCCGGCCGCCGCGAAGAAGCCCGCGCCGAAGACCGGCCCGCAGTTCCCGGCCGACTACGACGACGAGGCGACAGACATCATCCGTGCGGTCAAGCCGTACACGATGACCTCCCCCGAGCGGCTCAACGCCCTGGTCCTCGCCACCCGGCACATCGTCGAGCACGACATCCCGGGCGCCGTCGTGGAGTGCGGCGTCTGGCGCGGCGGTTCCATGCAGGCCTGCGCGAAGACGCTGCTGTCGCTCGACGAGACCGGGCGCGACCTGTACCTCTTCGACACGTACGAGGGCATGACCCCGCCCACCGCCGAGGACCTGCGCCGCGACGGCAGGCCGGCCCGGGAACTGCTGGACGCCCAGGGCAAGGACCGGCCGATCTGGGCCGTGGCCTCGCTGGAGGACGTACAGGCCGGATTCGAGGACGTGCCGTACCCGAAGGACCGCATCCACTACGTGCGGGGCAAGGTCGAGGACACCGTTCCGGAGCAGGCCCCGGACCGGATCTCGATCCTGCGGCTCGACACCGACTGGTACGCCTCGACGAGGCACGAGCTGCGGCACCTCTACCCGCGCCTGGTCAGCGGCGGTGTGCTCCTGATCGACGACTACGGTTACTGGCAGGGATCCCGCCAGGCCGTGGACGAGTTCCTGGAGGAGACCGGCGAGCGCTTGCTGCTCCTGCGCATGGATGAGGGCCGTATCGCGGTCAAACCCTGAAGCCGTCGCCCGACCGTGTTCGTCGCGAGCCCCGTTGCCTCCCCGGCACGGGGCTCGTTCGTCAAGCAGCAGACCAGTTGACCGATGTCGTCCGCCCGGAAGGATCGTGCGCAGCGCATGGCACCCCGCCTCACCGTCGTCGTCCCGCTCTACAACGTCGAGGAGTACCTCGGAGCCTGCCTGGACTCGCTCGCCGAGCAGACCATGGCCGACCTCGAAGTCGTCATGGTCGACGACGGATCGACGGACCACAGCGCGGACGTGGCCCTGGACTTCTCCCGGAAGGACCCGCGCTTCCGGCTCATCCGGCAGGAGAACGCGGGGCTCGGCGCCGCACGCAACGCCGGGGCCGCGCAGGCGCACCCGGAAGGGGAGTTCCTCGCGTTCGTCGACAGCGACGACGTCGTCCCGCCCGGCGCGTACGCCCGGATGCTCGGCGAACTCGACGCGTCCGGCTCGGACTTCGCGACCGGCAACGTGCTCAGGCTGCGGGCGAACGGGGCACTCGAACAGTCTCCGATGTTCCGCAGGCCGATGGAGAAGGCCCGGCGGGCCACCCACGTCACCCGGGACCGGCTCCTGCTCGGCGACCGCATCGCGTGCAACAAGGTGTTCCGCAGGACCTTCTGGGACCTCCACTCCTTCGCCTTCCCGACCGGCGTCCTGTACGAGGACATCGCCGTCGTCCTGCCCGCGCACTTCCTGGCCGACGGCGTCGACGTCGTCGAGGAGCCCGTCTACCACTGGCGGGACCGGGACGGTTCGATCACCACCCGGCGCGCGGTGGCCCGGGGCATCCGCGACCGGGTCACGGCGGTCAGCACCGTCAGCCGGTTCCTCGCGGAACGGGGCATGACGGAGGCCCGCGGGCACTACGACGCGCACGTGCTCTCCGGCGACCTGTGGCTGTTCATGGAGGCGCTCCCGGACGGCGACGCGGAGTTCCGCGAGGCCTTCCTCACCCATGCCAACGCCTTCGCCGACACGGTCGGCCCGGCCGTCCTCGGCGCGCTGCCGCTGCATCTGCGCGTCAAGTGGCAGCTCGTCCGGGAACGCAGGATGCGCGAGCTGCTGGCCCTCCTCGCCCACGAGTCCACCGACCGTGACACCTTCCACGTCCGGGGTCTGCTCCGGCCCCGGGCCCAGTACCCGGGTGTCGAGGACCCCCTCCCGCGCCGGGTCGCCGCCCTGTCCGCCACGGACCTCCCCGTGCACGCGCACCTCACCGAGGCGGTGTGGCGGGACGGGAGGCTGCACCTCAAGGGGTACGCGTACGTCCGCAACGCCCCGGGCCGGTCCGCCGGGACCGGCTGGCTGCGGTCGGGCAGGCGGCTGATGCCGCTCCGGACGCGCACGACGGTGACGGACGAGGCGGCGGCCGGATCGGGCCGCTCGCTGCACCGCTACGAGCGCTCAGGCTTCGAGACCGTCCTCGACCCGGGCCGGCTCGCCGCGAAGGGAACGGGCCGGGGCGCCCGGAGGGTCTGGAAGCTGGAATCCGTCGTCCTCGGTGCGGGACGCCCGCGCCGGGGCCCCATGCGGCTGCTGGGCAATCCGGCGGCGCCCGCCGTGCGGTACGTCGACGAGCGCACCCGGATCGTCCCGGTGCTCTGCGGCAACAAGCTGGAACTGCGCGTGGAGCGGATCGACGCCGTGCTCGCCGGTCACCGGGCGACGGAGGCCGGGAGCGGGGTACGGATCGCGGTGCGGGTCCTGGACGGGAGCGAACCGACGGCCCTGCGGATCCAGGAGTGGCGCACGAAGGAGACCCGGGAGTTCCCGCTGGTGGTCAGCGGTGAGACGGACGGGCGCACGGTCGTCGCCGAGGTGCCGCTCGACGCGTTCCGTCGCTCCGACGGCGACTGGGGGGTCCAACTGGTCGGCGGGGAGGGCCGGCTGACGGTGGCGGCACGCCCGGAGACCGATGCCGGGCGCTATCCGCTGGCCGGGGGTCGCGAGGTGTACGCCGCGGCCAACCCCTCCGGCGACCTGGTGTTGACCGACCGGACCGTGCAGCCCGTCGTAGGACGCGTGTCGTGGCCGGACGGAGACGGCCTCGTCCTCGAAGGCAGCTGTCCGGCCGCCCCCGGAAGGCCGCTCGAACTCGTCCTGCGGCACGGCGGCCACCAGGAGGAGACCGCCTTCGTCGTGGAGCGGACGGGAGACGGGTTCCGTACGCGGCTCGTTCCCGGGGCGGTGGACGGTATCGGGGGCACCCTCCCGCTCGCCGAGGGCCGCTGGTACCTCTTCCTCCGGGAACGGGGGGAGCGGGACCCGGAGCGCTACCTCCCGCTGCGCGTGGTGCACCAGCTCCACGCCGGGCTGCCGCTGGGCCAGGAGTCCGGCGGTCGCCGCTTCACGCTGGAGCGGCGCTTCCACGACCGGCTCTGTCTGGAGTCCGGCAGCGCCCTGCCGGTGCGGGACCGGGGAGCGTACGGGCAGCGCCGGCTGCGCGCCGGGTACGCCGCCGCGCGCGGCGGTGAGCCGCGCGAGGCCGTGCTGTACTCCAGCTTCGACGGACGCCAGTACTCGGACTCGCCCCGCGCCGTCCACGAGGAACTGGCCCGCCGCGCCACCGGCGTCGAGCACCTGTGGGTGGTGCGCGACCAGCAGGCCGCCGTGCCCGCGGGGGTCCGTGCGGTGGCCCTGCACAGTGCCGAGTGGTACGAGGCCCTGGCCCGCAGCCGCTGGATCGTCACCAACACCCAGCTGCCCGAGTGGTTCGAGCGGGCCGACGGCCAGTTCGTCGTCCAGACCTGGCACGGCACCCCGCTCAAGCGCATCGGGCGCGACCTGGCGGGCAGCCCGTGCGCGGACAGCGCGTACATGGCGTCCATGCCGCTGCGCGCCGCCCAGTGGAGCGTGCTCGTGTCGCCGAACAGCTTCTCCACACCCGTCCTGCGCCGCGCCTTCGGACACACCGGCGAGGTCATGGAGTGCGGCTCCCCGCGCAACGACCTGCTGCACGCCCCGGACCGGGCGAAGGTCGCCGCCGCCGTACGGGAGTCGCTCGGCGTGCCCGAGGGCAGGCGTGTCGTCCTGTACGCCCCCACCTGGCGCGAGGACCGCCCCAAGCAGAGCGGCCGGTACGGGCTCGACCTCCGACTGGACCTCGAACAGGCGCGGAGGGCTCTCGGTGACGACCACGTCCTGCTGGTGCGCCGCCACTACCTGGTCGGCGGGAGCGTCCCGGAGAGCGACTTCGTCCGTGACGTGTCGCGCTACCCGGACGTGGCCGAGCTGATGCTGATCAGCGATGTGCTGGTCACGGACTACTCGTCCCTGATGTTCGACTTCGCGCAGACGGGCCGGCCGATGGTCTTCCACACCTACGACCTGGAGCACTACCGCGACACCCTGCGCGGCTTCTGCTTCGACTTCGAGAACCGGGCGCCCGGCCCGCTGGTCCCCACCTCGGCCGGGGTCGTCGAGGCCCTGCGCCACCCGGAGTCCACGGCCGCCGCCCACCGGGAGGCGTACGCCCGCTTCCGGGAGTCGTTCTGCGACCTCGACGACGGGACGGCGGCGGCACGGGTCGTGGACCGCATGCTGAGGGGGGTGCAGGCGTGAGCACCCCCGACTTCAGCTGTGTCGTCACCGCGGCCCCGGGAGGGGAAGCGGCCCTGCGGGCCTCCGTGGAGTCCGTGCTCGACCAGACGCTGCGGGCCGTCGAGGCCCTCGTCGTCCTGCCGGCGGACGGCGGCGCAGCCCTCCGTACGGCAGCCGCCTCACTCGCCGGGTGCTCCCCGGACCGTGTCCGCCTCCTCGACGCCGATGCCCGCGCGGACCGCGTCGCGGCCCTCCGCAACACGGGCCTCGACGCGGCCCGGGGCACGTACGTCCTCGTGCTCGACGACGGCGAGCGCCTCCAGCAGCATGCCTGCCGCAACCTCTGGGAGGCCGGTGCGCGCACCGGTGCCGACCTCGTCGCCGGGCGCTGGAGCCTGCTCACCGGGGACGGGGGGAAGGAGCAGGAACCCCCCTGGCAGCAGCAGCTGTTCGGCCGCTCCCGGGCCGTCGACCGGCTTGCCGACGCCCCCGGGCTGGCCGTGCACGACGCGCTGGTGACCGGCTTCTGCCTGCGCCGCGAGGCACGGGAGCGGCACGCCCTGCGCTACGGGGAGGACCTCACCCGCAGCGAGATCCTGTTCGGCCCGGAGGCCGCCGTGGCGGTGGGCCGGATCGCGCTCGTGCGCCGCCGGATCGTCTCCGGGCGTGCCGTCCCCGAGGACGGACGGGACCTCGCCGGACTCGTCGAGGCGCACCGCAGGGTGGGCCACCTCCTGGGGGCGCGGGGTGAGGCCGGGCTGCGCGAGGAGCGGCACGCCGCCTTCCTGCTCGACCACGTCGTGCCGCTGGTGGGCACCTTCCCCCTGCTGCCCGCCGCCGAGCGGGACCGGATCGCCGCGACGGCCGCCCGGGTGCTCCCGGAGTGTGTGCCGGAGCCGGTCCTGCTCGCCCTGCCGCCCGTTGAACGCGTCGGGGTGCGGCTGCTGGAGCGGGGCGACGCGGAGGGCGTACTCGCGGCGGCGTACGCGCTGCGCAGGCGGGGCACCGTGGCCGCGCCGCTCACCGTGACGGACGACGGGCGGGTGTACTGGCCGGGCGGGGAGGCCGGTCCCGCGCTGGACGTCACCGAACTGGGCCACCAGCACCGCACGTTCGGCGAGCTGCGGCTGATGAACAGGCTCACCCGATGCGAGGCCGACGGCGGCCGGGTCCTGCTGGAGGGCCACCTCGTGCTGCCCGGGCACACCGGCCCCGGACCGTCGCCGACGGCCCGTCTGGAATTCCGCGTACGGGACGGCTCCCGCACCTTCCGCGTGCCCGTCGACGAGCTGCGGCGGGACGCCACCGGGATCGGCTGGCGCACCCGCGCGGATCTCACCCGGGCCCTGCGCCCCCTCGGCGTCCGCGACACCGTGTGGGACGTCCGGATGGTGGTGGAGGACGGCCGGACCCGTGCGGTCAGCGACCTCTTCGCCGCCCGTGACCTCGTCGGCCCGGCGGACCGCTTTCCCGCCCTGCCCAGGCTCGGCCCGGCGGCGGGGGACACCTGGCAGCCCTACGTCACGCTCAAGGACCATCTCGCGCTGCGCCTCGAAGCGCACCGCCGCCCCGCCCGCACGGCCGGGCGCCTGGTCCACTACGCCACCCACTTCCGGCCCGCGCGCCGGGTCAAACTCCTGCTGCGGAGTCTGCGCAGGCGCCGCGACCGACTGCACGCGCGCGGGTTCAAGGTCTCGGTCTACCGCTCCTGGTTCCTCCGGCTGCCCGTCCGCAAGGGGTCCGTGGTCTTCGAGAGCCACATGGGCACCTGCTACGGCGACAGTCCCCGGGCCGTCTACGAGGAGGTGCGCGGAAGGGGTCTTCCCCTGCGCTGCGTCTGGTCGTACGACGGCGCCGCGGAGGGCTTCCCGGCCGACGGCGCCCGCCTCGTACGCCGCTGGTCCTGGCGCTATCTGTGGGCGCTCGCCCGGGCCGAGTTCTGGGTCGACAACCAGGGCTTCCCGCAGCACCTGGACAAACCGTCCGGCACCACCTACCTGCAGACCTGGCACGGTTCGGCGTACAAACGCATGGGCTTCGACGAGAGCCGGGTGCGTATGCAGAACGCGCCGCAGCGCGAGCGGCTCCAGCAGGCCGTGCACCGCTTCGACCACTTCCTCGTCCGCTCCGAGCACGACGTGCGCACCCTCGCCCGCGCCTACCGGCTTCCCGGGCGGATCCTGCTGCGCACCGGTTATCCGCGCAACGACGCCCTTCTCGCGGCCCGTGCCCGGGACGAGGCCGAGGGGCGGCTGCCGCGCCCGGCGCTCGCGGCGGAGCTCGGGCTGCCGGACCACCGGAAGACCGTGCTGTACGCGCCGACGTTCCGCGGCGGGCCGGGGAAGCACAAGCGGCGACGGCTCCTGCTGGACGCGGCACGTTTCGCGGAGCGCTTCGGCGACGCGTACACGCTGCTGGTGCGGGCGCACTACCTGGAGGCGGCGAGTCTGCCCGTCTGCCCGCCGGGGACGGTCGTGGACGTCTCGCGTCACCACGACGTCAGCGAACTGCTCGCGCTCGCCGACGTCCTGGTCACCGACTACTCGTCGATCATGTTCGACTACGCGCTCCTGGACCGCCCGATCGTCCTGTTCGCCCCGGATCTCGACGCGTACGCCGCCGAGCGGGGCAGCTACTTCGACCTGCGGGAGAAGGCGCCCGGGCCGGTGGTCGCCACCGAGGAGGAACTGTTCGACGTGCTGGCCCGGCTGAAGGCCGTGGACACGGGCTTCCAGGAACGACGCGGCGGTTTCGCGCGGGAGTTCGGCGGCTACGACCGGGGGGACGCGGCACGGGCGGTCGTGGACACCGTGTTCGCCCGGTATCTGTCCCGGGCCCGGGACACCGGTGCCGGGGAGGTCCGAGGATGACCAGCCGTGACGTCTTCATCGTCTCCAACAGCACCGACGAACTCGGCGGGGTGACCGGCTGGATGCACCGGACGGCCCAGCTGTTCCAGCAGCGGGGCCACCGTGTGCACACCGTCGGCATCCACGCGGCCGAGCTGAAGATGGCCCTGCCCGACCCGGCCGGCTACCCCGTCACCGCGCTGTACCCGGCCCATCCGCCGACCCCCTGGACCCCCAGGGGGCTGCGGGACCGCTTCCGGATCACGGCCCGGCGGACCGAGGCGGCGCGCGTCGCGGACAAACGCCGTGCCGTCGACCGGCTCTCGGAGATCTTCCGCACCGCACGGCCCGGGGGTGTGGTGATCGTCAGCCAGGTCTGGGCGATGGAGTGGGTCACGGAGGCGGACACCACCGGTCTGCGGGTCATCGGGATGAGCCACGAGTCCTACGACTACTCCCGGGCGAGCCACCGCTACCGCTGGATCAAGAGGCACTACGCGGGGCTCGACCGCTGGCTCGTCCTCACCGAGGAGGACGCCGACATCTGGGCGGGCGACGGGATGAACAACGTCGGCTTCATGCCGAACGCGCTGGCCGCACTGCCCGACGTGCCTTCCCCCCGGTGCGAGAAGTCGGTGGCGAGCATCGGCAGGCTCACCGACCAGAAGGGCATCGACATGCTCCTGGACGCCTGGGCGCTGGTGGCCCCGCAGCGCCCCGACTGGCGTCTGGACGTGTACGGGGCGGGGGAGGACGAGCAGAGCCTCAGGGGCCGGTGCACCGCCCTGGGGCTGGACGGATCGGTCGGCTGGCGGGGGCCCACGGACGACGTCCCGGGTGCGCTCGCGGCCTCCTCCGTCTTCGTCCAGTCCTCGCGCGGCGAGGGCTTCCCGCTCGCGCTGCTGGAGGCGATGGCCAGCGGGGTGCCGTGTGCGGCCTTCGACTGCGCGCCCGGAGTGCGCGAGATCGTGCGCGACGGTGAGGACGGGCTGCTCGCGCCCGCCGGGGACATCGGCGCGCTCGCCGACCGGCTGCTTCGGCTCACCGGCGACCCCCGGCTGCGGGACGCGATGGGTGACCGGGCCAGGACCAACGTCCAGCGGTTCTCGGAGGCTGAGATCGTGCGCCGCTGGGAGGAGCTGTTCGCGTTCCTCGAACGCTGAGCCCCGGGGTGCGGGACCTCGTCCCGCACCCCGCGGGCTTCACCCGTTGGTGTACTCCCGCACCGGCACCTGCCGGGGCACCCCGGTGGGGCCCCGGCTCGTGAGCGGTACGGGCAGCGGCAGCCCGGAGGTGTCGTCCATGAAGACCCGGCGCACCACGCGTTCCGCCGCGTGGCCGTCGTCGTACGGACAGAACCGGGCCCGGAAAGCCGCCCGCCGCTGCGCGGACCGGGGGCCGCGCCAGTGGTCCGTGGTGAAGATCTCGTGCAGCTCGTCCTGGTCGTGTGCCACCGCCCCGGGCGGGAAGGCCTCCAGATCGAAGTACGTGCCGCGCGCCGCCTCGTACGCCTGGCTGTCCTCCAGATGGAGGACGACCGGCCGGTCCAGGTTGACGTAGTCGAACATCAGCGACGAGTAGTCCGTGACCAGTGCGTCCGAGGCGAGGCAGAGTTCCTCGACGGACGGATGGGCACTGACGTCGATGATCCGCGGATGCGGGGCGCGCCCGGCCGTGGTCCGGGCCGCCTCGTCCAGGTAGTGCGAGCGGGCCAGGACCACGAAGCGCGGGCCCAGGACGCGGACGAGCCGTTCCAGGTCCAGGGAGTGGTGCTGGGCGCGCCGGTAGTCCCGGTGGGTCGGTGCGTACAGCAGGGCGATGCTGTCGGCCGGGACGGCCAGGTGTTCGCGCAGCCGTGCGATCCCGGCGGGGTCCGTGCGGTGGAAGACGTCGTTGCGCGGACTGCCGTACTCCAGCGTCGTGTAGCCGGAGGGGTAGGTGCGCTCCCACACGAGGGTGGAGTGCTGGTTGGCGGAGAGCGAGAAGTCCCACTTGTCGATGTTGCGGAGCAGCTGCTCGAAGTCCATGGAACCGGCCGCCACCGGACGGTGCACGAGGTCGGTCCCCATGGTCTTCAGGGGCGTCCCGTGATGGGTCTGCAGCAGCACCTGACCCTGTCTCTTCACCAGTCTGCGATCGAAGTTGACGTTGTTCACGAGGTACTTGGAGCGGGCCAGGGCCGTCCAGTACGCGAACGTCCCCGGGTGCAGCACCCGGGTGGCCGCCGGGACGGTGTGCGCGTCCTCGGGGCGGCAGATCCAGGACGTGCGGAGCCCGGGGACGAGTGCGCGGGCCGCCGCCTCCAGGGCCGCTGGACTGCACGTGTAGCCGCGGTGCCAGTAGGCGGCGAACACGGCCTCCCCGGGCCGTACGGGCAGCCGCAGCTGCGTGCGGTAGTGCAGCTGGAGGACCGCGCCCCGCACCGTGCGGCGCAGCGTCGCGGAGCAACGGCGCAGCCGGCCGCGCAGCTGCTGCGCCGCCCACAGGGCGCGGTACGTGCGGTGGGCGCCCAGCCGGAACAGCGCGTGCCGCAGCCGAGCGCGGCCCGGTACGGGGGCGCCCGGGGTGCGGTAGCGGCGGCGGTGGGCGCGGGCCCGGCGGAAGAACGGGGCCCGGCTGCCGCGCGGCAGCCGCGCGGGGGAGGTGAACAGCGTCGAGAAGTGGTCGAGCATCCGGCGGAACATCACCGGTCTCCACAGGGCCAGCTCGGGCCGTGCGTCGATGAACGCGAAGACCCGGTCGTACTGGTCGAAGACGTCGAAGTGCCTGCGGGTGGTGGTGGAGAGGATGTTGCCCCGGCGCCGCTGGCGGTAGCCCACGCAGACCGCGTCCAGGACGGCGATCGATCCGGCGGCCATCAGCACCGGGTAGGTCCAGGGGGTGTCCTCGTAGTAGCCGGGCGGGAAGGCGAAGCCCTCGGCCTCGATGAACTCGCGGCGATAGGCCTTGTTCCAGACGACCATCAGGACCTTGAGGAGCTCGGGCCGTTCCGCCAGCCGGAAGGAGACGGGGCCGGTCTCCGCGAGGTGGTGGGCGAAGGTGTTGCGTTCACTCTCGCCCGACCAGTACGTACGGGCGTAGTCGTAGACCAGGACGTCCGGTCCGCCGGTCGTCTCCAGGCGGTCGGCGATGGTCTGCAGCGCCTCGGGGGTGAACGTGTCGTCGCCGTCCAGGAAGAGCAGGTAGTCCCCGCTCGCCCTGGCCATCCCGGCGTTCCGGGCGGGGCCGAGGCCGGAGTTGTGCGGGAGGTGAACGGCGCTGACCCGGGGGTCACGGGCGGCGTACTCGTCGGCGATCGGGCCGCAGGCGTCCGGTGAACAGTCGTCGACCACGATGATCTCGTAGTCCTTGAAGGACTGGTTCAGCACGGAGTCGAGACACGCGTGCAGATACGCCTGGACCCGGTACGCGGGCACGATGACACTGAACCGGGGCACAACACATCCAGGGGTCGCTCGCGGGCGGGCAGGTGGCCCGCAAACGGCCGATGGAGTGACATGGTTACGCCGGATGTGGCATTCGGGGGAACAACGAGGTAGGGCGGCCCGGTCACGAGTGACCGGGCCGCCCTGGTGTTGACGAACGTACGTGCTGTGCGGAGCGCGTTACTTGACGGCGCCCGCCATCACACCGGAGACGAACTGCCGCTGGAAGGCGAAGAACACCGCCAGCGGAATCACCATCGACACGAAGGCGCCGGGCGCCAGCACGTCGATGTTGTTGCCGAACTGGCGGACCTGCTGCTGCAGCGCCACGGTGATCGGAGGGGACTCGGAATCCGCGAAGATCAGCGCGACCAGCATGTCGTTCCACACCCAGAGGAACTGGAAGATCCCGAGCGAGGCGATCGCGGGGCCGCCGAGCGGCATCACGACCCGGGTGAACAGCCGGATCTCACCCGCCCCGTCCAGCCGCGCGGCCTCCAGGAGTTCGCGCGGGATCTCGGCGAAGAAGTTCCGCAGGAGGAAGATGGCGAACGGCAGGCCGAACGCCGTGTGGAACATGATCACGCCGAAGGTCGTCTCGAAGATCCCGATCGTGCCGAAGAGCTCGGAGACCGGGATCAGGGCGACCTGCACGGGGACCACCAGCAGCCCCACGACCACCAGGAACCACCAGTCGCGCCCCGGGAACTCCATCCAGGCGAAGGCGTATCCGGCGAGCGAGCCGATCACCACCACCAGGAAGGTGGCCGGCACGGTGATCAGGACCGTGCTGAAGAGTGAATCGGTGATCGTCGAATTGTCCAGCAGCCGCTGGTAGTTGTCGAAGGTGAGCTCGGACGGGGCGGTGAAGATCTTCCACCAGCCCGACGCCGCGATGTCCTCCGCCCCGCGCAGCGAGGAGAGCAGCAGCCCGATGGTCGGCATCAGCCAGAACAGGCCGACCAGGATGAGGAAGACCCGCATGATCCCGCCGCCCGCACGGGCGGCGATCCGCGCGCCGAGGGGCCGCGGGGTCTTCACCGGTTCGGGGACGGCATCCGCGGCCCGGTCCGCTTTCACTGGCTGGGTCGTCGTCATCGGCGTCCCTCCTTCCGCATCCTGCGGATGTTGAACAGCATCACCGGGATCACCAGCAGCAGCAGGAGTACGGCGATGGCGCTGCCGACCCCCAGGTCCGCGTCCGTGCCGAACGAGGACCGGTACAGCTGGAGTGCCAGGACGTTCGCGTCGTCCTGGGAGGAGCCCGGCGCGATGATGAAGACCAGGTCGAAGACC
This sequence comes from Streptomyces sp. NPDC025273, assembly GCF_040638585.1. Taxonomy (NCBI): domain Bacteria; kingdom Bacillati; phylum Actinomycetota; class Actinomycetes; order Kitasatosporales; family Streptomycetaceae; genus Streptomyces; species Streptomyces sp. NPDC025273. The sequence goes on from NZ_JBEZYP010000001.1 coordinate 48,013, forward strand.
TTCAGAACGTTGATCATCAGGGTGACCAGCACCACCGCCAGGACCGGCGCGAGCATCGGGACGGTGATCCGGCGGAACACCTGCCACTCGTTCGCACCGTCCACCCGGGCCGCTTCGAGGAGTTCGCGCGGCAGGCCCGCCAGACCCGCCGCGATCAGCACCATGGCGAAGCCCGCCCACATCCACACGTAGCTGCCGATGATCCCGGGTGTCACCAGGGACGGACCGAGCCAGTCGACGCCGTTGTACGGCTCCCGGAAGTTGTCCGCCGGGAGCCTGATCTGCGCGCCGTCGGCCGACGCGGGCAGGGTGAACACGCCGTCCGCACCCGCCGTGGCCGAGGCGACGACCTTGCCGTCCCTGACCGCCTCGACCGTGATGCCCTTGAGGCCGAGCTCCTTGGGGTCGACGACGTTGGGCTTGCCGCCTCCCCCCTTGGTGAAGTCCAGCCACGCGGTGCCGGTGATCTTCCCGTCGGCCGCCGCCGTGGCCGCCTTCGCCGGCCGGGCGTCGTCCGGCATCTTCGCGGGCGCCACACCCACCAGCGGCAGCTGCACCGCTTCACCGGCCCGCACCGGTTCCTTCGTGACGAAGGAACCGCCGCCGCCCGCCTTCAGCGGATGGACCGGCAGCGGATGCGCCTTCGGGAAGCCCGAGGACGCGGCGAAGGTGTCGTGCACGCCCACCGCCACGGCGTTGGCGACCCCGCGCTCCGGAGCCTGGTCGTACACCAGCCGGAAGATGATGCCCGCGGCCAGCATGGAGATCGCCATCGGCATGAAGACGATCAGCTTGAAGGCCGTGCCCCACCGGATGCGTTCGGTCAGCACCGCGAAGATCAGCCCCAGCGCGGTGGCGACCGTCGGCGCGAGCACGACCCAGATCGCGTTGTTCTTGACCGCCGTACGGATGGTGTCGTCCGTGAACAGCGCCTTGTAGTTGTCGAGGCCCGCGAAGCCGGTACCCGCCTGGTCGAAGAAGGACCGGTAGACGGAGTACACGATCGGATACACGACGAGTGCGCCGAGCAGCACCAGGGCCGGCAGCAGGAACGCCGCCGCGAGGACCCTCCGGGTGCCGGTCACGCTCCTGGGCGTGCGTACGCGCCTTGCCTCGTCAGGACGTCGGTCGGCGGGGGGCACCGGGCCGGCGCCCCCCGTTGTCGCTGTGGTCATCCCGTCAGCTCTTGTACGCCGCAGCCGCGTCGGACTCCAGCTTCGCCTGGGCCCCCGCGATGTCCTTCGGGTTCTTGAGGAAGTCCTGGAGGGTCTTCCACTCACCCTTCCCGGGCGTCCCGCCGAACGACTGCGGGGCCTGGTCGGACATGTCGAACCGGACGTCGTCACCGGCCGCGATCAGGGCCTCGGCCATCGTGCGCTGCACGTCGTTCGGGTACGCGGCGGCGTCCAGCGACTTGTTGGGCGAGATGAACCCGCCCTCCTCGGCCCAGATCTGCGCCGCGTCGGTCGAGGCGAGCCAGGTCAGCAGCGCCTGGGCGCCCTTGCTGTCCTTGAGCGCCACGGCCGCGTCGCCGCCCGTCACCACGGGGGAGTCCGCGCCGACCGCCGGGAACGGGAACACCTTGGCGTCCGTACCGATCTTCGCCTTGGTCTGCGCGATGTTGATGGAGACGAAGTCACCCTCGAACACCATGGCGCCCTTGGGCTGGTCACCCCCGGTGAACGTCTGGGTGACGGAGGCCGGGAACTCGGTCTGCAGCGCGCCGTCGGCGCCGCCCGCGATGAGCTCCGGCTTGCCGAACAGCTCGGCGAGGGTGGTGAGGGCGTCCTTCACGGACGGGTCGGTCCACTTGATCTCGTGCTTGGCCAGCTGGTCGTACTTCTCCGGGCCGGCCTGGGAGAGGTAGATGTTCTCGAACCAGTCGGTGAGCGTCCAGCCGTCCGCGCCGCCGACCGAGACCGGGGTGACACCGGAGGCGGAGACCGTCTCGGCCGTGGCGATGAAGTCCTTCCAGGTCTTCGGCTCGCTCGCGCCCGCGTTCTCGAACGCCTGGGCGTTGTACCAGATCAGGGACTTGTTGGCGGCCTTGAAGTACACGCCGTACTGGGTGCCGTCCACCGCGCCGAGGTCCTGCCAGACCTGCGCGTAGTTCTTGCTGAGCTGGGCCTTGGCCTCGTCGCCGACCGGCTTGGCCCACTTCTTGGCCACGGCCTGCTGGATCGCGCCGACCTGCGGGATCATCGCGACGTCCGGGGGCTGGCCGCCCGCTATCTTCGTACCGAGGAAGTTGACGATCGGGTCCTGCGCCGGGACGAAGGTGACCGTGGCCCCCGTGCGCTTCTCGAACTCGTCGAGGACCTTGGTGAAGTTGGCCTGCTCGGGACCCGTCCAGACAGCGGCGACCGAGACCTTCTCACCGTCCAGTTTCGGCAGAACCACGCTCGACGGGCTGTCCTTGCCCGAGCCGGAGTCCTTGTCCGCCTTGTCCTTGCCACTGTCGCCGTCACCGCAGCCGGTGAGGGCCAGTGCTCCGATCGCGGCGAACACCAGTGCGGCTCTACGCATGCGAAGGGTTGTGCTCATCCCTGCCCCGTCTCTCCTGTGCGCTTGTGCAAGGACCGTCACCCACGGTGGGACCGTGCGATGCCGGTCGCGTGTCACATGGTGCGTTCACATCTCGTCCTTGCGCACAGTCCTACGCCGGGTCCACGGGTGCCGCAATAGCGGTATCACCCCAGGCATAGAGATCGTGATGGGCTCGTGACGTCGCGTCAATGCCTCTGAAACGGAGCGGAATTCACGGGATGCAAGAGGCCAGCGGGGGAAGCCGCTCCGCGTTCACCGAACGGGCCGCCCGCTCCAGGGCGCTGGCCAACAGGGCCAGATCGGTAGGCCCGTTGCCCAGTTCGCGGACCTGTCGGCGGGCCGGCGGATCGCCCATCCGCTCCCACTCCAGAGGGACGACGGTGGGGCGCAGCGTCGCCGTGCGCGGGATGCGGCCGGTGACCCGGCCGCCCTGGAACGGCGTCACCCGGCCGTCCGGATGCCCCAGCCGGCCGCGGCCCGGTGCCGCCTCGTCCGGGGACGGCGGCACGACGGGCGGGTCGAGCACGATGCGCAGCCGGGCCCCGCGCGCCAGCTCCGTGTCCTCGGTGCGGTCCGGGCGGGCGGAGGTGGCGACCAGATGGACGCCGAGCCGTCCGCCGTCCCTGGCCACGGCCTCCAGCACGCGTACGACGGATCCGGCGGACGGGCGGCCCGGGCTGCCGAGAGCGGGAGCGACCAGGGCGTCGAAATCGTCGGCCAGGACGACGAGCCGGGGCAGTGGTGAGGGACCCGGGTCCATGGGCCGGGCGGCTGCGGGGCGCAGCCGCAGGGTGCCGCCGGCGGGTGACTCGAGGTCGCCGCGCTGTTCGGCGGCGCCGGAGGGGCGCCTTCCGGTGAGCGTCCGTGATTCCTCGTACCGCGCGTGCCATTCGACGAAGTCCAGCCGTCCGAGCAGCTCCGCGCGGCGCTTCAGCTCAGCACCGAGCGCCTGGGCGAACTCCCGCATCCGTGCGGGCTCGGAGGCGACCAGGTGCGTGAAGACGTGCGGAAGCTCCGTGCAGGGCCGCAGCCCTTCGCCGCGCTCCCCGTGCTCACGGCCGGCGCCGTCGATCAGCAGGATGCCGAGCCGGTCGGGCCGGGCGGCGGAGGCCAGCGAGGCGGCGACGGCCCGCAGCAGCTCCGTACGGCCGCTGCCCGCCGGCCCTTCGATCAGCAGATGCGGTCCCTCGTCGGCCAGATCGACGGACAGAGGGCCGTGGGGACCGGCGCCGAGCACGATCACCGGGCGCCCCGCGTAACCCCGGCTCGCGGGTGCGGCGGTCTGCGTCTCGCGCCGCTGGGCGGGGACCGCGGCTGCCGGGGCGTAGGGGGAGCGGCCCGGACCCGAGCTGGTGGGTCCGCTGTTCCGCAACGGCGTGGGTCCTGATGCGGGGGCCTCTCGCTGCTGGCCCACCCGGGGGCCGGTGCTCAGGGTGCGGCCGGAACCCGTCGTGTCCGGGTCCCCGCCGGCCGGGGCCGCCGTGCGTACCGTCGCCCCCGGCTGGTCCTCCGCCGTGGACGCCCAGCGGGCCATCAGTGAGGCCGGCGTGGCCCTGGCCAGGCCCAGCTCGTCCAGCAGCCGGGCGGACGGGGGCAGGGCCGCCGCCACGGGTCTGCCGGGCAGGGCGGCGGAGCCCTCGTCGCGCAGCGGGGCGAGGGCGCGCGCGAACCGCTCGGCCCAGGCCGCCGACACCGCGTCCACCGTGGCGACGGTGCCGTGCCCGGCCGTCCGGCCGCCCGCCGTACGCATGAGCCGCAGCGCGGTGGCCACATCGCCGCTCAGCATGGCGACCGCCCCGCACTCACGGAAGGCGATCGAGGCCCGGCACGCCGTGTCGTAGGTGGCGGCGACCGGTGACGTGGGCGAGGCGGCCGGGGTCTCGGCCAGGCAGATGAGATGGATCCCGGCAGCCCCTCCCGCGCCGGCCAGGGCAGCCGTGGTCTCGCGCAGGGCCGCGGAACCGGGGTCACCGTCCACGATCACGACCGTGCGGGGTCCCGCGTGGGCGCGGGTGGCCTCGGTCACCGAGGCCCGGTCGGCGCTCGCCCAGCCGGGGCCCAGCGGCCCCTCCTCCAAGCGCCGCACCAGCTCCGCCGCACGGGCGTCCGCCTGCTCCCGGTCGTACGCCAGGAGCAGCCTGCAGTCCTGGCCGTGCAGGGGCCGCAGATGCGGCAGCCACCCGAGCCAGGACCACTCGCGCCGCCGCTCCTCCGTGGTCCGGGCCCGGTCCGTGCTGATCAGCACGATCTCCAGGCCGAACGGGGAGTGCAGCGCGGCGAGCTGCGCCACCGTCGAGCGGGCCAGTCCGGCCAGCCGTACCCGGGGCCCGGCGAGCCCGAGCGAACCGGCCTCCCGCAGCCCCACGGTGACCGGAACGGCGGACAGGTCGGCCCGCTCCGTCGTGCCCAGCCGGACGACGAGGGCCTCGGGGTGCGTGGTGTCGCGCTCCCACAGCCGGGGACCGGGGCCGAGCGCGGTGAGGAGCACGGTGGCGGGATCCGGCCAGGTCTCCGCGGGGGCGGAGGGCGAAGGGGCCGGGAGGGAGGGTGAGGAGAAGGCGGGTGCGGTGTCGGTGCCTGTCTCTCCCGCCGGCTCCGGCTCGCCCCTGCCACCCGCCAGGCGCCGGGCCCAGGCGCCTATGCCACCGCGCCGCGGGGTCTCGCCGTCGGTGAGACCCCGCGGCGCGGCGGCCCGCGGCCGGGGTCCGTCCGGTCCGCCGCGGTGCTCGCCCTGCCCGGCGGGATCGCTCTCGTACGGGTCGTGCCCGCCGTGGGCGTCGTGTCCGTCGGGATCCTGGCCGAAGGCATGGCTGTGCCTCGCGCCGGCCCGGCTCCCGCCGCCGGGTCGCTCCGCGTCCCCGTCCGCGTCCCCGTGCGGGTCGGCTCCGGGGATGCTTCCGGCGTCCGCCCGGGCCACCCGCAGATGGCCCTCGCCGTCGGGTGCCGTCGTGAGTGCGGGTGTACGGATGCCCGCCGTCAGCCGGAGCGTCGACTCGCCCAGGCGGAGCAGGGCGCCCGGGGCGAGCCGGACCGGGCGGTGGCCGATCTCCGTACCGTCCAGCGAGGTGCCGTTGGTGGAGCCCAGGTCGGCGACCGACACCCGGCCGTCCTCGGAGACCGTCACCGCGCAGTGCAGCCGGGACACGTCCGGGTCGTCGAGCGGGACGTCCGCCTCGGCGGAGCGGCCGATGCGGATCTGCCCGCCGTGCAGCAGATGGACCCCGCCGGCATCGGGGCCCGCGATCACGTGCAGCCGTGCCGGAACGGCGTCGTCCGCCGCCTCGTTCTCGCCGGGCAGCTGGAGCGAGAGCACCGCGCCGTCCACCAGGGGCGGCTCGCCCAGGGAGCAGCGCTGCGGGTCGAGGCGGTCGCGCCCGGCGTACAGCACCGCGGCACCGCCGCCCAGGGAGTTCTCCGGGCCCGTCACCGCCGCGGCCAGACTCGAGGCGACGGCCGCGAGAGCCGTCCCCGCGGGAGCGGTGACGAGCACGTCGCAGGTGCGCGCCGGGGTCTGGCCGCTGCGCGGCGCGAGGACGGTCAGCCGGATCTGCATCGCCGTCAGCGGTCCCTTCTGCGCGGGGCGCCCGGCAGGGGAAATGCCCTGTGATCCCCCCCACCCGGCACGGACGCGTCGTCCGGTACAGGTCGTCACGGAGCGTGAGGTTCCCACCTCGGAGTTCCGTGCTGGAGGCATCCTCGCACCTGCCACTGACAACACGCCCGGGGGTGACCGCTTAGTGATCTTGAATGGCCGACTGTGGGCGCAAAAGTGCCTGCTTGGTCCTGAACGGGGAGTGCTGCACACTCGTTCGGCAACCAACCCTTCGGTGTGAGCGTCTTCCCCCGGACGGGGCGGCACGGCGCAGGGGCAACACGACCTGTGGACAACCGGCCGGCGCCCCGTTCGGCGGCACTAGAGTGGGCCGGAACATCCGGGCGGGCCGGGGGGACCGCGAGCACAACGATCAGCAGGGAGCGCATGACGTGCGGCCGGTAGGCAGCAAGTACCTGCTCGAGGAGCCGCTCGGACGCGGCGCCACGGGCACCGTCTGGCGAGCCCGCCAGCGGGAGACCGCGGGCGCCGAGGCGTCCGTCGCCGGGCAGCCCGGCGAGACCGTTGCGATCAAGGTGCTCAAGGAGGAGCTCGCCAACGACGCGGATGTCGTGATGCGGTTCCTGCGCGAGCGCTCCGTGCTTCTGCGGCTCACCCACGCGAACATCGTGCGCACCCGGGACCTCGTGGTCGAGGGCGATCTCCTCGCCCTCGTGATGGACCTCGTCGACGGTCCCGACCTGCACCGCTACCTCCGCGAGAACGGCGCGCTCACCCCGGTCGCCGCCGCGCTGCTGGCCGCCCAGATCGCGGACGCGCTCGCGGCCAGCCACGCCGACGGCGTCGTGCACCGCGACCTGAAGCCCGCCAACGTGCTGCTCGACGAGCGCAACGGCGAGATGCACCCGATGCTCACCGACTTCGGCATCGCGCGCCTCGCGGACTCCCCGGGGCTGACCCGGACCCATGAGTTCGTCGGCACGCCCGCCTATGTGGCGCCCGAGTCCGCCGAGGGCCGTCCGCAGACCTCGGCCGTGGACATCTACGGCGCGGGCATCCTGCTGTACGAGCTGGTCACGGGCCGCCCGCCGTTCGCCGGGGGCACCGCCCTGGAAGTCCTGCACCGGCATCTCAGCGAGGAGCCCCGGCGCCCCACCACCGTCCCCGAACCGCTGTGGACGGTCATAGAGCGCTGCCTGCGCAAGGATCCGGACGAACGACCCAGCGCCGTGAACCTGGCCCGTGCGCTGCGTACCGTCGGCGCGGGCATCGGGGTGCACGCGAACTCGGCGCAGATCGCCGCGGCCGAGGGCGTGGGCGCCCTGCTCGCACCGGACCCGGCGCCCGCCCCCGTACCGGAGACCCCTGGTGCGGCCGACCTGACGCAGGTGCTGCCGAGCAACGCCGGTTCCTACGACCCGTCGGCCGCGACCAGCGTGATGCAGCAGACCCCGGGCGGCCACGCCGACCCGACCTCGGTCATGCCGCCCGTGCCTCCGCACCCCGACGGCCCGCCTCGGCCCGACGATCCGCACCCCTGGCAGTCCCAGCTCCAGGCGGCCCGTGACCGCAACGAGCAGACGCAGGTCCAGTACCTCGACCCGAGCCAGGACCCGCTGCGCCGCCGTCCGCAGCGCCAGCAGCCGCCCCAGCAGGCCCCACAGCCCCCGCAGCGGCAGCAGCAGCGCCCGCAGCCTCAGCACCCGCAGCCTCAGCGCGCCCAGCAGTACCCGCCGCAGCAACCCCAGCGGTACCAGCCGCAGCAGCACCAGCCGCAACACCAGCCCCAGCCCCAGCAGTACGCGCCCCCGCAGCAGCCGGCACCCCAGCAGCCGGCCCCGCGCCCGCCCCGGCAGCGCAGCTCCAACCCGATGCGCATCCCGGGCCTCGGCTGCCTCAAGGGGTGCCTGTTCACGGTGCTGCTGCTGGTCGTCGCCAGCTGGCTGATCTGGGAACTGACACCGCTCCAGGACTGGGTCGCGCAGGGCAAGGGGTACTGGGAGGCCATAGGGGACGGGATCTCCGAGGTCACGCGGTGGTTCGAGGACCTCGGCGGCAGCGGTCCCACCGACTCGACCGGCCAGTAGCGCCACCCACTCCGTGCCTTTGTCGACTTCCGCGGGCCCGGATCGCCCGCGGAAGTGCAGGTTGGCGCCGTCCAGGGCACGCAACACCCCGATCGCCGCGTAGCTTTGTCGACCGGGGGGTCAACGCCAGCCGCTGAGGGAGCAGTCTTGGCACGGAATATCGGCAGCCGGTACACCGCCCACCAGATCCTGGGGCGCGGCAGCGCCGGCACGGTGTGGCTCGGCGAGGGGCCCGAGGGCCCCGTCGCCATCAAGCTGCTCCGCGAGGACCTCGCGTCCGACCAGGAGCTCGTGGGCCGCTTCGTGCAGGAGCGCACCGCCCTGCTCGGGCTCGACCATCCGCATGTCGTCGCCGTCCGCGACCTCGTGGTGGACGGCACGGACCTGGCGCTCGTCATGGATCTCGTACGGGGTACCGATCTGCGCACCCGGCTCGACCGGGAACGCCGCCTCGCGCCCGAGGCGGCCGTGGCGATCATCGCCGACGTCGCCGACGGCCTGGCCGCCGCGCACCGCGCCGGAGTGGTCCACCGCGACGTCAAGCCGGAGAACATCCTGCTCGACATGGAGGGCCCCCTGGGGCCCGGCGGTTCGCACCCGGCCCTGCTCACCGACTTCGGCGTCGCCAAGCTGATCGACACCCCGCGCCGCACCCGGACCACCAAGATCATCGGCACTCCGGACTACCTGGCCCCCGAGATCGTCGAGGGCCTCCCGCCGCGCGCCGCCGTGGACATCTACGCCCTCGCGACGGTGCTGTACGAGCTCCTCGCGGGTTTCACGCCGTTCGGCGGCGGCCACCCGGGCGCCGTGCTGCGCCGCCATGTGACCGAGACGGTCGTCCCGCTCCCCGGCATCCCCGAGGAGCTCTGGCAGCTCCTGGTCCAGTGCCTGGCCAAGGCTCCGGCCTCCCGGCTCCGCGCCTCCGAGCTCGCGACCCGCCTGCGCGAGCTGCTCCCGCTCCTGTCCGGGATACCCCCGCTCGACGTCGACGAGCCGGACACCGAGGCCGAACCGCAGACGTACGACGAGCAGCAGTACACCCCGGCTCCGGAGGAACCTCGCCGGCGCGGCGCGGTCCCGCTGGTCCCGGGCTCCTCCCCGGACTCCAACCGGGACACCCACACGAGCATGCGCGTCCCGGCCCCCGACGAACTGGCCGGCGGCCCCCTGGGCACCGCACGGGCCCCGCGCGCGCCGGGGCGTCCGCGGCCCGGCTCCGCCCGCAACAAGTCCGCGGCCGTCCGCAAGCGCCGGATCACGCTCGGTGCGGCGGCGGTGCTCCTGTGCGCGGCCATAGGGGTGGGCGGCTGGCTCGCGACGAGCGGCGACGACGCGGGTGCCACCCCCCAGGACACGAAGAACTCGGCGCCGACGGCCCCCTGAGCGCCCCGGGGGACGGCCCCGATCCGGGGGAGGGACAGGTTCACTCGTCCAGCCGTTACGCTGGACCCGTGGCAGTCGTCGATATTTCCGAAGAGCTGAAGTCCCTCTCCTCGACCATGGGGTCGATCGAGGCCGTCCTTGACCTGGATGCGCTGAGGGTCGACATCGCCGCGCTCGAGGAGCAGGCGGCGGCGCCGTCCCTCTGGGACGACCCGGAGGCGGCCCAGAAGATCACCAGCAAGCTTTCGCACCTCCAGGCCGAGGTCCGCAAGACCGAGACCCTGCGCGGCCGCATCGACGACCTCGAGGTCCTCTTCGAGCTCGCCGAGGACGAGGGCGACGCCGACGCGCTCGCGGAGGCGGAGACCGAGCTCGAGTCCGTCCGGAAGGCGCTGGACGAGATGGAGGTCCGCACGCTCCTCTCCGGCGAGTACGACGCGCGCGAGGCCCTGGTCACCATCCGCGCCGAGGCCGGCGGCGTCGACGCCGCGGACTTCGCCGAGAAGCTCCAGCGCATGTACCTCCGCTGGGCCGAGCGGCACAACTACAAGACCGAGGTCTACGAGACGGCGTACGCCGAAGAGGCCGGCATCAAGTCGACCACCTTCACGGTCGAGGTGCCGTACGCGTACGGCACGCTCTCCGTCGAGCAGGGCACCCACCGGCTCGTCCGGATCTCGCCGTTCGACAACCAGGGCCGCCGCCAGACGTCCTTCGCGGGTGTCGAGGTGCTGCCCGTGGTCGAGCAGACGGACCACGTCGAGATCGACGAGTCCGAGCTCCGCGTCGACGTGTACCGCTCCTCGGGCCCCGGCGGCCAGGGCGTCAACACCACGGACTCCGCGGTGCGCCTGACCCACCTGCCCACCGGCATCGTCGTCTCCTGCCAGAACGAGCGCTCGCAGATCCAGAACAAGGCGTCCGCGATGAACGTCCTCCAGGCGAAGCTCCTCGAGCGCCGCCGCCAGGAGGAGCAGGCGAAGATGAACGCGCTCAAGGGCGACGGCGGCAACTCCTGGGGCAACCAGATGCGTTCGTACGTCCTGCACCCGTACCAGATGGTCAAGGACCTGCGTACGGACTTCGAGATGGGCAACCCGGAAGCGGTTTTCAACGGCGAGATCGACGGCTTCATCGAGGCCGGTATCCGCTGGCGCAAGCAGAGCGAGAAGTAGCCGTACGTCCACGGCTGTCGGGCCCGGGCAGGGAATCCTGCCCGGGCCCGTTCGCTTGGCCCCGCGCACGGCGGAGTTGGGGGACCGTGTGCTGAATGCGTCACAGTCGTGGTTCCGAATAGCCGTCAAGAACCCCCATAGCAACGCGTATGCCCTGGAACGGCCTTGACGTAGTCCTTAACTCTGGACAGGGTGCTTGAGCAGCGTGCGTATGTCTGGGACAGGTGTGCTCGGGGGCGGGCGGGATGACCACGGTACGGCGTGGCCCTGCAGAGAGTGTGACCCCGCAGGGCCGTGGACCGCATACGGCTGCTCCTCTGACGAGATCAGCTACTGGGGGTAGCAACAGATGACGAAGAAGACGCGAATCCGCGTCGCGCGGATAGCCGCCGGCGCGGTTATCGCCGCGGGTGCCTCGCTCACCGTCGCGGGTGCCGCTCAGGCCGTCGGCCTCGGTATCGGCGTGGACGGCGACGAGACCGGCGTCAGCGCCCAGGTGAAGACCGGCGAGGAGACCGATGGCGGCCTCCTCGGCGGAGTCGACGCGGGCACCGACGGCGGTGGCGCCGATGGTGGTGCAGACGGCGGCACCGATGGTGGTACAGACGGCGGTGCAGACGGCGGTGCCGATGGTGGCGTTGACGGCGGTGCCGATGGTGGCGTTGATGGCGGCACCGATGGTGGCGTTGACGGCGGTGCCGATGGCGGCACCGATGGTGGCGTTGACGGCGGTGCCGATGGTGGCGTTGACGGCGGTGCCGATGGTGGCGTTGACGGTGGCACCGATGGTGGCGTTGACGGTGGCACCGATGGTGGCGTTGACGGCGGTGCCGATGGTGGCGTTGACGGTGGCACCGATGGTGGCGTTGATGGCGGCACTGACGGCGGCGTTGATGGCGGTGCCGATGGTGGCACCGACGGCGGTGCGGACGGTGGCACCTCCGGCAACGGCGGCACCTCCGGCAACGGTGGGACGACGACCGACGGTGGGACCACCGGCAACGGAGGCACCACGGGCAACGGCGGAGTGACCGGTGGTGACGCCGGGACCACCGGTTCCGCGACCGGTGACACCGACGGTGCCGGCGCCGGCACCTGCACCGTCGACCTCGACGGTGCCGCGTGCGCCGACAACACCGACACCGACAGCGTCGGCAACCAGCCGGTCGAGCAGGGTGAGGGCAAGGACGAGCTCGCCGAGACCGGCGCGGCCGAGACGACGTTCCTGCTGGTCGGCGCCGCGACGATGATCGCCGGTGGCATCGGCTTCCGCATGCTGCCGCGTCTGGTCGGCGGCGGTCGTACGGTCGCCTAAAGGCCGTACACGCACGAAGAAGGGCCCGGGAGGCCGTGATGGCCTCCCGGGCCCTTCCATGTACCGGAACCGCTCCAGCGGCCCGTACACGCACGTCTCAGCCGCATCGGGCGGTGCGCGTCGCCCCGGTCAGACAGCCTGGTGCGCCAGCAGCGCCAGAGCTGCCACCAGGATCACCATCAGTGCTATCAGCATCGCCGGATTGAGTCCCGCGAACGGTCCCTGGTCCTGCATCCGCTCCCGGCTCGCCCGGCAGACGCGGCAGCGGCCCTCGTTCACGGGCGCCGCGCAGTTCGCGCACACCAGTCGGTCATAGGTCATGCGCTTTCCTCCTCCCGCGCGGCGGAGCCGCATCACGCGTCCTCTCGCACAACGCTCCGGGAAACGCAACCGTTCCCCCTCCCACTGTGCCAGCTCGGGCCGATTTCGGCGCGGCCCGCCGGACGAGGTCCGGCACGCCCCGTTTCGTTCCCCGTCGCGTTCCGTCACAAATCCCTCATCATAGGACGCCGACTGCACGCGTCAGCCGGGTTCGCGTATGGTCACGCACACCTACTCCCGGCCGACCGTGGTGCATCCGTGATCCGATTCGACAACGTCTCCAAGACCTACCCGAAGCAGAGCCGTCCAGCTCTCCGGGACGTCTCACTCGACATCGAGAAGGGCGAGTTCGTCTTCCTGGTGGGCTCTTCCGGCTCCGGCAAGTCCACCTTCATGCGGCTCATCCTCCGCGAGGAGCGCGCCAGCCAGGGCATGGTCCATGTGCTCGGCAAGGACCTCGCGCGGCTGTCCAACTGGAAGGTGCCGCAGATGCGCCGCCAGCTGGGCACGGTCTTCCAGGACTTCCGGCTCCTGCCCAACAAGACCGTCGCCGAGAACGTGGCCTTCGCGCAGGAGGTCATCGGCAAGCCGCGCGGTGAGATCCGCAAGGCCGTTCCGCAGGTGCTCGACCTCGTCGGTCTCGGTGGCAAGGAGGACCGCATGCCCGGTGAGCTCTCCGGTGGTGAGCAGCAACGCGTCGCGATCGCCCGTGCGTTCGTCAACCGTCCCATGCTGCTGATCGCGGACGAGCCGACCGGCAACCTCGACCCGCAGACCTCCGTGGGCATCATGAAGCTGCTGGACCGGATCAACCGGACCGGCACCACCGTGATCATGGCGACCCACGACCAGAACATCGTCGACCAGATGCGCAAGCGCGTCATCGAGCTCGAGCAGGGCCGTCTCGTGCGTGACCAGGCGCGCGGCGTCTACGGCTACCAGCACTGAGCATCTGCACGAGCATCGAGTACTGAAAGGACGCCATGCGCGCCCAGTTCGTCCTGTCGGAGATCGGCGTCGGTCTTCGTCGCAACCTCACGATGACCTTCGCGGTCGTGGTCTCCGTCGCCCTCTCGCTCGCCCTGTTCGGCGGTGCGCTGTTGATGCGCGAGCAGGTCAGCTCGATGAAGACCTACTGGTACGACAAGGTCAACGTCTCGATCTTCCTCTGCAACAAGAACGACGCCAAGGACGTGCCCAAGTGCGCCAAGGGTGCTGTCACCGCGCAGCAGAAGAAGGAGATCGAGGGCGATCTCAAGAAGATGGACGCCGTCGACACCGTCGCCTTCGAGACGGTCGACGAGGCGTACAAGCACTACCAGGAGCAGTTCGGCGACTCGCCGATGGCCGGCAACATCACGCCGGACCAGATGCAGGAGTCGTTCCGGGTCAAGCTGCACGACCCGCAGAAGTACAAGGTCGTCGCGACGGCCTTCGCGGGCCGTGACGGGGTGCAGTCCGTCCAGGACCAGCGGAGCATCCTGGACAACCTCTTCGGGCTGATGAACGGCATGAACGTGGCCGCGATCTTCCTGATGGCGCTGATGCTGGTCATTGCGCTGATGCTCATCGTGAACACCGTCCGCGTCTCGGCGTTCAGCCGGAGACGGGAGACGGGCATCATGCGGCTGGTGGGGGCTTCCGGCTTCTACATCCAGATGCCGTTCATCATGGAGGCCGCGTTCGCCGGCCTGATCGGCGGCGTGCTCGCCTGCGTGATCCTGCTGGCGGGCCGGTACTTCCTCATCGACGGCGGTCTCGAGCTCCAGGAGAAGCTGAACCTGATCGACTTCATCGGCTGGGAAGCGGTGTTCACCAAGCTTCCGCTGGTTCTCGCGATCGGGTTGCTGATGCCCGCTGTTGCCGCCCTCTTCGCATTGCGCAAGTACCTGAAGGTGTGACGAGCGCCCCGCGCGGCGTCCGGCCAACGAGCCGTGTGCCGTCGGGGCGTTGTCCTAGACTCGTCGCCATGCCGGGCCTCACGCACCTCTGGGGGCCCCGCGGTGTCTACCGCGGGGCGGCCCTGACATTGGTCTTCGCGAGCGTGCTGGCCGCCGCCGCGGCCACCGGCTCGCTGCCCCGCGAGGACGACACGAGCGCGGAGATAAGGACCCGTTCCGTCTCCTCCACCGTCGGTTCCGTGGACGGTGCGGAGATCGCGGACGCCGTGGCCGACGCCGAGGCCGACGGGAAGTCCGGTACGGCCGCCGCCGAGGAGGTCGTCAGCCGCAGCGGGGATCGCTGGGGCGCGGTCTACGACGAGCGGGAGTACGAGGAGTTCGAGCAGGCACTCGACGGCTCGTACACGGGGGTGGGCGTCTCCGCGCGCCGGTCCGCCCGCGGAGTGATCACCGTGACCCACGTCCAGGCCGGCGGTCCCGCGGACCGGGCCGGTGTGCGCCGGGGTGATCTGCTGCGCTCGGTCGACGGCCGCCCGGTCGGCGGGCGCCCCGTCGCCGAAGTGGTCGCGCTGCTGCGGGGCGACCGCACGGGAGCGGCCGAGGGGACCGCCGTCGTCCTCGGGCTCCGGCGGGGCGGCCACACGTGGACCGTGACCCTGCGGCGGGCCCGGCTCAGCACCGAGGCGGTCACCGTCCGGCGGCTGGGCGACGCCCCCTCCTCCACCGTGCTGATCAAGGTCGCCGCCTTCACCAAGGGGGCGGGCGCCGCGGTCCGTGATGCCGTGGACGCCGCTCCCGGGGGCGCCGGCATCCTCCTGGACCTCCGGGCCAACGCGGGCGGCCTCGTCACCGAGGCCGTCACCGCCTCCTCCGCCTTCCTGGACGGCGGCCTGGTCGCCACCTACGACGTGCACGGCGACCAGCGGGCCCTCTACGCCGATCCCGGCGGCGACACCGATCGTCCCGTGGTCGTCCTGGTGGACGGCGGCACGATGAGTGCCGCCGAGCTGCTGACCGGCGCGCTGCAGGACCGGGGGAGGGCCGTCACCGTCGGATCGCGCACCTTCGGCAAGGGTTCCGTGCAGATGCCCAGCAAGCTCCCGGGCGGCTCGGTGGCGGAGCTGACCGTCGGGCACTACCGCACTCCGGCGGGCCGCAGCGTCGAGGGAACCGGCATCACACCGGACGTCGGGGCGGGTCAGGAGGCCCAGCAGCGGGCCGAGACGGTATTGAGTGGCCTCGGGGGTGGGTCGTAGTGCGAAAATGACCGCACTATGGCCAAGGAAAAAGACACCGGGCGCAAGATGATTGCGCAGAACAAGAAGGCGCGGCACGACTACCACGTCCTCGACACCTACGAGTGCGGCCTCGTGCTCATGGGTACGGAGGTCAAGTCGCTGCGGATGGGCCGGGCGTCGCTGGTCGACGGCTTCGTCCAGATCGACAACCACGAGGCGTGGCTGCACAACATCCACGTCCCGGAGTACGTGCAGGGCACGTGGACCAACCACGCCGCCAAGCGCAAGCGCAAGCTGCTCCTGCACCGGGCCGAGATCGACAAGCTGGAGTCGAAGTCCCAGGAGACGGGCCACACCATCGTGCCCCTCGCCCTGTACTTCAAGGACGGTCGGGTCAAGGTCGAGATCGCGCTCGCCAAGGGCAAGAAGGAGTTCGACAAGCGGCAGACGCTCCGCGAGAAGCAGGACACGCGGGAGACGAACCGCGCGATCTCGGCGGCCCGCCGGCGTCAGCGGAGCGCCTAGCACGGGCCCCGCCCCGGAGCCGCCGGAATACAGTGGCACCGGGGTGCGTTGGTCACGTACGATGGGCCGTGCACCTCACAGAAGGTGCGCGCATTGAAAAATCAACATGGGGATGATCGGTTTCGACAGCGGATGTCGAAGCAGGGGAAGCGAGTCGAGGAAGCGGCAATGATCTCGTTAACCATATGTCGCAACCAATAATCGCCAATTCCAAGCGCGATTCCTCCGCCTTCGCCCTCGCTGCCTAATTAGCAGCTAAGCGAAGACTCTGCGGAGTGTCAGCCCGGGGGTGATCCCGACCCGGATCCTGGCATCATTCAGGGATCTAAACTTCTGAGCCCGGTCACGGGGCCCTGAAGGAAATCAAACAGTGACTGGGCCTGTCGGAGGCTTGTTCGCGTGACCTCCGGGGCCGAGAAAAGCGTAGCGAACTGCACTCGGAGAAGCCCTGGTTCCGCACCGTTGGACGCGGGTTCGATTCCCGCCATCTCCACAATTCCCATGTGAACGAGGACCCCGTTGCCCCTGGCAGCGGGGTCCTCGTTTTTCCTGCTCCAGGCGCGGTTGCGGAGTCAGGCACCGCGCGTACCCGCCGCCGCCACGACCAGGGCGAGGGCGGCCGCGCACATCGGGGCCGCATAGCCGGTCACCGTCCCGGAGTGCTCCACCAGCCAGCCTCCGGTCGCCGTGCCCGCGGCTATTCCGCCCAGCAGTGCGGTGACCGCGAGCGTCATGCCCTCGTTGAGCCGTGCCCGCGGGGTGAGGCGCTGCACCAGCGTCATGCCGGTGACCATGGTGGGCGCCGTGGCCGCACCCGCCAGCAGCAGGCAGCCCGCCAGGGCGAGCAGGGAACCGGTCGTGGCCGCGGCGATCAGGGGCAGGGACATCAGAGCGGTCATCCCCATCAGGCAGAGCAGCAGCCGGCGCCGGACGTCCGCGGCCGGGCGCAGAGACCCGTACAGCAGCCCGGCCACGCAGGATCCACCCGCCTGCAGGGCGAGGATCGCACCCCCGGCGTGGGCGATCGAGACGACCTCCATGGCTCCGAACACCGCGCCCGTCGCGAGGAAGACGGCGAGCAGGGCGGGCATGCCGGGGATCCGCAGGGGGGAGGCCGTGCGGGTGCGGGGCGCCACCGGGGGCTCGGTCGCCCGTTGCGCGGCGAAGACCAGGACGCCGGTCATCAGGAAGATCGCGCCGGTGAGGGTGCCGGCCTCGGGGAACAGCGCGCCGCACAGGGTGGCGGCGAGCACCGGGCCGAGCATGAAGCAGAGCTCGTCGACGGCCTGCTCGAAGGAGTTCGCTATGTGCAGGGCCGCTGGATCGCCCCGGTGCAGATGGGCCCAGCGGGCCCGGGACAGGCCGCCGGTGTTCGGGGTGGTGGCCGTGGCGGCGTACGCGGCGAAGAGCGTCCAGACCGGCGCCCCGTAGTGCACGCAGAGCAGCAGGACCAGCGAGCCGAGCACGGCGATCGCGGTGGCGGGTACGGCGATCCGGGCCTGGCCGTACCGGTCGACGAGACGGGCCGTCCAGGGGGCGACCACGGCGGTCGCGGCGAGGCCGGTGGCGGTGACGGCCCCGGCGAGGGCGTAGGAACCGTGCGCGTCGGCGATCATGATGACGGCACTGACGCTGAACATCCCCATGGGCAGCCGGGCGAGGAGATTGCCCGCGGTGAAGGCGCGCGCCCCGGGAGTGGCCAGCAGCCTGCGGTACGGGTTGCCCGCGGGCGGTCCGTCGGGGGCCGGGGCGGGGACGAGAGCGGGTTCGTAGGGCACGGAGCAAGCCTCGGGGGAGGGGTCCGCACCGTCCAACACCTGTGACGTACCGATTCACGCGGTTCTGTTGTAAATTCGGCGGGTGTCTTCCTCCCCCGACATCGATCCCCGGCTCCTGCGCGCCTTCACGGCCGTGGCCGAGGAACTGCACTTCACCCGTGCCGCCGCCCGGCTCTACGTCGCGCAGCAGGCGCTGAGCCGGGACGTCCGCCGACTGGAGCGCGAGCTCGGCAGGGAACTCTTCCTCCGCACCACCCGCCAGGTGTCGCTCACCCCGGACGGGGAACGACTCCTCCCGTACGCCCGGCAGGTGCTCGCCGCGCATGCCGAGCTGGCCGCCGCCTTCACCGACCCCGCCGCACGCCCGCTGCTCGTCGACGTCAACACCGACGGGATGGCCGCGGCCCGGGTGCTGGCCAGGGCACGCGAGCTCGCACCGGAGTGCGAGCTGATGGCACGTTTCGAGAGCGGACTGACCTGGGCGGCCGGTGAGGTGCTCGCCGGGCGCCTCGACGTCTCCTTCGGGCGGGCCGCCGGCCTCGACCCCGGCGTGCTCGCCCGGCTCTCGGTACAGCCCGTGCGGTACGAGCCGATGGCCGTCCTGCTGCCGCGTGATCATCCACTCGCCGGGCGCGAAGTCGTCGCCCTGGCCGATCTGGCCGGGGAAACCGTCTACGCGGGGGCAGGCAATGCGCGCACACGGGAGTGGACGGATCTTGCCGCACAGTTGTTCGCCGAGTGGGGCATCGTGCTGGCCCCACCCGCTCCCCTGGCGGTCGGCGTGGCCGAATTTCAACGGGTGATGGCGAAGTCCGGGAACCCGGTCCTGGCCGTCGTGGACTTCGTTCCGCTTCCCGGTACGGTGGTCCGCCCCTTGGTGCGGCCGGTTCCGTTGTCCCCGCTGCTGATGGTCTGGCGGACCGGGCCGGATCACCCCGGTCTGGCCGCGTTGCGTGCCGCGGCGGCCGAACTAGCTGCGGCGGAGGGGTGGATGCAACGGCCATCTGGATCATGGCTGCCCGAAATCGATGCGTCACTCATGTGTCACCGTTCATGAGTGGGACGTGCCGGGGGGCTCTGACAGCCACCGGCGTGCGCTACATTCGAGGTTCCGGGTGCACGGGGCTATGTGGTGTGGTGACGGGGTGGGGGCCCTGTCGGACGGCATGAATCCAGTCATTCCCGCGCAGCTGCTTCATTGAGTGGGGGATGTGCGAACACCTGTGGAAAATTGGCACGAAGGTACCCGTACCGGACACACGCACGAGGCGAACGACGTCACGGTCCAACTGGACGGACTCGGTCGGCAGCTGGCCGAACTGCCCGTGGAGCCCGGCCCTGTGGACCCCTCCGACGGCCCGGTCTTCGTCGACGAGAGCGGTCGCCGCAGCAAGACGTACCGGCGTCTGGGCTGGGTGCTCGCCTCCATCTGCGCCGTCTACGCGGTGACGCTGGTGGTCGCCGTGCTCGGCGGGAGCTCCAGCGCACCCTGGCTGCCCCTCTCCGGGCACGAGGGGAAACAGGCCGGCGACATCGAGGTGCGGCCCGACCCCGCCGACGCCGGTGAGGTGTCCGGGAGCCCCGGGGCCACACCCGCCGCCTCCGTCCCGGCCCCGGCCGCCGACGGCTCCGCGAGCCCGTCCGCCACCGTGTCCACCGCCGTCCCGGCCCCGCCCGGCACGGCGGCCTCCGCCTCCGCCTCCGCGGCACCCCCCAGGGGCGACGGCGTCTCGGAGCCCGCTCCCGGCACCTCGGAGCCCGCGTCACCGGCCGACAGCCCCTCGCCGTCGGACGACACCGGCGGCCCCGTCGTGGTAAGTCCGCCCCCGTCCCTGGACCCCTCGGATCCGCCGGTGGAAGAAGAAGGCACCCCCTAGATGACAACCCCCGTCCCGCGGGGCAGGCACAACCACAGGAAGAAGCGGACCGCCCGGCGCAGACTCCCGATGCGCTATCTGCTCCCGTCACTCCTTCTCGTCGCCCTGCTCGCCATGCTGATGCTGCGCGGATACGTGCACAGCGAAATCCTTGCCGACCACCGCGTCCAGGCACCGGCTCCCACCACACAGGTGCCCGCCGACGTCCTCGAGGGCGGGCCGGTCATAGACGCCCGTACGTCCGGTGAGCCTGCCAAGACACTCCGGATACCCGACCGCAGGATCGTCCTGACCTTCGACGACGGCCCGGACCCGGTCTGGACCCCGCGGGTCCTGGACGAGCTCCGGAAGTACGACGCGCACGGCGTCTTCTTCGTCACCGGCACCATGGCCTCGCGCTACCCGGACCTCGTGAAGCGCATGGTCGACGAGGGCCACGAGATCGGGCTGCACACGTTCAACCACCCCGACCTCTCGTTCCAGTCCACCAGCCGCATCGACTGGGAGCTCTCCCAGAACCAGCTGGTGCTGGCGGGCGCGGCCGGGATCCGTACGTCCCTCTTCCGCCCGCCCTACTCCTCGTTCTCCGACGCCATGGACAACAAGTCCTGGCCGGTGACACAGCACATAGGCAGCCGCGGCTACCTCACCGTCGTGAACAACACCGACAGCGAGGACTGGAAGCGTCCCGGCGTCCGCGCCATCATCGAGCGGGCCACGCCCAAGGGCGGCAAGGGCGCCGTCATCCTGATGCACGACTCCGGCGGCGACCGGTCCCAGACCGTGGCCGCCCTGGGGGAGTTCCTCCCGCAGATGCAGGAGCGGGGATACGAGTTCACCCACCTCACGGCCGCCCTCGGCGCCCCCAGCGCGCACACCCCTGTCACCGGGTTCGCGCTCTGGAAGGGCAAGGCGTTCGTCTTCGCCGTGGACATCTCCGAGCGGATCACCGGTGTGCTGGTGGTCGGTCTCGCGGTCATCGGCGCTCTGGTGCTCGTCCGCTTCGGGCTGATGCTGCTGCTCTCCTTCCTGCACGCCAGGAAGGTCCGCCGCAAGGACTTCAGCTGGGGCGAGCCGTTCACCCGCCCGGTGACGGTCCTCGTCCCCGCGTACAACGAGCGCGAGTGCATCGAGGCCACCGTGCGGTCGCTGGTGGCCAGCGACTATCCGATCGAGGTCATCGTCATCGACGACGGCTCGACCGACGGCACGGCCGACCTCGTCGACGCGATGTGGATACCGAACGTCCGAGTCGTGCGTCAGCGCAACGCGGGCAAGCCCGCAGCGCTGAACAACGGCATCGCGAACGCCCGTCACGACATCGTCGTGATGATGGACGGCGACACGGTGTTCGAACCCTCCACCGTGCGCGAGCTCGTCCAGCCCTTCGCGGACCCCCGGGTCGGGGCGGTCGCGGGCAACGCCAAGGTCGGCAACCGCGACTCGCTGATCGGCGCCTGGCAGCACATCGAGTACGTGATGGGCTTCAACCTCGACCGCAGGATGTACGACCTCCTGGGCTGCATGCCCACCATCCCCGGTGCGGTGGGCGCCTTCCGCCGCGACGCACTGGACCGGATCGGCGGCATGAGCGAGGACACCCTCGCCGAGGACACCGATGTCACCATGGGGCTGCACCGCGACGGCTGGCGCGTCGTCTACGCGGAGAACGCCCGGGCCTGGACCGAGGCCCCGGAGTCCGTGCAGCAGCTGTGGTCGCAGCGCTACCGGTGGTCGTACGGCACGATGCAGGCCATCTGGAAGCACCGCCGCGCGGTCGTCGAGCGGGGGCCCTCGGGCCGCTTCGGACGGGTGGGACTGCCGTTCGTCTCGCTGTTCATGGTGGTCGCCCCGCTGCTGGCCCCGCTCATCGACGTCTTCCTGCTGTACGGACTGGTCTTCGGCCCGACGGGCAAGACGGTCGCCGCCTGGTTCGGCGTCCTGCTGGTGCAGGCGGTCTGCGCCGCGTACGCGTTCCGGCTCGACGGGGAACGCATGACCCATCTGATCTCCCTGCCGCTCCAGCAGATCCTCTACCGGCAGCTGATGTACGTCGTGCTGCTCCAGTCCTGGATCACCGCTCTCACCGGCGGCCGGCTGCGCTGGCAGAAGCTGCGCCGTACAGGAGTGGTGGAAGCGCCCGGTGGGGCACCCAGCCGCCGCAGGGACGCGGAGAAGGACCGGAGGCCGGTCGCATGACCTACCCGAACCAGCCCGGACAGGACGGCCACGACGGTGCCCGGCCGCCGCGGGGCGGCACCTGGATGCCGGAGGACGGGCCGTACCCGGCACCGCGCGGGCCGTACCCGGCGCGGCAGGACTCCGCTCCGGGCCGCGGCAGCCCGTACCCGGCGAGGGACAGCGCGTACCCGGCGCACGCCGGGGCGTTCCCCGCGCAGACCCGCACCACCCCGGACGCCGTCGTCCGCCCCGCGGCCCCGGCAGCGGGCGGATCCCCTGCCTCCACGGACCAGGAGGCTGCCGCGTCCCCCGTACTCCCCGCCCGGCCGGGACGGGACCGCTACCTCGACCTCCTCCGGGCCGTCGCCCTCGTCCGGGTCGTGTTCTTCCACCTCTTCGGCTGGGCCTGGCTGACCGTCCTGTTCCCGTCCATGGGCGTGATGTTCGCCCTGGCCGGTTCGCTGATGGCCCGCTCGCTGGCCCGCCCCGCGGGCAGCGTCATCCGCAGCCGGGTGCGCAGGCTGCTCCCTCCCATGTGGGCGTTCTCCCTCCTCGTCGTGCCCGTGATGTTCGCGCTGAGCTGGAAGCCCGTGCGGGAGGAGGGGCTGTGGTGGTTCGTCAAGATCGGCTGCTACCTCTTCCCCCTCGGCTCCCCTCCGTACCCCGAGGAGAGCGGCTCGCCCGGCGGGTGGCTGGAGGTGTCCTGGGCGGACCAGGCGGCGGGACCGCTCTGGTACATCCGGGCCTACCTCTGGTTCGTGCTCGCCTCGCCCCTGCTGCTCAGGGCGTTCCGCAGGGTGCCGTGGGTGACGCTGCTCGCGCCGATCGGCCTCACGGCCGTGATCGGCACGGGTCTGGTGACCGTGCCCGGGATGTTCGGCGACGGACTCGTCGACTTCGCGGTGTTCGGCTCCTGCTGGATCCTGGGCTTCGCCCACAACGACGGGCTGCTGAAGGAGATCCCGCGCTATCTCGCGGTGTCCTGCGCCGCGATCGTCATGGGCTTCGGCCTGTGGTGGGCGTCCGGCCACCTCACCGAGGAGGGCTGGAACCTGGACGAGATCCCGCTCGCCCAGGCCACCTGGTCCCTCGGCTTCTGCGCGATCCTGCTGATCTACGCCCCGTCCTGGCAGACCCTCCCCGGCAAGCTCGCCGGATGGGACGGCCTGATCACGCTGGCCAACAACCGGGCCGTGACGATCTACCTCTGGCACAACCTGCTGCTGATGGCGGCCGCCCAGCTCGTCGACGGGCTGTGGGCGATCCCGTGGTTCGGCGACGCGTTCGGCTCGTACATCGAGAAGTCGTACGACGGGCTCGTCCTGATCACGATCTGGCCGCTGATCGGGCTGGCCATCCTGGCGTTCGGCTGGGTCGAGGACGTCGCGGCCAGGCGCCGCCCGCGCCTGTGGCCGGACGGGGCGGACCGGCGCCGCAGTCGGGCCTGAGCCTTCCGGGGGCGCGGCGGGCCCGGGCTCACCGCACCCCCGGCGGCCGAGTGAGAGCAAGGTTGCGCACCGGTCACCTCGCGGCACCGCACCGAAACGCGCGTTCCCTAGCGTCGGCGGCACAACACCCCGACCCCTGTGGAGGCGCGTGATGGCCGGTCGTTGGATCGAGCAGTGGGAGCCGGAGGACGAGACCTTCTGGCGCGAGACGGGCGAGCGGGTCGCCCGGCGGAACCTGTGGTTCTCCGTGCTCTCGGAGCACATCGGATTTTCGATCTGGTCCCTGTGGTCCGTGATGGTCCTGTTCATGGGCCCGGAGTACGGGATCGACCCGGCCGGGAAGTTCTTCCTGATCTCCACGGCCACCCTGGTCGGGGCCCTCGTCCGGGTGCCGTACACCTTCGCGGTCGCGTTGTTCGGCGGGCGCAACTGGACGGTGGTCAGCGCGCTGACGCTGCTGGCGCCGACCATCGCCGCCTTCGTGGTGATGGAGCCCGGGACCTCGTACACCACCTTCCTCGTCGTCGCCGCGCTCACCGGCATCGGCGGCGGCAACTTCGCCTCCTCGATGACGAACATCAACGCGTTCTTCCCGCTGCGCAAGAAGGGCTGGGCGCTCGGGCTCAACGCGGGAGGCGGCAACATCGGGGTGCCGGTCGTCCAACTCGTCGGCCTGCTGGTGATCGGCACGGCCGGCGCCGCGTACCCGCGGATCGTGCTCGGCGTCTACGTACCGCTGATCATCGTCGCCGCACTCTGCGCCGCCTTCCGGATGGACAACCTCCGGCCCGTCCAGAACGACACCGGGGCCGCCCTCCAGGCCGTACGCGATCCGCACACCTGGATCATGTCGGTGCTCTACATCGGCACCTTCGGCTCGTTCATCGGCTACAGCTTCGCCTTCGGCCTCGTCCTGCAGACCCAGTTCGGCCGGACCCCGCTGCAGGCCGCGTCGCTCACCTTCATCGGCCCGCTGCTCGGCTCCCTGATCAGGCCCGCGGGCGGCTGGCTCGCCGACCGGTACGGCGGCGCCCGGATCACCCTGTGGAACTTCGCGGCGATGGCCGGCGCGACCGGTGTCGTCGTATACGCCTCCGGCATCGAGTCGCTCGGTGTCTTCCTCATCGGATTCATCGCGCTGTTCGTGCTGACGGGGCTCGGCAACGGCTCGACGTTCAAGATGATCCCGGGCATCTTCCACGCCCAGGCGATCAGCAAGGGCCTGCGTGGCGAGGAGGCCGCGGCGTACGGGCGACGGCTGTCCGGTGCGGCCATGGGCCTCATCGGGGCGATCGGGGCACTCGGAGGCCTCGCGATCAACCTCGCCTTCCGTCAGTCGTTCGCGACCTCGGGCACCGGGACGGCCGCCTTCTGGTCCTTCCTGGCCTTCTACGCCGTCTGCTTCACCCTCACGTGGGCGGTATACCTTCGCCGGACCGCGGCGGTGTCGGCGAAGCCCCGGCTCAGCTATGCCGAGGTGTGAGGGTGGCCATCGGGCGTCATGCGCCGTAACGGGGGGGAAATGTGAGTGAACCGAGTCTGTCACGCGGGGTTGGCAGGCTCGGACCTCCGCACCATCGAGCAGCAGCGGGACGAGAGCCGGGTATCACGCCATGCACGACGACGCACAGCACGGGCCCCTCGCGGGCTTCACGGTCGGGGTGACCGCGGCCCGTCGCGCGGAGGAGCTCGGGACGCTCCTGAGGCGCAGGGGCGCCGCGGTGCTGCACGCACCCGCGTTGCGGATCGTTCCGCTCGCGGACGACAGCGAACTCCTGGCCGCCACCAAGGAACTGATCGACGACGTCCCCGACATCGTGATCGCCACCACCGCCATCGGCTTCAGGGGCTGGGTGGAGGCGGCCGACGGCTGGGGCATCGGGGACCAGCTCCTCGACCTGCTGCGGGGCGTCGAGCTTCTCGCCCGCGGCCCCAAGGTCAAGGGCTCCATCCGGGCCGCCGGGCTCACCGAGGCCTGGTCGCCCGGGTCCGAATCGATGGCCGAAGTCCTGGACCGGCTGCTGGGCGAGGGAGTCGCCGGCCGCCGGATCGCCCTCCAGCTGCACGGTGAACCGCTGCCCGGCTTCGTCGAGTCGCTGCGGGAGGCCGGCGCCGAGGTCGTCGGCGTCCCGGTGTACCGGTGGATGCCGCCCGAGGACATCGCACCCCTCGACCGGATGCTGGACGTCACGGTCGCCCGCGGCCTGGACGCCGTGACCTTCACCAGCGCCCCGGCCGCCGCCTCGTACCTGAACCGTGCCCAGGCCCGCGGACTCCTCCCGGAGGTGCTGTCCGCCCTGCGCCACGATGTCGTGACGGCTTGCGTCGGCCCGGTCACAGCCCTGCCTCTGCAGGCCCGGGGCATCGACACCGTCCAGCCGGAGCGCTTCCGGCTCGGCCCGCTCGTCCAGCTGCTCTGCGCCCAGCTGCCGGCCCGTGCCCGTACGCTCCCGGTCGCCGGACACCTGGTCGAGATCCGCGGTCACGCCGTGCTGGTCGACGGCGCCCTGCGTCCCGTGCCGCCTGCCGGAATGGCCCTGCTGCACACGCTGGCCCGCAGACCGGGCTGGGTGGTCTCGCGCGCCGACCTGCTGCGGGCCCTGCCCGGCAGTGGAACGGACGAGCACGCGGTGGAGACGGCGATGGCCCGGCTCCGTACGGCCCTGGGCGTGCCGAGGCTGATCCAGACGGTCGTCAAGCGTGGCTACCGGCTGGCCCTGGACCCGTCGGCGGACACCAAGTACGCTGACGCCTGACGGGTCGGTACCGTGCGGGGATGATCGATGACGTCCACCCGCTGGCCGCCGGCGTCCGGCTGAGGCCCGCGACGCTCGGCGACGCCGAGTCCTTCGCCGAGGCCCTGACCCGCAGCCGCGCGTACATGCGCCGCTGGGAGCCCGTGCGGCCCGAGGCCTTCTACACCCCGCAGGGCCAGGCCCGGCGCCTGGCGGGGCTGCTCGCCGACCGGGACGCCGGGCGGGCCATGCCCTGGGTGCTGGCCGACGAGGAGGACCGGGTGGTGGGCGCGATGACGCTCGCCTCGATCGAGCGGGGGCCGTTCCGCAACGCCCGGCTCGGCTACTGGGTCGACGTCGACCGGGCGGGCCGGGGGCTGGCGACCGCCGCCGTAGGCCGGGTCTGCGAGGCGGCGCGGGACGTGCTCGGACTGCACCGCGTCGAGGCCGGGACGGTCGTGGACAACACGGCCTCGCAACGGGTGCTGGCGAAGGCCGGGTTCGAGCACATCGGCACGGCGCCGCGGTACCTCCACATCAACGGCGCGTGGCAGGACCACCGGATGTTCCAGCGGATCCTGCACGACGGCCCGCCGGGGCGCTGAGCGTTCCCCGCGGTGCGGGGGGTGCGTGCCGGACGTGCCGGTGGCCGTCCAGCGGATACTGCGGGGGCAGCGCGGGGACGACCTCGGCGAGCGCGAAGCCGGACTTCTCCGCGACCCGGCAGGACGCCTCGTTGTCCACCTGGTGGAGCAGCTCCAGCCGCCGCAGCCCCTCCCCTGCGAACGCGGTGAACGCCCAGTCGGTGAGCGCCCCGAGCGCCCGCGACGCCACGCCCCGGCCGCGGGCCGCCGCCGAGGTCCAGTAGCCCGCCTCGGCGCTCTCCGCACCGGCTACGGGGCGCTTCAGGGCGAGGTTGCCAACGAGTTCGCCCTCCCGCGCCGTGTCCGTCACGGCGAAGCTGAGCCGGCTGCCGGACGCCCAGCCCTCCCGCTGGACCTCGATCCACCGCTCCGCGTCCGCGGCGTCGGACACCTGGGTGCGCAGCCAGTGCCGCATCGCCGGGTCGTCGTACGCCGCGAGGAGCGCGGGGATGTCGTCCGGACGCCAGGGGCGCAGCAGCAGCGGCCCGGCCGTCAGAGTGACTGTTCCGTGATCCATGCGGATACGTTACGGCGCCCGGAACGGGCGGCCGGCGCCGCCCTGCTTACCTGGTCGCCGTCTCCAGGACGGACCAGGAGGAGACCGTCACCTCCCGGTCCGTGCCGGCCTGGGGATGCGGGATCGGGGGCTCCGCGCACGCGAGTGCCCAGGCCCCGTCGGCACGTGCGCGGCGGCGCGGCGACGGCGCGCGAGGGCATCGACCGCTACGAGGTCCGCACCCTCGCGGGCGAGCGGCCGGTGGAGATCGACGCCTAAACGTC
Source organism: Streptomyces sp. NPDC025273 (assembly GCF_040638585.1). Classification (NCBI taxonomy): domain Bacteria; kingdom Bacillati; phylum Actinomycetota; class Actinomycetes; order Kitasatosporales; family Streptomycetaceae; genus Streptomyces; species Streptomyces sp. NPDC025273. The sequence goes on from NZ_JBEZYP010000001.1 coordinate 75,504, forward strand.
ATCGGGGCGGCAGGTGCGCGCGGGGCCCCCTTTCGCGTACGGTTGACGGCTGCCCAATGCACGTCAGAAGGGGGCCTCGGTGGCCGCGCAGGATGCCGCTGTCGATTCGTTGCGGGACCGGGAAATCGGTGTCGAGCAAGAACATCTGGACCGGGTCTACCACCGCCTCGAAGAGAAGATCCACGAGGCGGAATTTCTCATGCACGACGCCAGTAAACGGGGCCAGGTCGGCACGCCGGGGGCGCTCGCCGAGCGCGACGCCCAGGTCTTCCGCGCCGGTGTCCACCTCAACCGGCTGAACAGCGAGTTCGAGGACTTCCTCTTCGGCCGGATCGACCTGCTGCTCGGCAAGGACGGCGAACGCGGCCCGGACGGCGCCTTCACCTCCGTCGAGCCCGCCGACGACGCCGTACGGGAGGACAGCGCCGCCGACATCGCGGAGACGCTCCACATCGGCCGCATAGGAGTGCTGGACTCCGACTACGCGCCCCTGGTGATCGACTGGCGCGCTCCGGCCGCCGCGCCGTTCTACCGGTCGACGCCGAAGGACCCGGGCAGGGTCGTGCGCCGGCGGGTCATCCGCTCCAAGGGCCGCCGGGTCCTCGGGGTCGAGGACGACCTGATGCGCCCGGAGCTGACCGCCTACCTGGGCGGCGACAAGCTGCCGGTCATCGGCGACGGTGCCCTGATGGCGGCGCTGGGCCAGGCCCGCAGCCACACGATGCGGGACATCGTCTCGTCCATCCAGGCCGAGCAGGACCTGGTGATCCGGGCCCCCGCCGCCTCCGTCACGGAGGTCTCGGGCGGGCCCGGCACCGGCAAGACGGCGGTGGCCCTGCACCGGGCCGCGTACCTGCTCTACCAGGACCGGCGCCGGTACGCGGGCGGCATCCTCGTCGTCTCGCCGACCCCGCTGCTGGTCGCGTACACCGAAGGGGTGCTGCCCTCGCTCGGCGAGGAGGGCCAGGTCGCGATCAGGGCCGTCGGCTCGCTGTCCGACGAGGCGGCGGGCGTCGAGGGGGCGACCACGTACGACGAGCCCGCCGTGGCCCGGATCAAGGGTTCCTCCCGGATGCTGCACGTGCTGCGCAAGGCGGCCCGCGGGGCCCTGGAGCACTCCGCGCCCCGGCCCGCCGCCCAGGACGGGCAGCTGGCGTTCGGCGAGGCGGAGGCCCCGGGAGAGCAGGGCACCCCCACCCGGCTGAGGGTGGTCGCCTTCGGCGCCCGCGTCGAGCTGAACGCGGACGAGCTCCGCCGCATCCGGCACAACGTCCTCGGCGGCACCGCGCCCGTCAACCTGTTGCGCCCGCGCGCCCGCAAACTGCTCCTGGACGCCCTGTGGAGCAAGTCGTCGGGCCGGGGCCGCTACACGGACCCCGAGCTGGCCGCGGAGCTCCGTTCCTCGTTCGACGAGGACGTCTCCACCGAGACCCCGTTCCTCACCTTCCTGAACGCCTGGTGGCCGGAACTCACCCCTCGCAAGGTGCTGGCCACCATGAGTGACGAGCGACGGCTGGGCCGGTGGGCGCGCCGGATCCTCAACCAGGGCGAGGTGCGCCGTCTGGCCCGTTCGCTGAAGCGGCTGGACGAGGACGGCAAGGGCTCGCTCTCCGTCCACGACGTGGCCCTCCTGGACGAGCTGCAGACGCTCCTGGGCACCCCCCACCGCCCGAAGAGGAAGCGCGAGCTCGATCCGCTGGACCAGCTCACCGGTCTCGACGAGCTGATGCCGCAGCGCGAGGAGACCCAGTGGGAGCGGGCCGAACGGCTGGCGGCGGAGCGCACCGAGTACGCCCACGTCATCGTCGACGAGGCGCAGGACCTGACGCCCATGCAGTGGCGCATGGTCGGCCGCCGCGGGCGGCACGCCACCTGGACGATCGTGGGCGACGCGGCGCAGTCCTCCTGGTCCGACCCGGACGAGGCGGCCGCCGCCCGTGACGAGGCGCTCGGCAACCGGCCGAGACGCCGGTTCACCCTCACGGTGAACTACCGCAACCCGGCGGAGATCGCCGAGCTCGCGGCGAAGGTGCTGGCCCTCGCCATGCCCGGGATGGAGTCGCCGGCGGCGGTCCGTTCCACGGGCGTGAAGCCGCGCTTCGAGACCGTACGGGACGGGGATCTCGCGGCGGTCGTCCGCGAGGAGGCCCGCAGACTGCTCGCCGAGGTGGACGGCACCGTGGGCGTGGTCGTCGCGATGAACCGCCGCGCCGAGGCCCGCGCCTGGCTGGCGGAGCTGGGCGAGCGCGTGGTGGCGCTGGGAAGCCTGGAGGCGAAGGGGCTGGAGTACGACGCCACGGTGGTCGTCTCGCCCGCGGAGATCGCGGACGAGTCACCGGCGGGGCTGCGGGTGCTGTACGTGGCCCTCACCCGAGCGACGCAACAGCTGACCGTGGTGTCGGGGGAGCGTGACATGCCGGACGAGGACGGCGTGCCGGACCTGCTGAGGGACTGAGGAGGAGGGGTCGCCGCAGGCGGGCGGTTCCTTTTTTCGAGTCAACCCGTCGCACAGGAATCACTTCTGCGGGGTGTTTGTTAGCCTGGTGTCGGCACCGGTTCGATCCAAGCCCCCGGGCCCAACCTTCGTCGCTTCGAGCGACCACTTGCCGCGAGGCGAGCATGGCGGGCCGGTGCCACCAAGTGAAGAAGACAGACCCGCGTCACCTACCGGTGGCGCGGGTCTGTTCGTGTTCGGGGCGGGGCCGCAGGCCGGCGAGGAGGCTCCGCCGGACGGGTGAGTTCTCGCTTAGTGGAAAACGTATTCCGAAACGTGGCAGTCATTACCGGCTACCGGTCGGTAGGTGCGACGATCGGAACGCACGTGCGGGGCGATGCCCCCGCTGCGTGCGCAGTAATGAAGCTAAGGAAAGCGAAGGACTCGGCCATGGCAACGGCGCCCAGCGTCTCGTACTCGATGACGGTCAGGCTGGAGGTGCCCGCGAGCGGCACAGCGGTCTCCCAGCTGACCACGGCCGTGGAGTCCTCCGGCGGTTCGGTCACCGGCCTCGACGTGACCGCCTCCGGTCACGAGAAGCTGCGGATCGACGTCACCATCGCGGCGTCCTCGACCTCGCACGCGGACGAGATCGTCGAAGGCCTGCGCGACATCGAGGGCGTCGTCCTCGGCAAGGTCTCCGACCGTACGTTCCTGATGCACCTCGGTGGCAAGATCGAGATGGCGTCGAAGCACCCCATCCGCAACCGTGACGACCTCTCGATGATCTACACCCCGGGTGTGGCCCGGGTCTGCATGGCGATCGCCGAGAACCCCGAGGACGCCCGCCGCCTCACCATCAAGCGCAACTCCGTCGCGGTCGTGACGGACGGCTCCGCGGTGCTCGGCCTCGGCAACATCGGGCCGATGGCGGCGCTCCCCGTGATGGAGGGCAAGGCGGCCCTGTTCAAGCGCTTCGCCGGTATCGACGCGTGGCCGATCTGCCTGGACACCCAGGACACCGACGCGATCGTGGAGATCGTCAAGGCGATCGCCCCCGGCTTCGCGGGCATCAACCTGGAGGACATCTCCGCCCCCCGCTGCTTCGAGATCGAGGCGCGGCTGCGCGAGGCCCTGGACATCCCCGTATTCCACGACGACCAGCACGGCACCGCGATCGTCGTCCTGGCCGCCCTCACCAACGCCCTGCGCGTGGTGGGCAAGGCCATCGGTGACGTACGGGTCGTCATGTCCGGCGCCGGAGCGGCCGGCACGGCCATCCTGAAGCTGCTCATCGACGCGGGCGTCAAGCACGCGGTGGTGGCGGACATCCATGGCGTGGTGCACGCGGGCCGCGAGGACCTGGTCTCCGCCGACCCCGACTCGCCCCTGCGCTGGATCGCCGACAACACCAACCCCGAGGGAGTCACCGGCACCCTCAAGGAGGCCGTCGTCGGCGCCGACGTCTTCATCGGTGTCTCCGCCCCCAACGTCCTGAACGGCGACGACGTCGCCGCGATGGCCGACGGTGCGATCGTGTTCGCGCTCGCGAACCCGGACCCCGAGGTCGACCCGGCGATCGCCCGCGAGACGGCGGCAGTTGTCGCCACCGGGCGCTCCGACTTCCCGAACCAGATCAACAACGTACTGGTCTTCCCGGGCGTCTTCCGCGGTCTGCTGGACGCTCAGTCCCGCACGGTCAACACGGACATGATGCTCGCCGCGGCCCGCGCCCTCGCCGACGTCGTCGCCGAGGACGAGGTGAACGCGAACTACATCATCCCGTCGGTGTTCAACGACAAGGTCGCCGGAGCCGTCGCAGGGGCGGTCCGCGAGGCCGCGAAGGCGGCCGGGGTCTTTGAGGCCACGCCCGGCCCCGCGTAAACACACGCCGCCCGCGGGGGCCGGCCACGGCTCCCGCGGACGGTGCCCTACCTCACGTCCGGGCGCCCCGTACGGCGCGTCGCGGGTCGCGGCGTCCCAAACGCCCCTTTAGGGTGGGCGGGCAGCGAGCCCCACAGGCCCGGCATCCGCTGCGGACCGCTGCAAGAAGTCGACGGAACGTCACCACGGGCGAAATGGTGGTGCTTTTCGTGCGACGTCCAGGGGATCCGGATTGGCGTTAGCGCCGCAGGTGGGGGCAGGATGCGTATTCGGGCGCGAGGGTCTGACATCAGACCCGGGTCCGGGGGCTGTCAGAGGGCCCTGGCAGCATCGGCTTCGATCTCACGCCTCACAGGCAAGAAGAACACGGGAGTAACAACATGAACCGCAGTGAGCTGGTGGCCGCCCTGGCCGACCGTGCCGAGGTGACCCGCAAGGACGCCGACGCCGTTCTGGCCGCCCTCGCCGAGACCGTCGGCGAGATCGTCGCCAAGGGCGACGAGAAGGTCACCATCCCCGGCTTCCTGACCTTCGAGCGCACCCACCGTGCCGCTCGCACCGCTCGTAACCCGCAGACCGGCGACCCGATCAACATCCCGGCCGGCTACAGCGTGAAGGTCTCCGCGGGCTCGAAGCTCAAGGAAGCCGCCAAGGGCAAGTAAGGCCCCCAAGGCATCAAGAAGGGCGGCCGTCCCGACCGGGGCGGCCGCCCTTCGGCGTACCCGGGGTCACGCGCACCCCCACCGCGCAGGCGCTGTGAGGCGCCGCGACGCCCGGGGGAGCCCCTGGAGTCCACTTATGGCCCGTACGGGGCTGTACGGGCCATCTGCGGGGCTTGTGGGGCCGACCGGGGCCGATCGGGGCGGACCGGGACCGTGGAACGGCCTCCGGGTGGCCAGGCCCCGTGCGGGCCCATGAAGAAGCCCGCCGCCCCGGTCCCCTTGCGGGGGACCGGGGCGGCGGGCTGTGGTGCGCAATGCTGTGTGCGGCAGCACTGTGCGTGCGCCGGAGCGCGCATCCGGCGCGGCGTCAGACGAGTGAGCCGCCCGGCAGTTCGACCTTCGCGCCGAGCTTCTCGAGCTTGTCCATGAAGTTCTCGTAGCCGCGGTTGATCAGGTCGATGCCGTGCACCCGGGACGTGCCCTGGGCCGCCAACGCGGCGATCAGGTACGAGAACCCGCCGCGCAGGTCCGGGATCACCAGGTCCGCGCCCTGGAGCCTGGTGGGCCCGGAGACGACCGCCGAGTGCAGGAAGTTCCGCTGCCCGAAACGGCAGTCGGAGCCCCCGAGGCACTCGCGGTAGAGCTGGATGTGTGCACCCATCTGGTTGAGCGCCGACGTGAAGCCGAGCCGGGACTCGTACACCGTCTCGTGGACGATGGACAGGCCGGCGGCCTGCGTCAGTGCCACCACGAGCGGTTGCTGCCAGTCGGTCTGGAAGCCGGGGTGGACGTCCGTCTCCAGCGCGATGGCGTTCAGCGCGCCGCCCGGGTGCCAGAAGCGGATGCCCTCGTCGTCGATCTCGAAGGCGCCGCCGACCCTGCGGAAGGTGTTGAGGAACGTCATCATCGAACGCTGCTGGGCGCCGCGCACATAGATGTTGCCCTCGGTCGCCAGCGCGGCCGAGGCCCAGGAAGCCGCCTCCAGGCGGTCCGGGATCGCCCGGTGGGTGTAACCGTCGAGCCGGTCGACACCCGTGATCCGGATCGTCCGGTCGGTGTCCATGGAGATGATCGCGCCCATCTTCTGCAGTACGCAGATGAGGTCCTCGATCTCCGGCTCGACCGCCGCGTTGGACAGCTCGGTGACGCCCTCGGCGAGGACGGCGGTCAGCAGCACCTGCTCGGTGGAGCCCACCGACGGGTAGGGCAGCCGGATCTTGGTGCCGCGCAGCCGCTGCGGGGCCTCCAGGTACTGGCCGTCCGCCCGCTTCTCGATGGTCGCGCCGAACTGGCGCAGCACCTCGAAGTGGAAGTCGATCGGCCGTCCGCCGATGTCGCAGCCGCCGAGCCCCGGGATGAACGCGTGGCCCAGACGGTGCAGCAGCGGGCCGCAGAAGAGGATCGGGATGCGCGACGAGCCCGCGTGGGCGTCGATGTCGGCGACGTTCGCGCTCTCGACGTGCGACGGGTCGAGGATGAGTTCGCCCGGCTCGTCACCGGGGCGGACGGTTACACCGTGCAGCTGCAGCAGTCCCCGGACCACCCGCACATCGCGGATGTCGGGCACGTTGCGGAGCCGGCTGGGCCCGCTGCCGAGCAGCGCGGCGACCATCGCCTTCGGCACCAGGTTCTTGGCGCCTCGGACGCGGATCTCGCCCTCCAGCGGGGTGCCGCCGTGGACAAGCAGGACATCGTCTGTGCCGGTCATGTATCTCGCGTTCCGGAGTGGTCGGGCAGGGGGCCATCGAAAAGGGTAATGGCCACCCACCCCCGTTCCGTAAGGCACAGGGGGGTGGACGAGCGTCCTGGATCGGCACCGACACGTTCTGCTCGGCATTCCTTGCGGAGGGTCACCGGCCGGAAAGGCCGTGCGACGCGCCGGCACGCATGCGCTCCCCGTGCGCCTGTGCGGCTCCCGTGCGCCCTGAGCTGCGTGCGGGCATCCGCCGGGACCGGGCGGGCCGGTTGACCCCCGCGGAGGGCGAAGATGCGGGATCATTTCTGCCATGACCGAGGTGTCCTCGCTCACAGGGCGACTGCTCGTGGCCGCACCCGCCCTGGCGGACCCCAACTTCGACCGCGCGGTGGTGCTGCTCCTCGACCACGACGAGGAGGGCTCGCTCGGTGTTGTCCTGAACCGCCCGACCCCCGTCGGCGTCGGTGACATCCTCGCGTCCTGGGCCAGCCTGACCGGTGAGCCGGACGTGGTCTTCCAGGGCGGGCCGGTCTCGCTCGACTCCGCGCTGGGCGTCGCCGTGATCCCCGGGGACGAGGGCCCGCTGGGCTGGCGCCGGGTGCACGGGGCGATCGGTCTGGTGGACCTGGAGGCTCCGCCGGAGCTGCTGGCGGCGGCGCTCGGGTCGCTGCGGATCTTCGCGGGATACGCGGGCTGGGGGCCCGGCCAGCTGGAGACCGAGCTGACCGACGGTGCCTGGTACGTGGTGGAGTCGGAGCCCGGCGACGTGTCGTCGCCGCGCCCGGAGAACCTCTGGCGGGCCGTTCTGCGGCGCCAGCGCAGCGAACTGGCGATGATCGCGACGTATCCGGACGACCCTTCGCTGAACTGATGCTCGGAGTTTTCAGTACGCTTGGCAGTTATGAGCACTCTTGAGCCCGAGCGCGGGGCAGGTACGGGGACCCTCGTAGAGCCGACGCCGCAGGTGTCGAACGGCGACGGCGACCACGAGCGCTACGCCCATTACGTCCAGAAGGACAAGATCATGGCGAGCGCCCTGGAGGGCACTCCCGTGGTGGCCCTGTGCGGCAAGGTCTGGGTCCCGGGGCGCGACCCGAAGAAGTACCCGGTCTGTCCGATGTGCAAGGAGATCTACGAGTCCATGGGCGCCGGTGGCGACAAGGACAAGGGCAAGGGCGGCAAGGACAGCGGCAAGAAGTAGTCCCCGCCCACCCTCCCCAGGCCTTCGGGCTCCGGCCCCCGGGGCGCGCAGAGATGCGCGCCCCGGGGGCCTTTCGCGTGCCCGGACGCCCGGCGCGCTCCCCGGAGCCGGTGAGGTGCTGCACGTGCGACGCGTTGCACGGGCTGCATCCGGTGGTCACAGAGTGGTTGAGACCACTTGTCCCGGTGCTGGTGCGCCCTTACTCTCCTGCCAGTTGTGCAGAACGAAACGCGCGTTGCACAGAATGCAACGACTGATTGGTAAGGGTTCCGGATGAAGCTCTCAGCCCGAATTGCCGCCCCGGCCGCCGCGCTGGTGCTGGCGGGCCTCACGGTCACCGCCTGTGCACCGCAGACCTCCGACACCAGTGCCCAGGGGGACGAGAAGAGCGGCACGCTCCGCGTATGGCTCTTCCAGGAAGTCGGCAACAAGCCCAAGGAGAAGGTCGTCGCCGCGGCCGTCGCCGACTTCGAGAAGTCCCACGAGGGGGCGAAGGTCGAGGTCGAGTACATACCGGTCGACACCCGTGCCCAGCGCATCAAGGCGGCCTTCAACGACCCCGGGAGCGCCCCCGACCTCATCGAGTACGGCAACACCGACACGGCCGGTTACGTGAAGGACGGCGGACTCGCGGACGTGAGCGAGGAGTTCGCGGCCTGGGACGAGGCCGAGGACACCGACCCGGCCGCCAAGCAGTCCGTGACCGTGGGCGGCCAGGTGTACGGGGCGCCGCTCTTCGTCGGCGTACGGGCGCTGTACTACCGCACCGACGTCTTCGAGGACCTCGGCATCAAGCCCCCCAAGTCGCAGGCCGAGCTGATCTCCACCGCCAAGAAGGTCCACCGGGAGAAGCCGGAGCTGTACGGCCTCGCGGTCGGGGGCGCGTACACCTACGGCGCGATGCCCTTCATCTGGGCGCACGGCGGCGAGCTGGCCGAGGAGACCGGCGTGAGCTACGAGTCGGCCATCAACAGCGGGAAGGCGCGCAAGGGCATCGAGGCCTACACCTCGCTCTTCGGCGACGACAACTGCCCGGCCGCCAAGTGCGCGGCCATGGGAGGCAACGCGACCGTCACCGCCTTCGCGTCCGGCAAGGCGGCCATGGCGATCGGCGGCGACTTCAGCCACGCGGCCGTGGAGGCCGGCAGCGTGAAGGGCAAGTACGCGGTCGTGCCGCTGCCCGGCGTCGAGGAGGGCTCGATCGCCCCGGCGTTCGCGGGCGGCAACAACATCGGCGTGCTCAAGAGCAGTTCGCACCGCACCCTCGCGGTCGACCTGATGAAGTCGCTGACCGGCAAGAAGACGCAGGCGAAGATGTTCGACGCGATGGGCTTCCTGCCGACCTACACGGACGTACGGGCCACGGTCGCGAAGCGGCAGCCGTTCGTCGGGCCGTTCGTCGACACGCTCGGCGCGGGTGCCAAGTTCGTCCCCGCCTCCCCGGCCTGGGGCCAGATCGACGCCTCGCTGGTCCTGCCGACGATGTTCCAGGAGATCGTCAGCGGCCGTAAGGACGTGGCGGCCGCCTCGGACGACGCGGCGAAGAAGATGGACGCGGCGTTCGCCGACGCGAGCTGACGATGACCGCGATCACAACGGCTCACAAGGCCCCCGGCACGGCCGGGGCGGGCGGTTCGCCGGCCCGCCGGCCCCGGCGCCGCCCGGCATCCCCCGCGCGGCGTTCCGGCTGGACCCCCTGGCTGTATCTGCTGCCCGCGCTGGTCCTGCTCGGCGGGCTCCTCGTCTACCCGATCTACCAACTGGGCCTGATCTCCTTCCTGGAGTACACCCAGGCCCAGGTCAGTGGCGGCGAACCGACCACCTTCCAGGGCTTCGGCAACTACGCGACCCTCTTCGGCGACAGCCAGTTCTGGCAGGTGCTGCTCGCGACCGTGCTCTTCGCCACGGCCTGCGTGCTCGCCACCCTGTTCGCCGGCTGCGTCCTGGCGGTCCTGCTGACCCGCGTCCGGGCCCTGCCCCGGCTCGCGCTCATGATGGCCGCGCTGGGCGCCTGGGCGACCCCGGCGGTCACCGGCTCGACCGTCTGGGTGTTCCTCTTCGACCCGGACTTCGGCCCGGTCAACAGGGTGCTGGGCCTCGGCGACTTCTCCTGGACGTACGGGCGCTACAGCGCCTTCGCCCTGGTGCTCCTCGAAGTGCTCTGGTGCTCGTTCCCGTTCGTGATGGTGACCGTGTACGCGGGCATCCGGGCGATCCCCACCGAGGTGCTGGAGGCGGCCTCGCTGGACGGTGCCTCGCAGTGGCGTATCTGGCGCTCGGTCATGGCGCCGATGCTGCGGCCGATCCTGATCGTCGTCACCATCCAGTCGATCATCTGGGACTTCAAGGTCTTCACCCAGATCTACGTCATGACCAACGGCGGCGGCATCGCCGGCCAGAACCTGGTGCTCAACGTGTACGCATACCAGAAGGCGTTCGCATCCTCGCAGTACAGCCTCGGATCAGCCATCGGCGTCGTGATGCTGGTGATCCTGCTGGCCGTGACGCTGGTCTATCTGCGCCTGGTGCGGCGCCAGGGGGAGGAACTGTGAGCACGCCGACGACCCGTCTGCGCATCCGTCGGCCCGGGAGGCTGGCGGCGGAGGCGGCGGCCCTGGTGATCGCCGCCGCGGTCGCCTTCCCGCTGTACTGGATGGTGCTCTCCGCGCTCAAGCCGGCGGGTGAGATCCAGTCCACCGAGGCCCGGCCCTGGACGCTGGATCCGTCCCTCGACTCGTTCCGCCGGGTTTTCGAACAGCAGGAATTCGGCCGCTACTTCCTCAACAGCCTGCTCGTCGCGGGCACCGTCGTCATCGCGTCCGCGCTGATCGCCTTCCTCGCGGCGACCGCCGTGACCCGGTTCCGCTTCAGGTTCCGTACGACTCTCCTGATCATGTTCCTGGTCGCACAGATGGTCCCGGTCGAAGCGCTGACCATTCCGCTGTTCTTCCTCATGCGTGACTTCGGCCAGCTGAACACGCTGGGCTCGCTGATCCTGCCGCACCTCGCCTTCTCGCTGCCTTTCGCGATCTGGATGCTGCGCGGATTCGTCAAGGCCGTCCCGGAAGCGCTGGAGGAGGCCGCCTACATCGACGGGGCGAGCCGCACCCGCTTCCTGTGGCAGATACTCTTCCCGCTCGTCTTTCCCGGGCTCGTGGCGACCAGCGTCTTCTCCTTCATCTCGACGTGGAACGACTTCCTTTTCGCCAAGTCGTTCATCATCAGTGACACCTCCCAGTCGACGCTGCCCATGGCGCTGCTGGTCTTCTTCAAACCGGACGAGAACGACTGGGGAGGGATCATGGCGGCCTCGACGGTGATGACCGTGCCCGTACTGGTCTTCTTCGTACTCGTGCAGCGCCGTCTGGTCTCCGGACTGGGCGGAGCGGTGAAGGACTGACGTGGACGACCTGATTCCGGCACCCGTACGCGCCGAAGGGGATGGGGGGCACGGATTCCTCCTGGGCCCGTCCACCACCCTCACGGCACACGCCGGCACCGAAAGCACGGAGCGCTGGCTGCGCACCACCCTCGGCGCCGCGTTCGGCCTGCCGCTCGCCCCCGGCACCCCGTCGGGCGAGGCCGGGAACACCGTCGAGCTGCGCATCGACGCCACCCTGCGGCCCGAGGGGTACCGGCTGTCCGTGGCGCCCGGATCCGGCGTACGGATCACCGGCGGGAGCTCCGCCGGCGTGTTCTGGGGGGCGCAGACGCTGCGTCAGCTCCTGGGGCCCGAGGCGTTCCGCCGTGCACCCGTCGGCGCCGGTACGTGGAAGGGCATTCCTTCCACGGAGATCGAGGACCGGCCCCGCTTCCCCTGGCGCGGCCTGATGCTCGACGTGGCGAGGCACTTCATGCCCAAGGACGACGTCCTGCGCTACCTCGATCTCCTCGCCGCACACAAACTGAACGTCTTCCACTTCCACGTCACCGACGACCAGGGCTGGCGCATCGAGATCAAGCGCCACCCGCGGCTCACGGAGACCGGATCCTGGCGGGCACGGACCAAATACGGCCACCGCGCCTCCGAACTGTGGGACGAGACCCCGCACGGCGGTTTCTACACACAGGACGACATCCGCGAAATCGTCGCGTACGCGGCCGAGCGGCATATCCGGGTCGTCCCCGAAATCGACATCCCGGGGCACTCGCAGGCCGCGATCAGCGCCTATCCCGAGCTGGGCAACACCGACGTCGTCGACACCTCCGCCCTCTCCGTGTGGGACACCTGGGGCATCAACCCGAATGTACTCGCACCCACCGACACCACCCTGCGCTTCTTCGAGGGGGTCTTCGAGGAGGTGCTCGACCTCTTTCCCGCCGACACGTCGCCGTTCATCCATGTCGGTGGCGACGAATGCCTCAAGGACCAGTGGAGGCAGTCACCGGCGGCGCAGGCCCGGATGGCCGAACTCGGCCTGGCCGACGAGGACGCGCTCCAGTCCTGGTTCATCCGGCACTTCGACAACTGGCTCACCGCCCGGGGGCGCCGCCTCATCGGCTGGGACGAGATCCTCGAGGGCGGCCTCCCCGACGGCGCCGCGGTGTCCTCGTGGCGGGGTTACGCGGGCGGCGTCGCCGCCGCCGAGGCAGGGCACGACGTCGTGATGTGCCCCGAACAGCAGGTGTACCTGGACCACCGTCAGGACGGCGGCCACGACGAGCCGATGCCCATCGGGTTCGTCCGCACCCTGGAGGACGTCTACCGCTTCGAACCCGTCCCCCCGGGGCTCTCCGAGGAGGCGGCCGGCCACATCATCGGCACCCAGGCCAACGTCTGGACCGAGGTCATGCAGAACAGGGCCCGCGTCGACTACCAGGTCTTTCCCCGGCTCGCGGCCTTCGCCGAGGTCGCCTGGTCCGCGCTCCCGGCCCCCGGGGAGCGGGACTTCACCGACTTCGAACGCCGCATGGGCGCGCACTACGCCCGGCTCGACGCCCTGGGGGTCGCCTACCGGCCGCCGGGCGGCCCGCTGCCGTGGCAACGGCGGCCAGGAGTCCTGGGTCGCCCGATCGAGGGACCGCCCCCGCACGTGTGAGTCCTGAGCGGCTCGTGAGCGTCCCCCGGCCCGCGTCCGTACGTCCCGGACCGTGGCGCCCGAGAACCGAACAAGTCGCACCAACGCGCTGAAGAGCGGCAATTCGCGCATCAGGCGGAAGCTGTGCGAAACGTTACTTTTCCCCTGGTCAAGGGCAGATGTGTCCTTCGTGGACCCTCGCGCCGGTCCGCCCGGAAGATGTGCCAGAGTTGCCACGTCCCGGCCGTGAGCACGTACCGTACGGCGGACAGGCGGGACTGCCGGGACACCGGGAAGGGGCAGCTGGGTTGACCACGCACGCACCGCAGGCGACGCAGTCGGTAACGCTGCCGGCCTCGCTCGACGAGGCCGTGGCGGCTCTCGGCGCCATGCCCGCAGCCGTTCCTGTGGCCGGGGGCACGGACCTCATGGCAGCCGTCAACAAGGGCCTGCTGCGCCCCTCGGGACTGGTCGGGCTGAGCCGGATCAGCGAGCTGCGCGGCTGGCACTACCAGGACGGCCACGCCCTGCTCGGGGCCGGCCTCACCCACGCACGCATGGGACGGCCGGACTTCGCCGCCCTCATCCCCGCACTCGCCGCCTCCGCGCGCGCCGCGGGCCCGCCCCAGATTCGTAACGCCGGAACGCTCGGCGGGAACATCGCCACCGCGGCCCCGACCGGCGACGCCCTGCCGGTCCTGGCGGCCCTGGAGGCCGAGCTGGTCATCGCGGGCCCCGGCGGCTCGCGCCGCGAGATCCCCGTCTCGCACCTCCTGGCGGGCCGCGAGATGCTGGAGCCCGCCGAGCTGATCGGCTTCGTGCGCGTCCCCCTGCTGCACGCCCCCCAGGTGTTCCTCAAGGCGACCGGCCGCACCGGCCCCGGCCGTGCCACCGCCTCCGTCGCGATCGTCCTGGACCCGGCCCGGCGCGGTGTGCGCTGCGCGGTCGGCGCGATCGCCCCGATGCCGCTGCGGCCCCTGGAGGCGGAACGCTGGATCGCCTCCCTGATCGACTGGGACGGCGAACGGGGCCTGGCCCCCGACGCGCTGGCCGCTTTCGGCGAGTACGTCGCCGCGGCCTGCATCCCGGACCAGGAACCCGACGACGGGGGAGAGGCGCCACCGCTGCCCCCCGCCGTACTCCACCTGCGGCGCACGGTCGCCGCGCTCGCCCGACGCGCGCTGGGGAGGGCACTGTCGTGAGCAATGAAGAGAACCCCGAGCAGCCCGACCCGTACGGCGGCTGGCAGCCCACTCCGCAGGGCGGTGAGTACGACGCCGAGGCGACCGCCTTCGTCCACCTGCCCCCGGAGGACCTCGCCAACCTCATGAACGACCCGCTGGCCGCTCCCGGCCACGGCTACGTGCCGCCGATGATCCTGCCGCTGACCCCGGCGGCGGGGCTCGACCCCGCGGCGACGGGCAGCTGGGTCGTGCAGACGCAGGACCGGCAGGAGCGGGACGCCCAGGCCGGCCCGGAGACCGCGCCCGACGCGGTGCACTGGCCCGACCCGAACCAGCAGGAGCCGTACCGGCAGCAGTACCCGGAGGCGTACCCCTCGACGTCCCAGTACGAGCAGACGTCGTCGACGACGGCCCAGTGGAACTTCACCGAGTCCGTGCCCACCGCCGACCCCGACGGCACGGCACACGCGCCCGCACCCGCTTCCACCGAGCCCGTGGGGCACACCGGCCGGTGGACGATCCCGGTGGCGAACGGCGAACTCCCGGAAGAGTCCGGCGAGTTCGCCGCCTCGGCCCTGGCGTCCCAGTGGTACGCGGACACGCCCCCGGCCACGCTCCCGGGAGGCGCACCGGCACCGTGGGCCGCCCAGGACCAGGCACTCCCGGAGGAGCCCGCCCCGGAGCCGTCGCCGGAACCGCTGCCCGAAGCGGCGGCCGGACCGGTGCTCTCGGCTGAGCCTTCGTCGGAGTTCGTTTCCGAGCCGGCGCCCGAGTCTTCGTCGGAGTTCGTTGCCGGGCCGGTGGCCGAGCCCGAGTCTTCGTCGGAGTTCGTGCCCGAGCCGGTGCCCGAGCCCGAGTCTTCGTCGGAGTTCGTGCCCGGGCCGGCGTCCGGGCCCGACGCGGTGGTGGAGGCACCCGGGGAGGAGGCGTCCGCCGAGCCCCCGGGTACGCCCGAGCCGCTGGAGGGCGCTCAGGACGTGCCGGACGCCCCGGCGGCCGACCTCGAAGGCGAAGGCGTGCCCGAGGCCGCTGCGGCGCCCGAGGCCCCCGCCGACGCCCCGGAGCAGGCCGCGCCCCCCGGACCGGATCCCGCCCCCGTCGGTGTGCCGGCCGCGCCCAGCGAGCACCCCGCCGCTTCGTACGTCCTGCATGTGAACGGTGTGGACCGCCCCGTCAGCGACTCCTGGATCGGCGAGTCGCTCCTGTACGTGCTCCGGGAGCGCCTGGGCCTGGCCGGGGCCAAGGACGGCTGCTCGCAGGGCGAGTGCGGAGCCTGCAACGTCCAGGTCGACGGCCGCCTCGTGGCCTCCTGCCTGGTTCCCGCGGCCACCACGGCGGGCAGCGAGGTCCGTACGGTCGAGGGCCTCGCGGTGGACGGCGAACCGTCCGACGTCCAGCGGGCCCTGGCCCGGTGCGGAGCCGTGCAGTGCGGCTTCTGCATCCCCGGTATGGCCATGACCGTCCACGACCTCCTGGAGGGCAACCACGCCCCCAGCGAGCTGGAGACGCGCCAGGCCCTGTGCGGCAACCTCTGCCGTTGCTCCGGCTACCGGGGCGTGCTCGACGCCGTGCGCGAGGTCGTCGAGGGCCGGGAAGCGGCCGACGCGGACGACGAGGAACCGCGCATCCCGCACCAGGCGGCACCCGGCGAGGGTGGCGTCCAGCCATACGCGCATGAGGGAGACCCCCGGTGAACACCGCGCCTCCCGCATCACCGGTCACCCACACCACCACCGACAGCTGCTTCCGCAGCGGGGCGAACGACAAGGAGGCGGCGTGACCAGCGACGCAGCCACCGCGACCAGCACCACCCGCACCACACCGCAGTCCGAGGGCGCGGGCCGGGACCAGGAGCAGCCCTCGCTCGGCCTGGGTGCCTCGCTCCCGCCGGCCGACGCCCGCGCCAAGACCGAGGGCACGTTCCCGTACGCGGCCGACCTCTGGGCCGAAGGCCTGCTGTGGGCCGCGATGCTGCGTTCCCCGCACCCGCACGCGCGCGTCCTGTCGATCGACACGTCGGCCGCCCTGGAGATGCCCGGCGTGCGCGCGGTCGTCACGCACGAGGACGTCCCCGGGGACGGCGCGTACGGCCGGAGCGTCGTCGACCGGCCCGTCTTCGCCTCCGACCTGGTGCGCCACCACGGCGAGGCCCTCGCGGCCGTGGCCGCGGACCACCCCGACACCGCACGGCTGGCAGCCGCCGCGATCGCCGTCGAGTACGAGGTCCTCGAACCGGTCACCGACCCGGAGAAGGCGTTCGCGGCCGAACCGCTCCACCCCGACGGCAACCTCATCCGCCACATCCCGCTGCGCTACGGCGACCCGGACACGGTCGGCGAGGTCATCGTCGAGGGCCTGTACCGCATCGGCCGCCAGGACCCCGCCCCGATCGGAGCCGAGGCCGGCCTCGCCGTGCCCCGCCCCGACGGCGGAGTCGAGCTCTACACCGCGTCCACCGACCCGCACACCGACCGCGACCTCGCCGCCGCCTGCTTCGGCCTGGACCCCGACCGGGTCAAGGTCGTCGTGACGGGCGTCCCGGGAGCGACCGGCGACCGTGAGGACCCCGGCTTCCAGATCCCGCTCGGCCTCCTCGCCCTGCGCACCGGCTGCCCGGTCAAACTGGTCGCCACGCGTGAGGAGTCCTTCCTCGGCCACGCCCACCGCCACCCGACCCTGCTGCGCTACCGCCACCACGCGGACGCCGGGGGAAGGCTGGTCAAGGTCGAGGCCCAGATCCTCCTCGACGCGGGCGCGTACGCCGACTCCTCGTCCGAGTCCCTGGCCGCCGCGGTGGCCTTCGCCTGCGGCCCGTACGTCGTCCCGCACGCCTTCATCGAGGGCTGGGCGGTCCGTACGAACAACCCGCCCTCCGGCCATGTGCGTGGTGAGGGCGCGATGCAGGTGTGCGCTGCCTACGAGGGCCAGATGGACAAGCTGGCGGCGAAGCTGGGCATCGACCCGGCCGAGATCCGCCTGCGCAACGCCCTCTCCACCGGCGACATACTCCCCACGAGCCAGACGGTGACCTGCCCCGCCCCGGTCGCGGAGCTGCTCCGCGAGGTCCGTGACCACCCGCTCCCCACGCTTCCCAAGGACGCCCCCGAGGACGACTGGCTGCTGCCGGGAGGCCCGGAGGGCGCCGGTGAGCCGGGAGCCGTACGCCGGGGTGTCGGCTACGCGCTCGGCATGGTCCACATGCTCGGAGCCGAGGGCACGGACGAGGTCTCCACGGCCACGGTCCGGGTCCACGACGGCGTCGCCACGGTCATCTGCGCGGCCGTGGAGACCGGCCAGGGCTTCACGACCCTCGCCCGTCAGATCGTCCAGGAGATCCTGGGCATCGAAGAGGTCCACGTGGCGGCGGTGGACACCGACCAGCCTCCCGCGGGCCCGGCGACGCACGGCCGTCACACCTGGGTCTCCGGCGGCGCGGTGGAACGCGCGGCCAAGATGGTCCGCACCCAGCTCCTCCAGCCGCTGGCCCACCAGTTCGGCATGTCCACGGAGCTCCTCCAGATCGCCGACGGCAAGATCACCTCGTACGACGGTGTGCTGTCCACGACGGTCACGGAGGCCATGGACGGCAAGGAGCTCTGGGCCACGGCCCAGTGCCGCCCCCACCCGACCGAGCCCCTGGACGAGTCCGGCCAGGGAGACGCTTTCGTCGGCCTGGCCTTCTGTGCGGTCCGCGCGGTGGTCGACGTCGATGTCGAGCTCGGCTCGATCCGGGTGGTCGAAATGGCGGTCGCCCAGGACGTCGGCCGCGTCCTCAACCCCTCCCAGCTGGCGACCCGCATCGAGGCGGGCGTCACCCTGGGCATCGGCGCGGCCCTCACGGAGAACCTCCGCACGGCCCGGGGCCTGATCCGGCATCCGGACCTCACCGGCTACGCACTTCCTACGTCTCTCGACGCCCCGGACATTCGCATCGTCAAACTGATAGAGGAACGCGACGTGGTGGCCCCGTTCGGCGCCAAACCCGCCTCCGCGGTCCCGGTGGTGACATCCCCCGCGGCGGTGGCCGCGGCGGTCCGCGCGGCCACGGGCCGCCCGGTCAACCGCCTCCCGATCCGGCCCCAGGCGGCGGTGGCCACGCCCAAGTCCTGAGCGTCCACGGGCGGGTGTGATCCACGTTGCACGTGCAACCCGGAGGTGCGGGGTGTCACCGGTGCTGACTACAGTGATGCCCAGAGCTATAGCCAGCTGCATACGGGGAGGTTGCTGTGGCGAGCGACGCAGGGTCAGGAGCGGGGCCCGCTCTGGGATGGCCGTTCGGCGGAATTGTCGCCATGGCGCAGGACGCCGTGGGCGATCTGGTCACGGAGCTCGAGTCGTTCACGAAGTTCCGCAACCGTATCGACGAACTGCTGGACGACCTCAAGGCGTCCCCGGCCGACGCGAAGAAGCTGAACGAAGTCTTCATCGGAGAGACCCAGTTCGGCGACCCTGGGTGGGCTGAGGCCACGGGGCTGTTCTCCTCGTACAAGAAGGTCGTCACGGAGCTCGAAACCTTCTCGAAGCTGCTGTCGGACTCGATGGAGGGCATGAGCATCGCGGTCCTCGCGTCGCACAAGGGTTACGAGAACCTGGACGACGACATCCGTCAGCGCATGCTCGCGATCCGAGAGGGCGCGCAGGAGCACTACGAGGGCGAGTACGACCCGCAGCCGGAGGGCGGCAACGGGAGCAGTGAGAAGCCGGTCGAGACTCCGGAGCCTTCGTCGACGGAGGAGATCGGGGGCGCGTGAGGTGACGGGGTTCACGTGGGGATCGTTGGTACTGACGGGGGAGCGACATGGCTGAGGCACCCGAGACATCCGGGGCATCCTCGACTGCTTTTGAAGGAATGTCACACAAGCAGATGATCGCGTGGCTCGACCAGGCGAACAGCACGGCTGTGCAGACTGTGGCAGACCGCTTGGCGCACGCTGGGGCGGAGATCGGGAAGATCGCCGCTGAACTGAAGATCCGTCCACAGTGGGTGACCTGGGAGGGCGAGGGCGCGTTTTCGTTCCGTGTCTGGAGTGCGGACCTGGCCAACGAGACCCAGCGGCTGAGTGATTACAGCAAGGGGGCCGCGGAGGAGTTGAGCCATGCCGCGGACGCGATCGCTCTGGCCAAAGCGGCAGTGCCTCGTCCTGACGCGGGTGATCAGGCCAACCTTGAAGCTGCTCTTTCGGCCCCGAACGACCCGGACGCGTCGATGTTGGCACAGAAGCTGAGTGCGTCTCTGGACAGGGAGGCGCTTGCTGCGGCTGCGGAGATGACGAAGCTCTCCCAGACGTACCAGCAATCGGTGGCGGGTTTCGGTCGGCTGGACAGGCCTGAGTTTCCGCCGCCGCCGAAGGTGATCGCGCCGGACGATTCGCTGGTCGAGCGGGGCGGCACCAGCGGCTCCTTCTCACGCACGGGCTCGCCAACGGGAGTCGACAGCGGCGTATCAAGCGCCGTTTCGGCGTCTGGAAGCCGTTTCGAGTCGCCTGACACCGTGGCAGCGATCTCTGGACCTCCAAGCGTGACATCGCCGGTCGGTAGCGTGGTGCAGCGCCCGGTGGACATGGAGATCGCCGGAGTTGACACGTTGCCGGCGACCTCGACGATTCCTTCAGTCGTTCCTCCCGTAGCGCCAGGACCAGGTAGGCCCGACGCCGGACTTCCGACGACGCCTATGGTCCTGCAGCCCGGTATCGGCGGCGGACCGGTGCAGCCGTCGACAAACACTGGTGGTCGAACGGGTACTACTCGGCCACCGATGTCCACTGGTGCTGGAAACCTGGGAACGAATCCGATCGGCCGACCGACCCGCGACGGCGGAATCGTCGGTGGCCGCCCTGTTACCCAGAGTCCGGGACGCCCTGTGGGCGGTCTCCCTCGCGGCACCGTGATCGGTGGTGACGGCACCCAAGCAGGTCGCGGAGCGATGGGGCACGGCGGTGGCATGGGCGGAGCCGGGGGAGGCGGCCAGAGCGGAATCACCGGTGGTCGCCGACTCGCGGGTGAGACTGGCGGCATGGTGGGTGGCCGTCCACAGCAGCCAGGGCGCACGACCGGCCGCCCGTTCACGCCTGGGGGCACAGGACTGGTGCGGGGTGCGGCAGCGGGCGACGGCAGTCGTGTGACCGGCCAGGCCGGGCGAGGAGGAGCGGGCTCTCCCCAGCGAGCCCGTGACCCGCGCCGTGATGAGGGGGAGCGGCCGGACTACCTCGTCGAGGACGAGGAAACGTGGCAACAGGGCGGCCGGCGCGTCGTCCCGCCAGTGATCGACTGAGCTGCAAGACATAAGTAAAGGGAATCGGATGCGTACCAGCAGTGCAGCGGTCACCCGTCATGGAACCGTCACTTCCATTGCAGCGGCCCTGCTGCTGGTAGGTGCCAGTCCCGTGTACGCGGATTCGGTGCGGTCGAGCCAGTGGCACTTGGATGTAATGCGGGCTGACCAGATGTGGGAATCGAGCACCGGCGAAGAAGTAACGATTGCTGTTATCGACTCAGGTGTCGATTCGACCAACCCTGATCTTCAGGGGCGTGTGCTCAAAGGGAAAGACCTGGCGGAAGGTTCCCCGGGGGATGAGCACGTGGATTACAGGAATCACGGAACGGGGATTGCTGGACTTATTGCGGGAACGGGAGATGCGAGTGGTGATGGAGCTTTCGGTCTCGCACCCTCAGCTAAAATTCTACCTGTCCGCGTACGGGACAATTTTGGCAAAGTCAATGGAGCTACGGGAGATAAGAACTTCAACGAAGATGTCTCTGTAGGCATTCGCTTCGCGGTCGATAATGGCGCCAAGGTTATTAATATTTCCCTCGGTAATAATGCTGGATCGCAACAGCTTACGGATTCGGTGAAATACGCCCTGGATGAGGGGGCTCTCGTATTTGCGGCCGCAGGAAACAGTGCCGAGGAGGAAAATGCGGTCGAATACCCGGCCGGAACTCCTGGAGTAGTCGGTGTGGGGTCGGTAGGAAAGGACCTGAAGCGAGCTAAGTCCTCTCAATACGGGCCACAGGTCGATCTTTCCGCCCCCGGTGTGGACATGGTTCACGCATGTAGCGGTGGGACCCAGTTGTGCAAGAGCAGCGGCACCAGTGATGCCACCGCCATCGCCTCCGCGTCCGCAGCCCTCATTTGGTCCAAGCATCCTGACTGGACGAACAACCAGGTCCTGCGCGTCATGCTCAACACGGCCGGCGGCCCCATCAGTGGTGATGAGCGTACGGATTACATCGGCTACGGGATCGTCCGCCCTCGCATCGCCCTGAAGACTCCGGGTGACCCCGGACCCGCTGCCGAATATCCGCTCCCCGACCTCGCGGCCGCTGCGTCCCCGGAGCCGTCCAAGGCGACCGGCGCTGCCGAGAAGAGCGACGAGCCGGAGGTCGCGGCAGCGGCCTCGGACGACAGCAGCAACACCGCTCTCTGGGTCGGCGTCGGCGTCGGCGTGGCTGCGCTCGTCGGTATCTCGGTAGCTCTCGTGGTGATCCGTTCCCGCCGCCGCAACGCGGCCGTTCCCGCACCGCTGTCCTACCAGCCGCCCTATGCGTACCAGCAGTCCCAGCCTCCGTACCCGCCCTATTCGCCCCCGTCGGGCGCTCCCGGACCCGATGCCCCGTACGGCGGCCCCCCGCACCAGGATGGCCCCACTACGTGAACGCGTTCCTTCCGATGCCTGGGAGAGGTGTGTCCGCCATAGGCCGGCGGCGGGCGGCTTTCGCGGCCGGGCTGGCGCTGCTGTTGGTCGGGGCCTCGGCCACCACGGCGACTGCGGATACGGTCCTGTCGCAACAGTGGCATCTCGATGCGATGGGGGCCGAAGAGATGTGGCGGACCAGTACCGGTGAAGGTGTGACCGTCGCCCTCATCGATACCGGAGTGCGCGAAGTCCCCGAGCTGGCGGGGCGACTGCGTGGTGGCAAGGATTTCACCGACGGGGCACCGGGTAAGCGAAACGAATCAGGTACCGTAGCCGCGTCCGTGATTGCCGGGACGGGAAAAGGGCTCAACGGTAGAGAAAGTGCGTTCGGGCTGGCGCCCGGCGCGAAGATCCTTCCGCTGAAGGTATCGAACGGGAGCGAGGCGCCGGACTCCCTCCTTCGGCCAGTGGCGATGAACAGGGACCTCGCTCCGGCCATCCGGTACGCCGCAGACTCCGAAGCGAAGATCATCAGCATCTCGGTCAATGTCATTACGGAGAGTAAATCGATCCACGAGGCTGTGGATTATGCCTTGGCCAAAGGTAAGTTGGTGTTCGCCTCTGTCGGTGACTCCGAAAGCCAGTTGGAAAGGCCGGTGCGGCATCCCGCGACGGCTCCGGGCGTCGTCGGTGTCTCACCCGTCGGCAAAGATCTTGCGGCCCTTCCGAAGGCGGCTGTGGGGCACCAGGTCGATTTCAGTGCTGCCGGCGAAGATGTGCTCAGTGCCTGTGCGGAAGCGGCAGGGCTGTGCAGGAGCAGCGGTTCGACGGTTGCCACCGCAGTCGCCGCCGCGTCGGCTGCTCTGATCTGGGCCGCCCACCCGGACTGGACCTCTCACCAGGTCTTGCGAGTCATGCTGAATACCATCGGCGGCCCCACCAGCGGGGCTGTCCGTAGTGACTACATCGGCTACGGGATCGTCCGACCCCGGATCGCGTTGAAGACCCCGGGCGACCCCGGACCGGCCGACACCTACCCACTGCCCGGCTACACCGTGCCGTCGGCTCCGCAGGATGACGAGGGCGTATCCGCCGCGTCTGCCGCGGGCAACGGCCGCAGCACCGCCTTCCTTGTCTCCGTAAGCGTGTGCGCGGCAGGTCTGCTCTCTCTCGCCGTCGCGGTTCCGCTGCTCCTGGTCGACCGGCGGCGTGTCCGGCTCAGTCGTCCTTGAACTGCCATGCCGCGGTGCCGCCTCCCACGGTGAGCGCGGCTCCTGTCGCGGCGAGTGCCGTCAGGAAGCGGCGCCGGGCCTGACCGGGAGGCGTCGTCGGGGCCGCTGCGGGAACCACGCGCCGTACGTCGGCACCGTGCCGGCCGATCATGGCTGCCAGTGGGCCCTGTCGCCAGATGCCCGTCATCGCATGCGGTGGTACGAAGGCCCCTGCGACCTGGCTGGGGCTCGGGCGCAGTCCGGCCTCCTTGGCGAGACAGGGAGCGACCAGCGCGCGAAGAGGCTCGGCCAGCTGATGCAACTGTGCCTGCCCATGGACCACTTCGTACTGCACCGCGGCGACGTGCTCCCCGTTGAACGCACGCTGCCCGGTCGCGGCGTAGACCAGCACCGCTCCCAGGGAGAAGACGTCGGCAGCCGGTCCCACCCGGTGGCCCAGGACCTGTTCGGGTGCTCCGTACCCGGGAGTCACCGGGATCTCACCCATGGTGGTCAGGGTGAGTCCGTGCTCCGGCCGGGCGATGCCGAAGTCGATGACCCGGGGGCCGTCCATGGTCATCACGATGTTCGCGGGCTTGATGTCGCGGTGTACGAGACCGGCGGCGTGAATGTCCTGCAACGCGGTGGCCAGGGCGGCGGCCAGGGCACACACCATCGTGTCGTCGAACGGACCGAGGGAGGTGACAGCCTCCTCCAGCGTGGGCCCCACCAGGAACTCGCTGGCGATCCAGGGGCGCCCGCCCTCGGTCTGCGCGTCCAGCACCCGGGCGATGCCGCCACTGGTGACGGATCGCGCGGTCCAGGCCTCGCGGACGAAACGCTGCGCGAGGTTCTGGTCGTGTGCCATCTCGGGGCGGAGAGATTTCACCGCCGCGCAACGGCCGAGGTTGTCCTGGCCGAGGTACACCTTGCCCATTCCTCCCTCGCCGAGGACACCGAGGAGGCGGTAGGGGCCGAGCCGGAGCGGGTCTCCGGAGCCGAGCGGTTTCATGGGGGTCCCTCGAAGGTTGAGTGGTGTGTATCGGACAGTGGGGTGGCGGCTCCCCTATTCCATGCGCAGAGCCTCCATCCTTTCCTCGCCGACGCCGATGAGCAGGCGCTTGTCGGCGTCGACCGTGAAGCGGTGGAGCGACGCCTTCAACGTTCGTACGTATGCGTGGGTGTGTAGGTCGATCGCTCCCAGCCCGCTTTCACCTTCGTAGTAAAGGTGGGTCGGGCCCAGGACGGGAGGCGAGGCCAGGCGGGGAAGGTTGTCCTTGGGCGCAGGCACCTCCCACAGCAGTTCGCCCCGCCGGGTGTCGACGGCGACGACGGAACCGGTGGCCTCAGCCGCATAGACGACCCCGCCGCGCACCACTGGCGCTCCGTAGTGCGTGGTGCTCTGCAGGTCCTCGTCGCCGAAATCGCGGAAACTGCCGAACTCCCATATGACCGCTCCGTCGGAGATGCGTATCGCGTGGATCAGACTTGCCCCGATGTACAGGTGTGTGCCGTCGTCTGCGAGTTCGGCCCCGCTGGCGACGGGGGCGGTGGTCTCCGCCATCCAGTTCCGAATTTCCCGTGTCCACAGGTGCTTACCCGAACGTCTGTCGCGCGCTTGGAGTGTGACACGGTCCCCGAAGTCGCCGATGACCAGCACATTCCGGATGGCCTTGGCGAACCACGAGCCGATGCCAATGGGCGTCTCCTGAGAGCAGGCCGGCCGGCAGGTGGTCGGCGAACTCGCCGTGGCCGTCGTGCAGTTCGGCGAGCAGATCTGTGGTCCGCGGGCGCAAGGACGGGTCCTTGGCGAGGCACCGGGCCAGGACCGGGGCCAGGGCCGGCGGTACGCCGGTGAGGTCCGGGTCCGCGTACCGCACCCGGTAGAGCAGGTCGGCGGCCTGGCCGCCGCCGAACGGGCCGTGGCCGGTGGCGGCGAAGACGAGGACGCCGGCGAGGGCGAACACGTCACCGGCCGGGGTCTGGTCCTGTCCGCTCGCCTGCTCCGGTGACATGTACGCCGGGGTGCCGGCCGCAGTTCCCGTACGGGTGAGGCGGGCGTCACCGAGGGCGCGGGCGATGCCGAAGTCGATGATCTTCGGACCGTACGCGCTGAGCATGACGTTGGACGGCTTCAGGTCGCGGTGCACCACGTCCGAGCGGTGCAGCTGCCCGAGAGCCCCGCACAGGGCCGCCCCCATGGCGCGTACCGCTGTCTCGGGGAGCGGCCCGTGGCCGGCGACCGCTTCGTCGAGGGGCGGGCCGAGGATGTACTCCGTCGCCAGCCACGGCATCTCGGCGAGCGGGTCGGCGTCGAAGACCTGGGCGCCGTGTACGCCACCGATGACCCGGGCCGCGTCGACCTCGAGGCGGAAGCGGGTGCGGAAGGTGGTGTCCGCGGCGATGCGCGCGTGCACCGTCTTGAGGGCGACCGTACGGCCGCCCGGCGAGCGGGCCAGATAGACGGTGCCCATGCCACCGCTGCCGAGCCGGGCGACCAGCCGGTAGCCGGCGATGTGCTGGGGGTCGTCGTGGAGAAGGGGCTTGAGCACCGTTCAGCCCCCGGAGGGCAGAGGAAGGTCGGCGGCGAGGATCGCCGCGGACTGGCGGGCGATGGCCGCGATGACGCGTCCGGGGAGGGGAATCCGCGCGGTCCCGGGCTCCATGACCGTCGGCGTACGGGAGAGGCCGGCGGAGGGAGGAGCCAGGGCGTGCAGGACATCGACGGCCTGCGGACGGGCGGCAGGGTCGCGGGCCAGGCAGGCCGGCACGAGCGACCTGAGCACGGGCGGAAGCTCGTCACGGTCGGGAACGGTGTGCCCGGTGGCCGCGTACGCGAGGACCGCACCCAGCGCGTAGACGTCACCGGGAGGGCGCGGACGCCCGCCGGTGGCCTGCTCCGGGGCCAGGCTGCCGGGTTCGAGGCCGGGGAGACCCGAGCGCGAGGTGCCGTCCTGAGCGGCGGCCCGCGCCGCTCCGAAGCAGGTGAGCCGGGGGCCGTCCCCGGCGAGCAGCACGGCTGCGGGGGAGAGCCCGGCGTGGGTCACACCCGCGGTGTGTGCGGCGACGAGTGTCTCCGCGAGGCAGGCACCGAGCGCCCGGAGTGCGTCCTCGGTCAGCGGCCCGCCGTTGACGGCCAGGGCGGTGGGGAGCGGGACGGCGGGCTCGTAGGGGCGAGCGCACCAGGCCGCCGAGCCGGGAGGGGAACATTCGGTGACGGCGGCGGCCCACGGGCCGAGCGGTGTCTGAGCGGCCCGCGCCTCGACGAGGAAACGTACCGGATCGGCGTCGGCGAGCGGCACGCTCAGCAGGACCGTGCGCTCACCGTCCGCGCTCCGGGCGACGTAGCGCCGCTCGGGGACGGGCAGGGTGCCGGGGCCGCTCGGGTCGAGCCGGGTGACGACGAGGTACGGGCCGATCTGCCGGACGGAGGTGTGGCGCGGTCTTTGCATGGATGAAGAGCCCCCCGAGCGATGTCACAGCCAGGGAAGCCTACTTAAGCCGGGTGCGGCGCGCTGCGAGGGCATCCCGGATGCCCGTCCTGTGAAGAGCGGGCCCCCGTGTATGCGTCCGGGACAGCGCGGCCACCTCTTGATCCTGCTATATCCGGATGGGGCCGCAGCGCGTTTCCTCCCGGCCTGTATCGGCGGAAACCGAAGCGCTAGCGTGAGCGTCACTGAGGGCGAAGTCGATGGCTTCGGCGGGTATCCGGGATCGAGTACGGGGGAATTCGTGACGTTCGACGCAGAGTGGGCGGCGCTTCGGGCGGAGTCGACGCAACGGGTCGATATGCGGCTCAACGGTGTCGACGACGGCAACGGCGGTCATGGTGCGCCCAGCAGTCCCGATCTGGCGGTCAACCAGGACAACCTGGGAGCCATCGGGCACGACGCGTACGGTCTGCGCACCCGCCTGTCCAAGGACGGCGACCACGCCCGGCCCACGACCTTCGACGCGGCGATCGCGCTGACCAACGGCAACTTCTCCAGCGGCTCCGCGCTGCTCAAGGTTCATGACCGCTGGAACACGCACATGAAGACGCTTCTCGACGCCTGCGCGCAGATTTCGAACCACCTCGACTACACCAAGTCGGCCCACGCGAAGGACGATGTGCAGATCGGTGGCGATCTGATCTCCGTTTCCAAGCTCAACGACTATCTGAAGTAATCGCGGGGATTCGGAAATGCTGGAGTACGAGGACATCGTCGACGCCCCGGTGGCGAAGCTGAAGACCGCGGCCGACGACTGGGCGGACATGGTCACGAAGCTGGACCGGCTGGCCGACGACGCCAACGACGGCATGAAGGTCAAGGCGGACAAGGCCGAGTGGGAGGGCGTCAACGCGGTCGTCACCAAGGCGTTCATAGGCAAGACGGCCAAGGAGTTCAAGGACGCCTCCGCCGAGGCCAAGGGGGTCAAGCAGATCCTCGAGGAAGCCCACACGGCCATCAAGAAGGCCAAGGACGACCTCATCGGCATCCGGGACGACGAAGGACCCGCGGCCGGGATCCACGTGGACGCCAAGGGCAAGGTCACGGCGAGGCACCCCGTGGAGGACATTCCTCCGCAGCAGCGCCGCAACGACCCCGACTACCCCGATCTCG
The DNA here is from genome assembly GCF_040638585.1 of Streptomyces sp. NPDC025273. NCBI lineage: Bacteria > Bacillati > Actinomycetota > Actinomycetes > Kitasatosporales > Streptomycetaceae > Streptomyces > Streptomyces sp. NPDC025273. The sequence goes on from NZ_JBEZYP010000001.1 coordinate 103,035, forward strand.
TGCGTCAGCAGAAAGAGAACATCCAGGCCTGGCAGAAGAAGATCGACCTCATCGTCGACAACTGCAACGACACCGACGTGTCCTTCAAGAACTCCCTCGAGGCCAACGTCACCGAGGGCAAGGACTTCAGCGCCCCGAAGTACACGAAGATGGACCAGGAGGAGGCCGCGCGGGCCGCCGCCCTGGCCGCCAAGGGCCGCGACATCACGCACACCGAACTGCAGGCGCTCAACGAACTGCTCCACGACAACAGCAAGTCGCCCGAGTTCTCCAAGAACTTCTACGAGAAGCTCGGCCCGGAGAAGTCGCTCGCGTTCTTCGGCCAGCTCTCGACCGACACGTACCAGTACGGAAAGGCCGACAAGGAGCGCCTCAAGGACGTCCAGGAGCTCCAGAAGAACCTGGGCCTCAACCTGGCCACCGCCTCCCAGGACAAGGCGTTCACCGCCGAGTGGGGCCCGGAGCTGCGCAAACTCGGTACGGAGCGCATCCCGCTGGCGAAGCACGACTACGGCGGGCCGTTCGGCTACCAGCTGCTCGGCGGCATCATGCGGTACGGGAACTACGACGCGAAGTTCCTCAACCCGATCGCCGAGCACGTGGCGCAGCTGCACCAGAAGGACCCGTACATGTTCGCCGAGAACAAGGTGGTGAACAGTCCGTTCAAGAACCCGTTCAACCCGTCCGGCGTCAACGGCGCGGGATACGACCCGGCCACCGCCATGCTGGAGGCGCTCGGCAACAGCCCGGACGCGGCGAAGCACTTCTTCAACGACCCGCCGACCGCGTACAACGAGGACGGAACGGTCAACAAGGGCGCCACGGCCGATCTGGGCAAGAACGGCGACACGCCGATCGGCAACTACCTGGACTTCTTCGGCAACGAGAAGTGGGAATCCTTCCCCGACGTCAACTCCCTCGACGAGGACGAGCTCAAGAACTCCCTCAACCAGATGCCGGACGCCTTGGGGCACGCCCTGGAGTCTGCGACTCTGGGCTATCCGGCCGGTCACCCGGACGCGAGCGTCGTGCGGGACGCCGACAACGCGGCGGTCATGCAGCAGGTCATGGAGAAGTACGGGGCGGACGCCGGCCTGCTCAAGGAGCAGGAGGCGATGTCCGACAGCCTGGGCACCATGGGCGCCGGCTACATCGACGACATCAACTGGGCCCTGGACAAGAACGACCCGAACAGCCCGTTCGCTCCCGGCAAGGGCCAGGAAGGGCACCTCGACTTCGCGGATACGGAGGACAGGAACGGCCGCAGCATCGCCCGAGGCTTTCTCAGCACACTCGGCCAGCACCCGGACGCCTACGCGACCGTGTCGGCCGCGGAGCAGGTGTACAGCCGAAGCGTGCTGGAGGGGCAGGTGGGATCCGACGGGAAGATCGACCAGGGTGCTGCCAGGGCGACCGTGCACGTGGGCGCCGAGGTTCAGGGCATGCTCGACCAGTCCAGGGCTGACCAGGTGGAGGCGACGAACCTCAAGACCCACGAGGACTACGAGAAGGCAGTCGCCAAGCGGGCGGGCTGGATCGAGTTCGGGGCTGCCGCTGGTGTGGCGGCGGGCGTCGCCTTCCTGCCCGCGACCGCGGCCGTGGGGACGGCCGCGGTCCTCATCCCGCTGGCCACCGACACCGCCAGTGGTGCTCTGGAGCAGGGCATCGGACAGATGGTCGGTGACATCTCCGACAACTCGGTGGACGAGCACAAGGAGAAGGTGGAGGAACTCACCCGGGAGGAGAAGACCAAGGTCTACTCCTCGGGCGAGAGCCTGGCCGAGTCCCCGATGGAGGAGTTCATGCGACAGAACGGCATTGCCTCCGACAGCGAGTTCGGGCAGGACCTCAAGGAATCCATGAGAGTCGGTTACTCGACGGGCAACGACCGTGAGAACCAGCAGGGCAACGACCCGGAGACCGGCTGAGGCCGGTGGTCGGCCGAGGACACAGAAGGATGAAGATGGTGGTCAGTCGCAGGGTGCGCGGGGGATTCCTCGGCGCGACCATGGTGAGCTCCCTGGTTCTCGGAACCACCGGCTGCGGGGGAGGGGACGACGAACCCGCGAAGAAGCCCGTTGTGGCCGTCGCAGGGGCAGAGCTCTGCGGCGGCGATGCGGTCTCCGCCGACGCGGCGAAATCGCTGGAGGTGATCACGGGGGCGTCGCGGTTCGAGGGGTCGGGCGAGGAAGGCACCGTCTCGAATGCCGCAAAGAAAATCGGTGAAGCGTTCGTCTCTTCGTCCACCGGAGATGGGGAGGTCTGCCGCGTCTACGCGCTGGACGAGGAGCTCAGGATCAACTGGCACCTGTCGGGCAGTGCCCCGGTGGACGGCGGCCCGGCCACGAAGTTCACCGTGCTGAAGATGGGGGAGCGGGCCCTGACCGCGACGGACGGCTCGTTCCTCCGGTTCGGCTGCCGGAGCGGTGAGCTTACCGGCACCGAACCGGCCCACATCGAGATCGGCGTGGAGCGCGGAGGGATGCCCACGGAACCCGAGGGCGACCCCGAGGCCCTGAAGGATGCCTACGCGACCGTGGCCCACTCATTCTCCCTGGCCATGGCGAAGGAACTGGGCTGCGAGGACGACGGAGGACTGGAAGCGCAGCCCTCGTTGGACCCCGTGTAGCCGCTGGCGCACGCGGGAACGGCCGCCCCCACGCCGAAGCAGATGCTCGGCGGGAGTGTGCCCCGCGGGGTCGGATGGTGACCCCGGCGCCCGGGTCCCGAGACTCGGGGTCCTAAGGGCTGTCCCGCAATTCCTGGTGGATCAGCGCGCGGCGTCAGATGCGGTGCGTCGCAAGGCGGGGGGACGCCCGAATACTGGACGTATTCGGGCGTTCCGACAACGCGGCGAGGTGCCGTAGCTGTCGTCGTGCGCCCGCCAGGAGTTGCGGGACAGCCCTTAGCGACATGAGGGTGGCCGTTGTCTTCTGCTGGAGACCGTGACCGGAATCGAACCGGTGTAACTCGAGTTGCAGTCGAGCCCCTGAGCCTCTCGGGCACACGGTCAGGTGTTCCTCCTTCTCCGGTCGACCGTACGGGCCCGGTGCGACGGCCCTCAAGGGTGCCGGGCGGCCTGCAACGCGACTGCCACACGGCGTTCACGTCCGGGCTCCGGGCCTACGACCAAGGACCGATACCGGGTCCCCCCATCGACAGGGCTCATCCGGCATTACGGCCCTTACTCTTGAGCCCATGAGTGCCCTGGAACCGCGTGACGCCGAGGTCACGGCCCCCCGCGTAGACATCGCCGCCACCCCTCCCGAGGGTGTGCTGGGCCGCACCCACAGGGCACTCAGCATCGGCATCGTCTCCGTCGTGCTGCTGATCGCCTTCGAGGCGACCGCCGTCGGTACCGCGATGCCGGTCGCCGCCCGTGAGCTGCACGGCATCCCGCTGTACGCGTTCGCGTTCTCCGCGTACTTCACCACCAGCCTCTTCGCCATGGTGCTCTCCGGGCAGTGGGCGGACCGGCACGGACCGCTCGCGCCGCTCGCCACCGGGATCGGGGCCTTCGGGGCCGGGCTGCTGCTGTCCGGAACGGCGGGCAGCATGTGGATGTTCATCCTGGGCCGGGCCGTCCAGGGCATCGGCGGCGGGCTGGTGATCGTGGCGCTGTACGTCGTCATCGGGCGCGCCTATCCGGAGCGGATCAGGCCCGCGATCATGGCCGCCTTCTCCGCCGCCTGGGTCGTCCCGTCCGTCGTTGGGCCGCTCGCCTCAGGGACCGTGACCGAACACCTCGGGTGGCGCTGGGTCTTCGTCGGCATCCCGGTGCTCATCCTCCTGCCGCTCGCTCTCGCCCTGCCCGCGATCCGGCGTATGGCGGCCGGGCCCACGGACGCGGAGTCGGCCGTGAAGCCCTTCGACCAGCGGCGTATCCGGCTGGCCCTGGGCATCTCGCTGGGCGCGGGGCTGCTGCAGTTCGCCGGACAGGAGCTGCGGTGGCTCTCCCTGCTGCCGGCCGCCGCCGGTGCCGCACTGCTCGTGCCCGCCGTGCGCGGGCTGCTGCCCCGGGGGACGCTGCGGGCGGCCCGGGGGCTGCCCGCGGTGATCCTGTTGCGCGGGATCTCCGCCGGCTCGTTCATCGCCGCCGAGTCCTTCGTACCGCTCATGCTGGTGACCCAGCGCGGACTGTCCCCGACGATGGCCGGTCTGTCGCTCGCCGTGGGGGGCCTCACCTGGGCGCTCGGCTCGTACGTCCTGGCCCGGCCCCGACTGGAGGCGCACCGGGAGTCGCTGATGGTGGCCGGCATGGTGCTGGTGGCCCTGGCGATAGCGGTCGCGCCTGCCGTGCTGATCGAGTCGGTGCCGGTGTGGACGCTGGCCGCCGCCTGGGGCGTCGGCTGTTTCGGCATGGGCATGGTGATCGCCTCGACGAGCGTGCTGCTGCTGAAGCTGTCGGCCCCGGAGGAGGCGGGCGGCAATTCCGCCGCGCTCCAGATCTCGGACGGGCTGTCCAACGTGCTGCTGCTCACCGGCGGCGGTGCGGCGTTCGCCGCGCTCGGCGGGGGTACGGTGGGAGCGGCCGCGCACGGGGCGGCGGGCAGCGGGGCCGCCGGGGCCCACCCGGGGGCGTTCACGGCGGTGTTCCTGCCGATGGCGCTGGTGGCCCTGGTGGGGGCGTGGGTGGCGACGCGTGTGCGGCCTGCTCAGTGGCACCAATCCGACCCCATGTGATGGTGCCGTTTCGGTATGGCCATGAACCTGCGTCTCGCGAACATGAAACGGCTGAAGTGACCTGCGTACGAGGTGGGAGTCATTGCGCGGGGGCTGCGTGGACTGGTGGCCGCCCCCGTGTGACGGCTGTCGCAATCGTGGGGGCCGCGAAGCGGTTCAGGGTGTTCGAGGCCCGCCCGCCGGTAGGGTGGCCCGGTTGTCGTATCGCGTACGAGTCCGTCCCGGCCCGTACGGACAGCGCCCCACGTACCCGAGTGCCCCGAACCGGAGACCGTGACTACTACCGCCTCCCACCACCTCTCACCCGCCTTTCCCGGCCGCGCCCCCTGGGGTACGGCCGGGAAGCTGCGAGCCTGGCAGCACGGCGCCATGGAGAAGTACATCCAGGAGCAGCCGCGCGACTTCCTCGCGGTCGCGACGCCCGGCGCGGGGAAGACCACCTTCGCGCTGACCCTCGCCTCATGGCTGCTGCACCACCATGTCGTGCAGCAGATCACCGTGGTCGCGCCCACCGAGCACCTCAAGAAGCAGTGGGCGGAGGCCGCGGCCCGCATAGGCATCAGGCTCGACCCCGAGTACAGCGCCGGTCCCGTGAGCAAGGACTACCACGGGGTGGCGATCACGTACGCCGGTGTCGGTGTGCGTCCGATGCTGCACCGCAACCGCTGCGAGCAGCGCAAGACCCTCGTGATCCTCGACGAGATCCACCACGCCGGTGACTCGAAGTCGTGGGGCGAGGCCTGCCAGGAGGCGTTCGACCCGGCGACCCGGCGGCTCGCGCTCACCGGTACGCCGTTCCGGTCCGATACCAACCCGATCCCGTTCGTGGCGTACGAGGAGGGCAACGACGGCATCCGGCGGTCCTCGGCCGACTACACGTACGGCTACGGCAACGCGCTCTCCGACGGCGTCGTCCGCCCCGTGATCTTCCTCAGCTACAGCGGCAACATGCGCTGGCGCACCAAGGCCGGAGACGAGATCGCCGCCCGGCTCGGCGAGCCGATGACCAAGGACGCCATCGGGCAGGCCTGGCGCACCGCGCTCTCGCCCACCGGCGACTGGATCCCCAATGTGCTGGCCGCCGCCGACAAGCGGCTGACCGAGGTGCGCAAGGGCATTCCGGACGCGGGCGGTCTGGTCATCGCGACGGACCAGGAGTCGGCGCGCGAGTACGCCAAGATCCTGAAGAAGATCACCGGTGACCGCCCCGCCGTCGTGCTCTCCGACGAGAAGGCCGCGTCGAAGAAGATCGACCAGTTCAGCCAGGACGACTCGCGGTGGATGGTCGCGGTCCGGATGGTGTCGGAGGGCGTCGACGTGCCGCGCCTCGCGGTCGGGGTGTACGCCACGACCATCTCGACGCCGCTCTTCTTCGCCCAGGCCGTCGGCCGTTTCGTGCGGTCGAGGCGGCGCGGCGAGACCGCGTCCGTGTTCCTGCCGACCATCCCGATGCTGCTCGACTTCGCGAACGAGATGGAGGTCGAGCGCGACCACGTGCTCGACAAGCCGAAGAAGGGCAGCGACGAGGAGAACCCGTTCGCCGAGGAGGACCAGCTCCTCGCGGACGCGGAGAAGCTGGAGGACGAGGAGACCGAGGAGCAGCTGCCCTTCGAGGCGCTGGAGTCCGACGCGGTCTTCGACCGGGTGCTGTACGACGGCGCCGAATTCGGCATGCAGGCGCACCCGGGGAGCGCGGAGGAACAGGACTACCTGGGCATTCCGGGGCTGCTCGAACCCGACCAGGTGCAGCTGCTCCTCCAGAAGCGGCAGACCCGGCAGATCGCGCACAGCCGCCAGAAGCCGGCCGCGGAGGCCGACCTCCTGGAGAAGGCGGCCGAGGACCGGCCGGTCGTCACACACAAGAAGCTGCTGGAGCTGCGCAAGCAGCTCAACACGATGGTGTCCGCGTACACGCACCAGAGCGGCAAGCCGCACGGGGTGATCCACACGGAGCTGCGGCGGGTGTGCGGCGGCCCGCCGAGCGCGGAGGCGACAGCCGGGCAGATCCAGGACCGGATCAAGAAGGTGCAGGAGTGGGCCACCCGGATGCGGTGAGGTGACCACGGACACGGACACGGACACGGGCCTGGTGCCGCGGAGCACGACTCCCGCACCGGGCCCGCCGCCGTTCCCGCGGCCTCGCCGTCCCGAGCCCGTGGGCTCCGTCGTCCCCGTCGTCCCCGTCGTCACCGTCGTCGTCGTCCCGCCCCGGAGCGCGCAGCGCTCATGAGGGCGCGCGGGAGCCCCGCGGGCAGGAGTTTGCGCCAAATTAATTTACGGTGAGTTAACACCCGTTCACATCTGGTGTACGCAGCGTCGCGGCGGAGTCACGCGACTAGAACGCGCGTAGATGTTCGCGTTCCGGACGGTTCTGCGCTGACCGGCGGTTATGTCATCGCGTTCCGGAGGGAGACCGGATTCTGGACGAGGTCTTCCGCTGAGCGGACTCGCTCGCTAATGTCCCCGAAACATGAACGCACCGTGGCAGCGTGGCCGCGGTGCACAGCCGGTGCCATGGCCAGTCGGCGGCCTCTCGGTACGTCGCCGTCCAGACCGGCGTCGGCACTCCGGAGAGGGATCCGCCCCGCTCACCAAAGAGGGAGAGGGCGTCGTGACCGCAGAGACTTCCCAGACGCTCGACAGGGGACTGCGTGTCCTCAAGCTTCTCGCCGATACCGATCACGGCCTGACCGTCACCGAGCTGTCGAACAAGCTCGGCGTCAACCGCACCGTGGTCTACCGGCTCCTCGCCACTCTGGAACAGCACGCTCTCGTCCGGCGCGACCTCGGCGGCCGGGCCAGAGTCGGCCTGGGTGTACTGCGCCTGGGCCGCCAGGTGCATCCGCTCGTCAGGGAGGCGGCGCTGCCCGCACTGCGTGCGCTGGCCGAGGACATAGGGGCCACCGCCCACCTCACCCTGGTCGACGGCGCTGACGCGCTCGCCGTCGCCGTCGTCGAACCGACCTGGACCGACTACCACGTGGCCTACCGGGCGGGCTTCCGGCACGCGCTGGACAGGGGCGCCGCCGGCCGGGCGATCCTCACCGCCCGGCAGAAGGCGGTCGCCGACCATCCTGGTTACACCCTCACCCACGGCGAGCTCGAAGCCGGCGCCTGCGGGGCCGCGGCGCCGCTGGTCGGGGTGTCCGGGGTGGAGGGCAGCGTGGGCGTGGTGATGCTCGCGGACGCCGTACCGGAACGGGTCGGCCCCCGGGTGCTCGACGCGGCCCGGGAGGTCGCGGACGCGCTGCGCTGAGCCCTGGGCCCGTAGCTCGGGGGAGTCGTCGGGGGCGTACGGCGGCGGATAGATTGGGCGGGTGCTCACTCGTCCTACGCGCCCCCGCGTCCTCGCCCTCTGCGCGCTGCCCGTCCTCGCACTGTTCGGTACGGCGGCCTTCGCGCCGCTGCCGTTCACCCTGGCGCAGCCCGGCACGACCGCGAACGTGCTCGGGGACGACCAGGGGAAGCCGGTCATCACGATCAAAGGGGCGCCGACGCTCCCGACGGACGGCAAGCTGCTGATGACGACGATCATCGCGACCGGACCGGCGGCCGACGTCCGGGTCGCGGACGTGGTCGACAGCTGGTTCAGGACGGACCGCGCGGTCATGCCGCGCGACTCCGTCTACCCCACCGGGGGCTCCGAGGAGGAGATCGAGCAGCGCAATCTCCAGGACATGAAGAAGTCGCAGAACGTCGCCGTGGACGCGGCCCTGAACTACCTGGACAAGGACCCCGGTTCGGTGGACGTCACCCTGCATCTCGCCGATGTCGGCGGCCCCAGCGCCGGGCTGTTCTTCTCGCTGGGCATCATCGACAAACTGGCCGGTGACGGCTCCGGCGGCGGTCTGACCGGTGGCCGTACCGTCGCCGGTACGGGAACGATCGAGGCCGGCGGCGCGGTCGGTGCCGTCGGCGGGGTCTCCCTGAAGACGCAGGCCGCCCGGCGCGACGGCGCGACCGTCTTCCTGGTGCCGAAGGCAGAGTGCAAGCAGGCGGAGGCGGAGCGGCCCGAAGGCCTGCGGCTGATCCCCGTCACGACACTGCGGAGCGCGGTGTCCTCGCTGCGGGCCCTGGACCAGGGGGGCAAGGTTCCGAGCTGCTGACCTCAGGCTCCGGACCCTCCATGCCGCGCCACGCCGGGAACACCAGCGGGCTCAGCGTCGCCAGGAAGTAGACCCCACCCATCGCCAGCAATGCTCCCGAGACGCCCATGCCCTCGACCAGCAGGCCGGCGGCCAGGCCGCCCACCGGCATGGCGAGCTCGCAGCCCGCGGTGAGCGCCCCTGACACCCGGCTGCGCAACTCCTCCGGGACCCGCTCGTACGTCACCGTCGTCAGGATCGGGTTGAGCATCCCGCCCGCGACCCCGCCCAGCGCCATCGTGACCGCCAGCGGCAGTGTCGTCCCGGTCAGCGCGGCGACCACGAACCGTGGCGCCCCGCACAGCACCACGCACACCGTGAACACCGTCCGCCGCGAGAAGCGGTGTCCCACCGCCCCGTACAGCAGTGCGCCGGTCAGCCCGCCCGCGCCGAACAGGGCCGTGAGCACGCCGAGGTCGGTGGGACCGCCCAGCTGTCCCTCGGCGTGCACGGGCAGCAGGACGGCGTTCCACCCCTGGTCCGTGCCGTTCATGAACATCACCATGACGACCACGGCGAGCAGCAGCCGGTCGCCCAGCACGTAGGCGTAACCCTCACGGAGCTCGGCGCGGTACGTGCGCGGTGAGACCGGGGCTGCGGCCTTGCGGGGCTCCGCCGCCCTGACTCCTCGCACACCGGTCGCGACCAGCAGCGCGGACAGCGCGAACGTGGCGGAGTCCAGCAGGAGCACGGTCTCGGCCCCGACGACGGCGATCAGCACTCCGGCCAGCGCGGCGCCCACCATGCGGGCCCCGCGTGACACCGCGTCGAAGAGACTGGCGGCGCGGGCGAGGGTGGTGCCCGCGTGTTCGGCGAGATCGGGTACGAGGACGTAGCGGGCCGTGTTGCCGGGCGTGTGCGCCAGGCCGTTCAGCGCCATCAGGGCGCACAGCATCCAGAATTCGAGCGCCCCCGCGTGGTGCAGCAGGGGGATGGTGGCGATCGCCGCGCCGCAGACCGCGTCGGAGGCGACCGCGACCCTGCGCCGCCCGATCCGGTCGATGACGGGGCCGCCGACCAGGGCGGCGACGACGATCGGCAGGGTCGCGCAGAAGGCGACGACACCGGCCCGGCCCGCGCTCCCCGTGGTGTCGAGGACGAACCAGGGCACGCCGATGAGCGTGAGCGAAGTACCCGCAGTGGATATCGAGTTGGCCGCCAGTACGGCGGCGAGCGGGATACGGTCCCGACCCGGCTTCCCCCCGTCCACGTCAGGCCGTTCGCGCGGCACGTGCCGGTGGTGGCGTGCTCTGGGCCAGCCGGAGGCCCAGCTCGATCATCGTCCAGCCCATCCGGTGACGCAGTCCGGGGCTTACGCGGGTGGACTCGGCCGCTTCGCGGTGGAGTTCGGCGGCGCGGCAGTTGTGGAGCAGAAGGTGGACATCGCTGTGCATGACGGTGATCCCCTCAGTCGGTGGGACGCGGGAACACGTGCAGGTGGGTGCGGACCACGGCCGACCCCTCGGTGCCCTCGGGGACGCGGCCCCGGTAGCTGTTCACCAGCTCCTGCATCTTCTCCGCGAGCTCCATGGAGAGTTCAGGGGTGAGGCGCAGCTTGAAGTCGCTCATGTCGAACGCCTGTCGCCACTCCTCGGGCCATTCGCGCATCGTCCCGAGCCAGGTGTTCAGCTCCTGGGCGTGTGTGGTCGCCACCTCATGGAGCACGACTCCGATGGCGCCGCGCACCTCGGGGTCCGGGTGCTGCAGGAAGTTCTCCGTGCGCCCGAAGATCGTGCCGGTGTGGACGGCCTTCCACCACCGCTCGCGCCCCTTGCCACGCTCCGGGTCGTCCTCGACGAAGCCGTACGCGGCGAGCTGGCGCAGGTGGTAGCTGGTGGCACCGCTGGACTCGCCGAGCCGGTCGGCCAGACCGGAGGCGGTGGCGGGACCGAACTCCCGGAGGGCGTTCAGCAGGCGGATGCGCAGCGGGTGCGCGAGGCCGCGCAGGGTGCGGGTGTCGACGTGGTGGATCTTCGGGTCGTCGGCGTACGACGGGGCGGGCCGGTCTTCGGGCTCGTTCGGTGGCATGACACGACCATAAAGTTGCAAAGACTGCTTTGCAACATGTTTTTTGCAACGACTTCTTTGGAAGTCCCGGTCCCGCCGCCCGCTCCCGCCCGAACGCACCCCCGCCCGGCCTGCTCAGCCCGCCCGCTCCCGCTCAGCCCTCCTTGATGAACCCCTCCTCCAGCAGCCAGTCCTTCGCCACCTCGTGCGGGTCCTGCCCGTCCACGTCCACCTTCGAGTTGAGCTCCTGCGCGAGCGGCGTCGTCAGCTTCTCGGTGACCGGGGCCAGCAGTCCGGCGATCTCCGGGTACTTCCTCAGGGTCGCCGTGTGGAGGACGGGGGCCGCGTTGTAGTTGGGGAAGAACTGCTTGTCGTCCTCCATCACGTCCAGGTCCATCGCCTTGATACGGCCGTCCGTGGTGTACACCTCGCCCAACAGGCAGGAGTCGGACTTCGACACCTGGGTGTAGATGATCCCGGCGTCCATCTTCTTGATGTTCGCGGACGGAAGCTTCAGCCCGTACTTCTTCTGCATGCCCGGCAGCCCGTCGTCGCGCGACGCGAACTCGTTCTCCACGCAGACCGTCACGGCCCCGGGGTCCTTCTTCGCGAGCGCGGCCACGTCCGAGAGGGTCTTCAGGTGGTACTTGGCGTTGTTCTTCTTGCTGACGGCCAGGGCGTACGTGTTGTCGAGGGTGGCCGGCGGCAGCCAGGTCACCCCGTTGCCCAGGTCCTCGTCGCGGACCGCCTTCCACTGCTTCTGCGGGTCGGTGATCGGCTCGGCGTGGCCCAGATAGGTGATCCACCCCGTGCCCGTGTAGTCGTACAGCGCGTCGGCCTCCCCCTGGGCGACCGCCTCACGTGCGCTGATGGACCCGGGAAGGTTCGTCCGGTCCAGTACCTCGGCGCCGGCCGCCTTGAAGATCAGGCCCATGACGTGTCCGAGGACGATGTTCTCGCTGAAGTTCTTCGAGGTCACGGTCAGCGAGGCGCCCTGGAGCGGCTGCCCCTGCCCCACCGACCCCGGGACCACGTCGTCCACCAGCGGCGAACCGCTCTTCAGCCCGCACCCGGTGAGCAGGAGGGCGAGCGCGGCCGCCGGTGCCAGGCCCGTACGTACCCTCACGCTTCCTCCAGTCCGCGCGGCGTCAGCCACAGTTCGACCAGCGAGGCCAGCCAGTCCACCAGCAGCGCCAGCACCACGGTCAGTACGGATCCGAGCACCAGCACGGGCATGCGCTGCGTCTGGATCCCCGAGGTGATCAGGTCGCCGAGGCCGCCGCCGCCGCCGAAGGTGGCGAGAGTCGCCGTGCCCACGTTGAGCACCAGGGCCGTCCGTACACCCGCCAGGATCAGCGGGACGGCGAGGGGCAGTTCGACCCGGGTGAGTGTTCCCACGGCCGACATGCCGATGCCCCGGGACGCCTCGACCAGCGTCGGTTCGATCGCCTTGAGGCCGGCCACCGTGTTGGAGAGCACCGGCAGCACCGCGTAGATCACCATCCCGATGATCGCCGTCGACGGCCCGATGCCCAGCCAGATCACCAGCAGGGCCAGCAGCCCGATCGCGGGGGTCGCCTGGCCGATGTTGGCGAGCGCCGTGACCGCCGGGGCCGCCTTGTCCAGGCCGCGCCGGGTCAGTGCGATGCCGAGGGGGATGGCGATGATCAGCACCCAGAAGGTGGAGATCGCGGTCAGCCTGACGTGCTGCCACCAGCGCACCTCGACGGTGTCACCGGCCAGCGAGTTCTCCGCGATCGAGTCGAGGCCGACGTTCGAGATCCACAGGTACGTCGCCACGAGGACGACCGCGCAGACGGCCGGCACCACCACGAGCTTCTTCCAGGTGAAACGGCGCCGCGGACCGGAGGGCGGCGGTGGGGGCTCCGCCTCCTCGTCACGGAAGGCATGCCCTCCCACGTCGTGCTCCCCGGGAGGCCGCTCCCCCTTGGGGGGCGCCTGATGACTGGGAGTCATAGCCCGCTGCCACCCCCCTCCAGCTCCTGCTCCGTCCGATGGACACGCAGCTCCTCCAGATCGTGCTGGTGCTCCATCGCGGTGAGCCGGTCGGCCTCCAGGAGCTCGTGCACGGAATTCATCAGCGTGTGCATGTCGACGACGCCGATGAACTCCCCGCGCCGCCCGGTCACCGCGACCCGCCCGCCGCTGTCGGTCAGCACGGCCTCCAGCGCGTCGTGGAGCGTCGCGTCCCGGGTGACCGTGTCGTGCACCAGCTGTCCGGCCCGGGCCAGCGAACCCTTGGCCCGCATCAGGTCGCCCCGCCGCAGCCACTTGTACGGGCGGTTCCTGCGGTCCAGCATCAGCAGTTCGTTGTGCGAGCCGTCGCGCAGCTTGTCGAAGATCGACTGGAGCGGGTCCTCGACGGTGACCGTGGGGAAGTCGGCGATCCCCACATCCCGCACGCGGGTGAGGTTGAGCCGCTTCAGCGCCGCGCCCGCCCCCACGAACCCGGAGACGAAGTCGTCCGTCGGGTTGGTGAGGATGGCCTCCGGGGTGTCGAACTGCGCGATGTGCGAACGCTCCCGCAGCACCGCGATCCGGTCGCCCAGCTTGATCGCCTCGTCGAAGTCGTGCGTGACGAAGACGATGGTCTTGTGCAGCTCGTGCTGGAGCCGGATCAGCTCGTCCTGGAGGTGGTCACGGGTGATGGGATCGACCGCGCCGAACGGTTCGTCCATCAGCAGCACCGGCGGGTCCGCGGCCAGCGCCCGTGCCACGCCGACCCGTTGCTGCTGACCGCCGGAGAGCTGGCGCGGATACCGTCCGTGGAATTCGCGCGGATCCAGACCGACCAGATCGAGCATCTCCTCGACCCGGTCCTTCACCCCGGACTTCGACCAGCCGGTCATCTTCGGCACGAGGGCGATGTTCTCCGCCACCGTCATGTGAGGGAAGAGCCCGGAGGACTGGATCGCGTAGCCGATCTTGCGCCGCAGCTTCACCGGGTCGATGTCGGTGACGTCCTCGTCCCCGATCCTGATCCGGCCGGACGTCGGCTCGATCAGCCGGTTGATCATCTTCAGCGTGGTGGACTTCCCGCATCCCGAGGGCCCCACGAGGATCACGGTCTCGCCGGCCCTGATGTCCATGGACACGTTGTCGACGGCCGGAGCGGGGTTGCCGGGGTAGGACTTGGTGAGGTTCTCCAGCTGGATGGTGGCACCCGAGGTGGTGGCGCCGGACGCGGGAGTCCCCGACGGTCCGGTGACGGTTTCAGACACGGATCCCCCTGGGGATGGTGAGCCGTCCGAGCAGGACGTACGCGGCGTCGAAGAGCAGGGCGAGGATGACGATGCCGAGCGTGCCCGCGAGGACCTGGTTGATCGCGTTGGCACTGCCCAGCGAGGCGAGACCGCGGAAGATCTCGTTCCCGAGGCCGGGACCCGAGGCGTACGCGGCGATGGCGGCGATGCCCATCAGCATCTGGGTGGAGACCCGGATCCCGGTGAGGACGGGCGGCCAGGCGAGCGGCAGTTCCACCCTGCACAGCCGCGCCGTACGTGACATCCCGATGCCCTTCGCGGCGTCGACCAGGGACGGGTCGACGCCGCGCAGTCCGACGACGCAGTTGCGGACGATGGGCAGCAGCCCGTACAGGGTCAGGATGATCACGGTGGGCGGGACCCCGAGGCCGACCAGCGGGATCAGCAGGCCGATCGCGGCGAGCGACGGAATGGTGAGGATCATGGCCGTGGACGTGATGGCCAACGCCCCGCCCCAACTGCTCCGGTAGCTGACCACGCCGATCAGGACGCCGAGCACGGTGGCGATGACCATGCACTGGAAGACGGCGCTGACGTGCTGGAACGCGTCGGTGAGCAGCTGCTGGTGGCGGGTGCTCACGTACTCCCAGAAGTTCACGCGCCGCTCCTCGGGTCAGTCGGTGTCCTGTGCAGCCTGCTCGACGAGCGGGAGAATACGCAGGGGGACCGGGTTTTCCATGACGATCGCCGTGGAGGCCCGGACAATCCCATCCAAACCGACGACCCGGTCGATCACCCGCTGGAGATCGGCGTTGGAGCGGGCGACGAGCCGGCAGAGCATGTCGCCGTGTCCGGTGGTGGTGTGCATCTCGAGCACTTCGGGCACTCCACCCAAATGGGCTCGCACGTCGGCGCCTTGGCCCTGCCTGATCTCCAGCGTGGCGAACGCGGTGACGGGATAGCCGAGCGCCGCGGGGTCGACGTCCGGACCGAAACCGCGGATCACGCCATTCGACTGAAGGCGGTCCAGCCGTGCCTGAACGGTCCCGCGCGCCACCCCGAGCCGCCGGGAGGCCTCCAGTACGCCGATACGGGGTTCACGGGCCAGCAGCGCGATGAGCCGGCCGTCCAGTTGATCGATCGCCATGATCCGTCTCCTGATGGTCACCCTGTACAGATAGCCCGCCCATCATGGTCACCCACTGGGCAGATTGACCAGCGATCGCGCGAACTGTTGCGCACCTTGCGAAGCGGCGGGAACCTTCGGACATGACTGAGACTCTGCACACCACCCCCGACACCGCACGGCAGGCCGATCCCTTCCCGGTCAAGGGAATGGACGCGGTGGTCTTCGCCGTGGGCAACGCCAAGCAGGCGGCGCACTACTACTCGACCGCCTTCGGCATGAAGCTCGTCGCCTACTCCGGACCGGAGAACGGTAACCGCGAGACCGCGAGTTACGTCCTGACCAACGGCGCCGCCCGCTTCGTCCTCACCTCCGTCATCAAGGCCTCCACCGAGTGGGGCACCTTCCTGGCCGACCACGTGAACGCCCACGGCGACGGTGTGGTCGACCTCGCCATCGAGGTCCCGGACGCCCGGGCGGCCTATGCGTACGCGGTCGAGCACGGGGCGAAGGGCATCACGGAGCCCTACGAGCTCAAGGACGAGCACGGCACGGTCGTGCTCGCCGCCATCGCCACGTACGGCAGGACCCGCCACACCCTCGTCGACCGCTCCGGCTACGACGGCCCGTACCTCCCGGGCTTCACCGCCGCCGAGCCGATCGTCGAGGCGCCCGCCAAGCGGACCTTCCAGGCCATCGACCACTGCGTCGGCAACGTCGAGCTCGGCCGGATGAACGAATGGGTGGCCTTCTACAACAAGGTCATGGGCTTCACCAACATGAAGGAGTTCGTGGGCGACGACATCGCCACCGAGTACTCCGCCCTCATGTCGAAGGTCGTCGCCGACGGCACGCTGAAGGTGAAGTTCCCGATCAACGAGCCGGCGATCGCGAAGAAGAAGTCGCAGATCGACGAATACCTTGAGTTCTACGGCGGCGCGGGCGTCCAGCACATCGCGCTCGCCACCAACGACATCGTCGCGTCCGTCAGGGCGATGCGGGCGGCCGGCGTGCAGTTCCTGGACACCCCGGACTCGTACTACGACACCCTCGGCGAGTGGGCGGGCGAGACCCGCGTGCCCGTGGAGACGCTGCGCGAGCTGAAGATCCTGGTCGACCGCGACGAGGACGGTTACCTGCTGCAGATCTTCACCAAGCCGGTCCAGGACCGGCCGACGGTCTTCTTCGAGATGATCGAGCGCCACGGCTCGATGGGCTTCGGCAAGGGCAACTTCAAGGCCCTGTTCGAGGCGATCGAGCGAGAGCAGGAGAAGCGCGGCAACCTGTAGCCGACCCCCGAAGGGCCCCGGCCGCCCCGCCGGAGCCCCGTACGTGCGGAGGAGGGGCTACGGGGCCGCCGACGCCGTGGCCGCGCCCGGCTTCGCCTTCGGGGAAGGGGCGGCCTCCCGCGCGGACCGCTCCGGCTCCGGCCCGTCCCTCTCCGCCTTCCCCGGTCCCTCCTGCGTCCCGTCCTTCTCCGGCGTCCCGGGGGGCGGCTCCGGGGTCGGTTCCGGCGCGGGTTCCGGGGCCGGCGGCGGCTCCATGTCCGCCGGACCGCCCGGAGACGGCTCGCCCAGCGCGTCCAGGGCGTCCCGGGCCAGGGGTGCGGCCAGCGGGGAGAAGTCCGGGTTCGTGCGGAGGGACTCCTCCAGATCGGCGCGCGCGGGACCGCCCTGGCCGAGCGCGTTCTCGATCATGCCCAGGTGGTACGCGTACGAGGCGTTCCGTACCCCGGACTCCACCGCCCGCTCCGCGTACCGCAGTGCCTCCTCCGACCGGCCCGCCCGGTGCAGCGCCCAGCCCAGCGCGTCCGACACCTCCGAGCTGCGGCGCAGCGCGGACCACTCCGTGCGCATCAGCTCCACGGCCGCTTCCGGGTCGCCGTGGTCGGCCTCGAAGCGGGCCTCGGTCAGGGACTCGTCGACCCCCGCCGTCCTGGCCCGCGTGAGCAGCTCGCGGAGCTTCGTGTACTGGGCGCGGGCGTCGCCGTCCAGACCCAGTGACTCGTACAGCTCGCCCAGTTCGAGTACGTACTCCGGGCGCGGCAGCTTCGCCGTCGCCGTCCGGTAGTCGGCCAGCGCCTCGTCCGTGCGGTCCAGGGCCACCAGCGCGCGGGCCCGGCCGGCCCGGGAGGCGAGGTGCCCGGAGTCGGTGCGCAGGGCCGCCTCGTACTGGGCGACGGCCTCCGCCGGCTCGCCGCGCTCCCACGCCAGGTCGCCGAGGCGGTGCAGCGCCGCCGCCTTCTCCGCGGGCGCGGTGGCGCGGTCCGCCGCCTCCTGCGCGGTGGCCAGGGCGTCCTCGCGCCAGCCCTGGTTGCGGTACATCTCCGCCGTCCTGGCCAGCGCGGGGACGCCCTTGCGCAGTGCCCCGAACCTCTCCGTCGCCCGGCCGGCCGCCTCGTACTCGCCGAGACCGTTGTACGCGTCGATCAGGACCGGGTACGCCGCCCAGTCCTTCGGCTGCCGCGCGCGTACCGTCTCGCCCCACTTCTTCGCCGCGAGGTGGTCGTGCCGTGCGTTGGCGAGAGCCCCCAGCCCCAGCCAGGCCTCGGCGTTCCCGCGCTCGCCGGGCTGTGCGGCCAGCGAGCGCTGCAGCGCCTGCTCCGCGCGGGTGTAGTACGTCGCGTCCGCGGAGCGCCGGCCCCACTCCACGTACGCCGTGCCGAGCACCGCCCAGGACGGTGCGTCGGACGGGTGCGTCTCCACCCACTGCTGCCGGTCGCCGATCAGGGCGGTGAGGTCGGACAGGGACGCCGGGGAACCCGCCGCCGCCGCAGCCTCGGCCCGCGCCACCGGCCCCGGTGCGGGCGGTGCGGCGTCGTTCGCGTCGTCCGGTACGGCGACCACCGCACCGGCCACGAGCACGGCGCCGGCCACCGCGCCGAACGCCGCCCTGCGCAGCGTGGTGCGCATCGGCGCCGGGGGCGGAGGCACGGACGTCGCACCCTCCGGCGGCAGGGTGGAGGGCGGTGGCTCCGGGTTCCGCTGCGGCATGGCATCCATGGTCATCACTCTGCGTCAGTACGAAGATCACATCGGGTTGCGCGAACGCGGGAGCAGACGGGTTCACACCATTGGCCCCGGGTGTCACCCTTGGATCATGAACGCACTCCTCGAACAACTGCGCGCGGGTCTTCCGGCCGAGGCATTGATCACGGACGCGGAGGTCACCGCCTCGTACGCCCACGACATGGCGAGCTTCTGCGAGGCGGGAGCTCCCGCCGTCGTCGTGCTCCCGCGCACGGTCGAGGAGGTCCAGCACGTCATGCGGACCGCCACGGCGCTGCGCGTTCCCGTGGTGCCCCAGGGGGCGAGGACGGGCCTGTCGGGCGCGGCCAACGCCTCCGACGGCTGCATCGTGCTCTCCCTGGTGAAGATGGACCGGATCCTGGAGATCAGCCCCGTCGACCGGATCGCGGTCGTCGAGCCGGGCGTCGTCAACGCCACGCTCTCCCGCGCCGTCAACGAACACGGCCTGTGCTACCCGCCGGACCCGTCCAGCTGGGAGACGTGCACCATCGGCGGCAACATCGGCACCGCGTCCGGGGGGCTGTGCTGCGTGAAGTACGGCGTCACCGCCGAGTACGTCCTGGGCCTCGAGGTGGTCCTGGCCGACGGGCGGCTGCTGAACACGGGCAGGCGCACGGCCAAGGGCGTCGCCGGATACGACCTCACCCGGCTCTTCGTCGGTTCGGAGGGCAGCCTCGGCATCGTCGTCAAGGCCGTCCTCGCACTGCGGCCCCGGCCGCCGCAGCAGCTCGCGCTCGCCGCCGAGTTCCCCTCCGCGAGCGCCGCCTGCGACGCGGTGTGCCGGATCATGGAGCGCGGACACACTCCGTCACTCCTCGAACTGATGGACCGTACGACTGTGCGTGCCGTCAACGCGATGACCTCCATGGGCCTCCCCGAATCCACCGAGGCGCTGCTGCTCTGCGCCTTCGACACGCCCGACCCGACCGCCGATCTCACCGCCGTCGGCGCCCTGTGCCGCGAGGCGGGCGCCACCGAGGTCGTGCCCGCCGAGGACGCTGCCGAGTCCGAACTCCTCCTGCAGGCACGCCGGCTCTCGCTCCCCGCCATGGAGACCCTCAAACCCGCCACGATGATCGACGACGTGTGCGTACCGCGCTCCGAGCTCGGCGCGATGATCGAGGGGACCGCCGAGATCGCCGACAGGTTCGGCCTGACCATCGGCGTCGTCGCCCATGCGGGCGACGGCAACACCCACCCCGTCGTCTGCTTCGACCACACCGACGCCGACGAGTCCCGCAGGGCCCGCGAATCCTTCGACGCGATCATGGGGCTGGGCCTCGAACTGGGCGGCACCATCACCGGCGAGCACGGTGTCGGCGTCCTGAAGAAGGAGTGGCTCGCCCGCGAACTCGGCGAGGTGGGACTCGAGTTGCAGCGCGGTATCAAGGCGGCCTTCGACCCGCTGGGGCTGCTCAACCCCGGCAAGCTGTTCTGACCCCGCCCCCACTCAGGCCTCTCCGTCCTGGGGCTCGTCCGAGGACCACGGGTCGCTCAGCCATGGGTCGTCGGCCGGCAGCGGGGTGAGCAGCTCGGCGAGCGCGTCGTCCAGGCCGAGCAGCGAGCCCTCGGTCCCCGGCGGCACCACCCGCAGGGTGCGCTCCACCCAGGCGGCCACGGCGGTCGACGGCAGCTCCAGGAGGGCGTCGCCGTCGGGCGAGGTGAGCGCGACGCGGATGACGCCGCGGCCCTCGGCCCTGGCCGGCCAGATCCGCACGTCCCCGTGCCCGCACGGCCGGAACACCCCGTCCACCAGCAGCTCACGGGCGAACGTCCAGTGCACGGGTGTCTCGGAGCCGATGTGGAAGGTGATGTGCACGGCGTACGGGTCGTCGGTCAGGTAGGAGAGCCGGGCGGGCACGGGGACGGACCGCCCGGGGGACAGGACCAGCTTGAGTTCCAGTTCGCGTTCCACGATGTGCTGCATGGGGTGCACGACCTTCCGGTGCTCGTAGGGGCCGGTCCCATGACCGGTCCGCACAAGGAGAGAGCGCCCTCCAGGCGATCCATGACGCGACTTCCCAGAAAAACTTCTCCGGGCCCGGAAAGTGGTCCAAACGGCAGGACGGCCCCGGGGGTACGTGGCGGTCTGATAGATGTGGAGCCTTGTATTGAGGCCTAAGAGATACGGGACCACGGTGATGAGCGCCCCAACCCCGGCACCCGGTGACGAAAGCCCCCGCGAGGGGTACTACCCCGACCCGTCCATTCCCGGATACGTCCGGTACTGGAACGGCGCATCATGGGTTCCCGGTACGAGCCGGCCCGCGCCGCAGCAGGGCGGAACGACACCTGCTCCGCCGCCCGCCCCGGTGGCGGACGCCGTCCCGCGGCAGACCGCGCAGCGGCCGGCCCCGGTGGACGAGACCGGGCCGATGTACCTCGACGAAGTCGACGAGCCCGCGGCGTTCGGCGGACCCGGCGAAGGGGGCACGGCAGGCAGCCGCCCCGAACCGGCGTCCGCCTGGCAGGCCGACACCTCCCGGCAGACCGGTTTCGGCGGCGAACGCGATCACCGTGTCTCGTGGGGCGGCCCCGATCCGCGTACGGCGGCCGGGGCGGCACCCGCTGCCACCCCGCCCGCCGCCACTCCCGCGGACCACGGACCCGCCGGTCGCGTACCCGCCGATCCGCGCGGGCCCGCAGCCCAGGATCCGACGCGCGGAGCCCTTCCCGGCATGCGGAACGGCAACGGCGGGGCCACCGACGGACCCGCCGCCCTGCGCTCTCCGTCCGGCGACAGGGGCACCGGCGGTGACGCGGGCCGTCCGCCCGCCGACGGTACGGTCACCATCCGTGCGGGGGGGCCCGCGGGTGCCGCCCGCCCCCCGCGTCCGCGCGAGGAGGCCGCCGCGCCCGCCGACGGCACGATGGCGATCCGCGCCACGGGACCCGGCGCCACCCCGCGCACGACCGCTCCGCAGGCCCACGCCCCGCGCACCACCGCTCCGCAGGCGCCCTCACCGGCGCCCGAGCCGTCCCCCGGACCGCCCCGGGCGCACGCCCCGGTGCGGACGGATCCGCCGAACCCCATGACCCCCGGCCCCGGCGGCGGGTCCGCGTCCTGGGCCCAGCAGGCGCACCAGCTCCCCCGGCCCGAGCAGGCGGCTCCCCAGCAGCCGCGCCCGATGCCCGCACAGCAGCAGGGCGTCCGGCCCGAGCAGCAGCCCGTCGTGCCCTGGAAGCCGCCGGTCGATGACCACTTCCAGCAGCTGGCCCGGGCGCAGGCATCCGCCAGGCCCGCCGGGCTCGGCAAGCGGCTGGCCGCCCGGCTGGTCGACGCGCTCGTGCTCGGCGCGCTCGTCGGCGCGATCGGCTTCCCGCTGGTCACGCGGGCGAGGGATCACATCGACGGGAAGATCGAGACGGCGAAGCAGTCCGGCGAGACGGTCACCGTCTGGCTGCTGGACTCCACCACGGCCGGGCTGTTCGGCGCGGTGATCGGCGTCTTTTTGGTGCTCGGCTTCGTCCTCGAGGCGCTGCCCACCGCCAAGTGGGGCCGCACGCTGGGCAAGAAGCTCTGCGGCCTCGAGGTGCGGGACATCGAGTCCCATGGTCCGCCCACCCTCGGAGCGGCACTGCGCCGCTGGCTCGTGTACGGGGTGCTCGGCCTGCTCCTCGTCGGCGTGGTCAACGTGCTGTGGTGCCTGGTCGACCGCCCCTGGCGCCAGTGCTGGCACGACAAGGCCGCCCGCACCTTCGTCGCGGGCTGACGGGCGGCCACGGACGCGGGACCGGTCCTCGCACCGCGGAGCGGCCCCGTACGCCCGTGTGCTGACGGCCCGTCCCCCGAAAGCACCTCAGCCGTTGCGGGCTTTTGCGGCCCGGGGTGCACTGCCCCCATGAGCAACGAACCGCCTCCGCCGCCGCCCGGGCAGCCACCCGAGGACGACCCCTTCTCCAAGAAGCCCCCGCAGGGCCCGCCGCCGGGCGGTTCGCCCTACGGGAGCGGGCCGCCCCCGCCGCCGCCCCCGCCCCCGCCGTACGGCGGCGGTGGTCCGTACGGCCCCGGTCCCTACGGCGGTGCCGATCCACTGGCCGGTATGCCGCCGCTGGCCGAGCCCGGCAAGCGGATCCTGGCGCGGCTGATCGACTTCCTCATCATCTCGATTCCGCTGTACCTGCTCTCGCTGCCGTTCGGCGGGGCGCTGGACGTCACCTCGGACAACGGCGACGACGACTTCGGCGACGCCATCAGCAACTCCTACAGCGGTCATCAGTTCGTCTGGTCGCTGATCGGCCTGGTGGTCTACGTCGCCTACGACACGTATCTGACGCACAAGGACGGCCGGACGCTCGGCAAGCGGCTGCTGAAGATGCGCGTCGCGATGCTCAACGACGGCACGGTGCCCGACACCGGGTCCGCGCTGATGCGGGCCGTGGTGCTCTGGCTCCCCGCGCTGCTGTGCTGCCCGTGCCTGTGGTGGCTCATCAACATCGTGCTGATGTTCACCGACAAGCCCTACCGGCAGGGTCTGCAGGACAAGGCGGCCAAGACCGTGGTGGTCACCGTCCCCTGAGGCCGCGGCGGCCCGGACGTCGTTCAGCGGCGGAGGGAATGCCGGCTCACCCGCTCCTCGTGCGCGGTGGTGAGCTCGATGTCCTTGACCGGGCGCCGCGTACGCACAGCGGCCGGCGCCGTGGCCCGCTCAGCCGTCCTTCCGCCCCGGGGCAGGGGCACGGTCAGGGCCACCAGCAGACCGAGGGCCAGCCCCGCGGCGCAGACGACAGCCACACCGACGCCCGAGTCGGTGCGGGACAGCAGCAGCATGGCAAGGGTCGAGACGATGACGGTGACCGAACCGTAGGAGAACTGTGCGGCAGTCGGACGCGGCATGGCGGTATCCGTCCTCGGGGTGTCGGATGGGGCGGTCTCTCAACACGTTCGCACTGTCGATCGACTCTATGACGGTGGATGCCCGTGAGGAACAGGTAGTAAGCGTGACCTAACCCACGGTACCGGTGCACGGGGGGCGCATTGAGTCACGCGGTTGCCAATGGGGCAGTTCGGCGCGCCGGTTCGTCCGTCGGCGGCGGGCTCCGGTGAACGTCCGGATACCGGAAGGTGACTCCCGCATAGTGCACTTGGTGTGCGCAAGTCAAGACCTGTCTTTTCTCTCATAACTCCGATCAAATGTCGTCACTTGTGACGCGTTAACGCGCGCGGCCCTCTCCACCCCCCTGGCCGCGGACGCGAACGCCGGGGAGGACTGCATCAAGTGACCACTCAGAGACGGGCGCTACGCGCCACCGCGGTAGCCGTGGCCCTGGCCGCCACCGCCGCGACGGCATCGGCCTTCGCCACCGCCCAGGCGGATGACAGGACGTCAGGATCGGGCGCCTCCATCGTGGACCGCCGGGATCCCGCGCCGGTCAAGGCGCACGAGCACGACCTGGAAGGCCCCTTCAGCAAGGAGCAGGACGCTCAGCGTCAGGCCGCGCTGGAGCAGGTGCTGGCGGGCGACAAGAAGGTGTCGACCCGCGGCGGTTCCAAGGTCGTCAAGCTCGGCAAGAGCAAGTACGTCGAGCTCGGCCGGGAGAAGACCGACAAGATCTTCACCATCCTCGTGGAGTTCGGCGACCAGGTCGACGACACCACGATGTTCGACCCCGACGGCGACGGCCCCGAGCCGCCCGTCAAGAAGTACGGCGGCACGCCCGGCCCCCTGCACAACGAGATAGCCGAGCCGGACCCGGCGAAGGACAACAGCACCGCCTGGCAGGCCGACTACGACCAGGCGCACTTCCAGGACCTCTACTTCGGTGAGGGCAAGGGCAAGGACTCGCTGAAGACGTACTACGAGAAGACGTCCTCCGGGCGCTACTCGGTCGACGGCGAGGTCTCCGACTGGGTCAAGGTCCCGTACAACGAGGCCCGTTACGGCTCCAACTACTGCGGCTCCAGCAACTGCGCCAACGTCTGGGACACGGTCCGCGACGGCGTCAACGCGTGGGTCGCCGACCAGAAGACCAAGGGCCGCACGCTCGACCAGATCAAGGCGGACCTCGCTCGGTACGACGAGTGGGACCGCTACGACTTCGACGGCGACGGCAACTTCAACGAGCCCGACGGCTACATCGACCACTTCCAGCTGGTCCACGCCGGCGAGGACGAGTCGGCGGGCGGCGGCGCACAGGGCACGGACGCCCTCTGGGCGCACCGCTGGTACGCCTACGGCACCAACGCGGGCGCGACCGGCCCGGCGGGCAACAAGGCCGGCGGCGCGGAGATCGGCGACACGGGCATCTGGGTCGGCGACTACACCGCGCAGCCCGAGAACGGCGGCCTGGGCGTCTTCGCCCACGAGTACGCCCACGACCTCGGTCTGCCGGACCTGTACGACACCTCCGGCGGCGGCGAGAACTCGGTCGGCTTCTGGTCCCTCATGTCGGCGGGCTCCTGGCTCGGCACCGGCACGGGCGAGATCGGCAACCTGCCCGGCGACATGACCGCCTGGGACAAGCTGCAGCTCGGCTGGCTCGACTACGCCACGGCCAAGGCCGCCACGAAGTCGACGCACAAGCTGGGTGTCGCGGAGTACAACACCAAGAACAAGCAGGCGCTCGTCGTCGAGCTGCCCGAGAAGTCCGTCACCACGACGGTCGCGAAGCCCGCCGAGGGCGCGAAGCAGTGGTGGAGCGACATGGGTGACGACCTGTCGAACACCCTGACCCGCTCGGTCGACCTGACCGGCAGGACGTCCGCCTCGCTGGACCTCTCCGGCTGGTACGACATCGAGGCCGACTACGACTACCTCTACACCGAGGTCTCCACGAACGGCGGCTCCTCCTGGACCGCGCTCGACGGCACGGCGGACGGCACGGCCATCCCGCGTGACGCCAGCGACAAGCCGGCCCTGACCGACGTCTCCGGCGCGGTCAAGGAGCTCTCGTACCCGCTGGACGCCTACGCGGGCCAGAAGATCGAGCTCCGCTTCCGCTACCAGACGGACGGCGGCGCGGGCGGCAAGGGCTTCACGGCCGACGCCATCACGGTCACCGCCGACGGCGCCGTGCTCTTCACGGACAACGCCGAGGGCGACGACAACGGCTGGACCGCCAAGGGCTTCTCGCGGATCGGTGAGTCGTTCACCAACGACTACCCGCAGTACTACATCGCCGAGAACCGCCAGTACGTGTCGTACGACAAGACCCTCGAGGTCGGCCCGTACAACTTCGGCTTCTCCGCCACCCGCCCCGACTGGGTGGAGCACTACTCCTACCAGAACGGTCTGATGGTGTGGCTCTGGGACACCTCCCAGAAGGACAACAACACCTCGCAGCACCACGGCCAGGGCCTGATCCTGCCGGTGGACTCGCACGCCAAGCCGCTCAAGTGGTCCGACGGCAAGCTCCTCCGGAACAAGATCCAGCCGTTCGACGCGCCGTTCAGCCGGTACCCGAACAAGGGCTTCACGCTGCACAACGCGGACGTTCCGCTGCAGATCAAGCCGTCGCTGGGCGTCCCGGTCTTCGACGACCGCAAGGGCACCTACTGGTACGCGGAGAACCCGACCGGAAGTGTCAAGGTCTCTGACACCAACACCCGGATCTCGATCGTCGACGAGCCCTTCAGTGGCTCGACGATCACCGTGAAGGTCGGCCCCTCGGGCAAGTAGTCAGCAACACCGCAGGTCAGAGCATGATCGGCCGTCGCCCTCTAGCGGGCGGCGGCCGATCGTGTTTAGGTGCGTCTTGTTCGATCCTTATTGACGCGGTGTCTCATGGGGGAGCGCAGAGCATGGCAGGCGGAGGTTTCTGCAGGTTGCCGGGCGGCACGGTGGTGGTGGCACTGGCCCTGAACCGTCCGGCCGACGGAGCCCGGCCCGGCGCCCCGGTCCGGGTGCTGGTCCACGCGGCCAACCGGGCGCGCGCCCTGACCAGGCTGCGCAACCTGGGCCTGCGCTCCGTCTACCTCCGGGGCAACACCCAGCCGCCCACCCCGGACGAGATCACGGCGGTGCTGCACCATCCGGACGGGCTGCTGTGGCGGGCCGCGCCGCAGACCGGCCAGGAGCTCTGGCACCCGATCCGGGCCCTGCTGGGACCCGCCGGTCACGCGGGACCGGTCCGCCCGGCCGCCTGAGAGCGGTCAGACGACCGGCTTGCCGGTCAGCTCCACGCCCGCGGCGCGGAGCTGTTCCAGGGCCCGTTCCGTGGTCCCCTCGGCGACACCGGCGGTCAGGTCCAGCAGTACGTGCGTGGTGAAGCCCTCACGGGCCGCGTCCAGCGCGGTGGCCCGCACACAGTGGTCCGTGGCGATGCCGACGACGTCCACTTCCGTGACGGAACGGTCCCGCAGCCACTGGGCGAGCCCGGTCCCGTTCTCGTCGACGCCCTCGAAACCGCTGTACGCCGCGGCGTACGCGCCCTTGTCGAAAACGGTGTCGATCGCGCCGGAGGCGACGGCCGGGGCGAAGTTCGGGTGGAAGCCCACGCCCTCCGTACCGGCCACGCAGTGCGCCGGCCAGGAGTGCTCGAAGTCGGGCTCCGCGGAGAAGTGGTCACCCGGGTCGATGTGGTGGTCGCGGGTGGCCACCACATGGCTGTACCCGGGCTGGGCCTCGCCGATCAGATCGGTGATCGCGGCGGCGACATCGGCGCCGCCCGCCACCGCGAGGCTGCCGCCCTCGCAGAAGTCGTTCTGAACGTCGACGACGATCAAGGCGCGATGCATGACGGGTGTCCTTCGGTGGGGGTTTCGACGGGGGAGAGGGGACGGCGGTCGTGGGTGCGGTGGGGATGACATCGAGCCTAGAGACTCGACAGGCCCCGCGGGAGGGGTCACACCTTCCGGGTCTGCGCCCCCCGGGCCTCATGGTCCGTCACACGTACTCCGTGGGGATCACCGGCTCGCCCCGCGACAGCTGGATCGCCGACATGGGCAGGCCCGAGCGCGCGGCGATGTGCCGCTCGCGCGCGTCCTCCAGCGGCTCCCGGGCGACCACCTCGCCGCCCCGGACCAGCTCCACCTGGAGCTGCCGGTCCACCAGCTCCGCCGGGACCGGACCCGTGCCGATCACCTCGGCCTCGGCCACCCCGTGCTCGTCCCGCCGGCGGGCCGCCCACTTGCGGCCGCCGCGCGACGACTTCGCGCCCAGCGACTTCTTCACGACCGGCAGCAGCGGATCGGCCGGATCGGCGGACCCCGCGCGCGCCACCAGCTTGTAGACCATCGAGCACGTCGGGTGCCCGCTCCCGGTGACCAGCTGCGTGCCCACCCCGTACGCGTCGACGGGTGCGGCGGCCAGCGACGCGATCGCGTACTCGTCGAGGTCCGACGTCACCACGATCTTCGTCTCCGTGGCGCCCAGCGTGTCCAGCTGCTGGCGCACCCGGTGGGCGACCAGCAGCAGGTCGCCCGAGTCGATCCGCACGGCCCCGAGCTCCGGCCCCGCGATCTCCACCGCCGCACGGACCGCCTCGGTCACGTCGTACGTGTCGACCAGCAGCGACGTGCCCCGGCCCAGCGAGTCCACCTGCGCCCGGAACGCGTCCCGCTCGCTGTCGTGCAGCAGCGTGAAGGCGTGCGCGCTCGTTCCGACGGTCGGGATGTGGTAGCGGAAGCCGGCCGCCAGGTCGGAGGTGGTGTGGAAGCCGCCGATGTACGCGGCACGGGCCGACGCCACCGCCGAGAGCTCGTGCGTGCGCCGCGCGCCCATCTCGATCAGCCTGCGGCCGCTCGCCGCGGCCGCCATCCGGGACGCCGCGGCGGCGATCGCCGAGTCGTGGTTCAGGATCGACAGGATCACGGTCTCCAGCAGCACGCACTCGGCGAAGGAGCCCTCGACCCGTAGCAGCGGTGAGCCGGGGAAGTACACCTCGCCCTCCGGGTAGCCCCAGATGTCGCCGCTGAAGCGGTAGTCCGCCAGCCAGTCGACCGTGGGGGCGTCCACGATCCGCCGGTCGCGCAGGAAGGCGAGCATCTCGTCGTCGAAGTGGAAGTTCTCCACCGCGTCCAGCACTCGCCCGATGCCCGCGACGACCCCGTAGCGCCGCCCCTCGGGCAGCCGCCGGGTGAAGGCCTCGAAGACGGAGCGCCGGTCCGCGGTGCCGGCCTTCAGTGCGGCCTGCACCATCGTGAGCTCGTACTGGTCGGTGAAGAGCGCGGTCGACGGGACACCGACCCGTCGCCCAAGGTCCGCTGAGTTCATGACGGGGATGCTACCCCCTATTCGTCAAAGTGACGAGATGGGGCCTCCGTTTATGCGCGAGACCCTTACTGGTGGCAGCATGGGGTAGGTGAGCGTTGCTGCCCCCGTAGAGATCGAACGTCCCGAATCGGCCGAGGAGACCTTCGCCGTCCCTGAGCCCGATGTTCCCTGGGTGACGCTGGTGCACAACGACCCGGTCAACCTCATGAGCTACGTGACGTATGTCTTCCAGGCCTACTTCGGCTACTCCAAGGACAAGGCGCACAAGCTGATGCTCGATGTGCACCAGAAGGGCCGCGCGGTCGTCTCCAGCGGCAGCCGCGAGGAGATGGAACGCGACGTCCAGGCCATGCACGGCTACGGTCTCTGGGCGACGCTGACCCAGGACCGCAACTGACACACCGCTGCCCCTCCGTCCGACCCACCATCGGAGAATTCATGGCCGGCCACTTCGAGGCCACCCCTGGCGGCGGCGCGGCCGTCGCGCTCGACGAGGTCGAGATCGCCATCCTGCGCTCCCTCGCCGTCCAGCTGCTGGAACTGATCGGTCCCGGCGAGAAACCCGTCGAGGGCGAGGACCCGCTCGCCGCCCTGTTCGCCGAAGGGCCGAGCGAGCCGCCCTCGGACCCGGCACTGGCCAGGCTCTTCCCCGAGGCGTACGGGGACGAGGACAAGGAGCTGCGCGAGGCGTCCGCGGAATTCCGCCGCTTCACGGAGAACGACCTGCGCACCCGCAAGCGCGAGGACGCCCTCACCGTCGTGAGGACGCTGGACGGCCTGTCCCCCGGTGAGGACGGCGGGGCGGTGCTCACGCTCGGCGCCGACGAGTGCCGCGGCTGGCTGGGATCCCTGAACGACCTCAGGCTCACCATCGGCACCCGCCTGGAGGTGTCCGACGAGGACGAGGGGCAGGGCGGCTCGCTCTACCGGCTTCCGGACAGCGATCCGCGCAAGCCGATGGTCATGGCCTATCTCTGGCTCGGCGCGCTCCAGGAAACACTCGTCGAAACGATGATGCCCAAGTAGTCCGCGAAGGCCGGTACGGGTTCGCTCAACGGAGCCTCAAATCCGAATAACGATCCCGTCACCCGATCGGCCTTCTTTGCAGCGGCTGGAAACTCTTGTCCGCTTTTTCCTGTGGTGTGCGCCACATAATGTCCGACGGCTCAACCGGGCGACCGTGATAGATCTTCACGACCGCCCGGGGACGCCATCCCTGTCCCCGTGGGCGCTACGGGCCGGCCGAACGCCGGCGGCACTCCATCCATATCCGGGGGGATCAGGACCTGATCCGACGCCTACGAGGGCGCGGGTCGGCGTGGAGAAAGGCGCACCACCATGACATCGGCGCAGGTCGACAAGGGGCAGGCGGACGGCCCCGAGGCCGGGGGAACCGGCACAGCCGCAGCGGGCGAGGGCTACCAGCGAGGACTGGGAGCCCGTCAGATCCAGATGATCGCCATCGGCGGCGCCATCGGCACGGGGCTCTTCCTCGGTGCGGGCAAAGCCATCGACCGGGCCGGGCCCAGCCTCATCCTGGCGTACGCCATCGCGGGCCTGGTCATCTTCTTCATCATGCGGGCCCTGGGCGAACTCCTCATGTACCGCCCGGTGTCCGGCTCCTTCTCGGAGTACGCACGCGAATTCCTGGGCCCGTTCTTCGGATTCGTGACCGGATGGACCTACTGGCTCTTCTGGGTCGTCACCGGAATCACCGAAGTCACCGCCGCGGCCACCTATATGACGTACTGGTGGGATATCCCGCAATGGCTGTCCGCGCTGGTGTTCACCGTCATCCTCTACGGCGCCAACCTGATCTCGGTCAAGCTCTTCGGCGAGCTCGAGTTCTGGTTCTCGATGGTCAAGGTCACCGCGATCATCGGCATGATCCTCATCTGCGCCGGTGTGCTCACGATCGGTTTCTCCGAAGCCGGTGACACCGCGACCGTCGCCAACCTGTGGAATGACGGCGGCTTCTTCCCCGAAGGCATCGGCGGCACGCTGATGACCTTGCAGATCGTGATGTTCGCCTTCCTCGCCGTCGAACTGGTCGGCGTCACCGCGGGCGAGTCCAAGGACCCCGAGACCGTCCTGCCCCGGGCGATCAACACCGTGCCGTGGCGCATCGCCGTCTTCTACGTCGGCGCGCTGATCATGATCCTGTCCGTGGTCCCATGGAGCACCTTCGAGCCGGGCGTCTCACCGTTCGTCGCCGCGTTCGAGGAGATGGGCCTCGGCATCGGCGCCGCGATCGTCAACTTCGTCGTGCTCACCGCCGCGCTCTCCTCCTGCAACTCCGGCATGTACTCCACCGGCCGCATGCTGCGTGACCTCGCGCTCAACGGGCAGGGTCCGAGGGCGTTCACCAGGCTGACGAAGAACGGCCTCCCGCTGGCCGGCACCACCTTCTCCGCCGCCCTGATGCTGGTCGGCGTGTGGATCAACTACCAGTGGCCGGGCGACGCCTTCACCTACGTCGTCTCCTTCGCCACCATCTCCGGCATGTGGGCCTGGATCATGATCCTCGTCTGCCAGATCCGCTTCCGGGCGAAGGCCGACCGCGGTGAGCTGCCCCAGTCCACCTTCAAGGCACCCGGCGCACCGTTCAGCAGCTGGTTCGCGCTCGGGTTCATCGGCCTGGTCATCGTGATGATGGCCGTGGACGAGGACGCCCGGATCTCGCTGTACTGCGCGCCGCTGTGGGGCCTCGTCCTCGGCGTCTCCTACCTGACGCTCAAGTCCCGCGACCCCGGGAACAGCTCCTTCGCCAAGCGCTGACCCGCGCCACGGCGCACCCGAGGACACCGGCCGCCCCAACGGTCGCGTCCGGCACCCGGGCCCTCCCGTACCACCCTTCGGTACGGGAGGGCCCGGGTGCTTATCCTGGGCGCCATGCTGACCATCACCCAGGCGCTGTTCGACCAGATCGTGGCGCACTCGCGCGCCGACCACCCCGACGAGGCGTGCGGCATGGTCGCCGGTCCGGCCGGAACGGGCCGCGCCGAACGCTTCATCCCGATGCTCAATGCCGCGCGCTCGCCCACGTTCTACGAGTTCGACTCGACGGACCTGCTGAAGCTCTACCGCGACATGGACGACCGTGACGAGGAGCCGGTGATCATCTACCACTCGCACACGGCGACCGAGGCCTACCCCTCCCGCACCGACGTCACCTACGCCAACGAGCCCCACGCCCACTACGTCCTGGTCTCCACCGCGGACGCCGACGCCGCCGGCCCCTTCCAGTTCCGTTCGTACCGCATCGTGGACGGCGAGATCACGGAGGAGGACGTCGAGGTCGTCGAGGCGTACCCGTCGGTGGCCTGACCTCCCGGGGGCGGTGCGCCACGCCCCGCCCCGCCGCGTAGTCCAGCTGGTGAACGCCCACCATCCACCATGTGGGATCACACTCCGGGTTCCGGGCCGGGAATCTATACGATGAGCGCATGGTTCCCCATGACGTGAGCGACAAGACGCCGGGCATGCTGCTCGTCGCGCGGCTGCACGTCGACCTGTGCAGGCTGTCCAGCGCGATGTGTCCCGCTTCGGCATGCCCGTGAGCCGCACGGCCTGAGTCGCGGTCCGGGCGCCACCACGTACGGAGCAACCCCCTGCGCGGGGGGCACAAACGCGCGCCCCACGCCACCCCTCCCCGCTTTCGACAGGAGCCCACGCCATGGCCATCGAGGTCCGCATCCCGACCATCCTCCGCACCTACACCGACGGCGCCAAGGCGGTCGAAGGCAGCGGGGAGACCCTCGCCGACCTCTTCGCCGACCTGGAGAGCCGCCACAACGGCATCCGTGAGCGCATCGTCGACGGCGACCAGCTCCGCCGTTTCGTGAACGTCTACCTCAACGACGAGGACGTCCGCTTCCTCGACGGCATCTCCACCAAGCTCGCCGACGGGGACAACGTCACCATCCTCCCGGCCGTCGCCGGCGGCATGCGCTGATGCGGTACGACTCCCCGCTGGCGGCCGTGGGCAACACGCCCCTGGTCCGCCTCCCGCGGCTGTCCCCGTCCGAGGACGTCCGCATCTGGGCCAAGCTGGAGGACCGCAACCCCACCGGCTCGATCAAGGACCGCCCCGCGCTCCACATGGTCGAGCAGGCGGAGAAGGACGGCCGCCTCACCCCCGGCTGCACGATCCTGGAACCCACCAGCGGCAACACCGGCATCTCGCTCGCCATGGCGGCCAGGCTCAAGGGCTACCGCATCGTGTGCGTCATGCCGGAGAACACCTCGCAGGAACGGCGCGACCTGCTCACCATGTGGGGAGCCGAGATCATCTCGTCCCCGGCGGCGGGCGGCTCCAACACGGCCGTACGCGTCGCCAAGGAACTCTCGGCCGAGCACCCCGACTGGGTGATGCTCTACCAGTACGGAAACCCGGACAACGCGGGCGCCCACTACGCCACCACCGGCCCCGAGATCCTCACCGACCTCCCGTCCATCACCCACTTCGTGGCGGGCCTCGGCACCACCGGCACGCTCATGGGCGTCGGCCGCTACCTCCGGGAGCACAAGCCGGACGTCACGATCGTCGCGGCCGAGCCGCGCTACGACGACCTCGTGTACGGCCTGCGCAACCTCGACGAGGGCTTCGTCCCCGAGCTCTACGACGCGTCCGTGCTCACCACACGCTTCTCCGTCGGCTCCGCCGACGCGGTCACCCGCACCCGCGAACTCCTCCAGCAGGAGGGCATCTTCGCGGGCGTCTCCACGGGCGCCGCACTCCACGCCGCGATCGGCGTCGGCCGCAAGGCCGTCAAGGCGGGGGAGCAGGCGGACATCGTCTTCGTCGTCGCGGACGGCGGCTGGAAGTACCTGTCCACGGGCGTCTACACCGCCCCCACGACAGAGGCCGCCATCGAGACCCTGCAGGGCCAGCTCTGGGCGTAGCGGCCGGGCCGGCGCCCGGCACGCACGCACCGCACCTGGGAGCGCCGGACCGGCTGGGAGACCAGCGCGTCCGGCGCTCCTCGGCATTCCGGCGTTACACCTGCTTACGGACCCGCGCCCACATCCCCGGATCCAGCGCGCCCGCCTTCCGGCGGAACCCCGACACCGGCACGTCCCGCAGCTCGTCCGTCTCCAGGAAGCTCTGCCGCCCCCGCGCGTCCCCCACCACCCCGGGCGGCAGCGCGATCACCCCGGGCCGCTCCTCGTGATGCTTACTGGTGATCTTGGCGACGACCGCCGTGCCACTCCGTACCGACAGCACGAGACACGGCCTGTCCTTGGACCCGGGCCCGTCCTCGTACGGCACGTCCGCCCACCAGATCTCCCCGGGCCGGGGATCGCCGTGCGGCCTCGGCCGCTTCCGCTCCGGCGCCCGTCCCGGCGGCCGGGTACGACCGCCGGGACGCCGCGGCCCCCGCCCGCCCCGCCCCCGCGCATCGGTCACCGTCACGACGAGAGCCAGCAGGACGACGGCGGCCAGTGCCACCCACCACCACGTGTTCATATCCCGACCGTACCGGCGCCGGGCCTTCCATCGAACCGGTGACAGCGCAGGTGAGTTCCCCCACAACGGCAGGCCCTGGAGGAGCGACCAGCGGTTTCGCGCCTTACGCTCGACGGACCGCACGAACCCTCCCCGTTCCCAGGCCTCGGAGGTTCACGCTCCATGAAGCTCACCGTCGTCGGCTGCTCCGGCTCGTTCCCGTCCGCGGGTTCGGCATGCTCGAGCTACCTCGTAGAGGCCGACGGCTTCCGGCTGCTCCTGGACATGGGCAACGGCGCCCTCGGCGAGCTGCAGCGCCATGTCGGTCTGTACGACCTCGACGCCATCTTCCTCAGCCACCTCCACGCCGATCACTGCATCGACATGTGCGCGTACTTCGTCGTCCGGTACTACCGCTTCGACGGCGGTCGCCCCGCGTCCATCCCCGTGTACGGCCCCGAAGGCACCGAACAGCGGCTGACCACCGCACATGCCGACACCCCGTCCGAGCACGCGATGGGTGAGGTCTTCGACTTCCACACGCTCAAGTCCGGTTCGTTCGACATCGGCCCCTTCTCGGTCCGCACGGAGAAGCTCTTCCACCCCGTCGACTCCTTCGGCATCCGCATCGAGCACAACGGCCGCACACTCGTGTACTCCGGTGACACGGGCACCTGCGACGCCCTCGCCGAACTCGCCGAGGACGCGGACCTGTTCCTCTGCGAAGCGTCGTTCATCGACGGCAAGGAAGACATCCCGGACCTGCACCTCAACGGCCGCGAAGCCGGCGAGTACGCCGCACGCGCCGGAGCGGGACGCCTCGTCCTCACCCACATCCCTCCGTGGACGGACGCCGAACGCAACCTCGCTGACGCCCGCGAGGTCTACGACGGCCCGGTCGAGCTGGCCGTCCCCGGTGCGGTGTACGAGATCTGACCGCTCGCCCGGGCCTCTCGCAGGTACCGGGATGTACCAGAAGGCGGCAGTACCGGACGAACCGGTGCTGCCGCCTTCTGCTTGCCCGACGGGTTGCGGCCGTTACGCCACCGCTTGCCCGTGCGCAGGTTGATCCCGACGCGTCTGCAGGCCTCGGAACTGCTCAGGCCCTGGTCCATGAGCCGGAAGTCTTCCTCCCGCTCACGAACCGGCTTCCTGCGGCCCTGCGCCACCGTCCGCACCCTGCGGATCTCGAAGTCCATCGAACCCCTTGAACTGGGGTGTTGCAACGACTCCTGGAACCCAAGCGGTGAGAGGGGAGCGGGGCCTTCGGTCCGCCGTGAACTGGCGGGGCCTACTTGGCCTCGGCCTTCTGGAGCTCGGCCAGCTCCTCGTCGGACTCGCGGCCCGGCGTCGGCAGGTCGAACTTGGTGATCGCGAAGCGGAAGACCACGTAGTAGATCACCGCGAAGACGAGACCGATCGGAATGATCAGCCATGGCTTGGTCGCCAGACTGTAGTTCAGGAAGTAGTCGATCCCGCCGGCCGAGAACGTGAAGCCGGCATGCACACCGAGCGCCCAGGTCACGACCATGGAGAGCGCGGTGAGGACCGCGTGGATGACGTAGAGCAGCGGTGCGATGAACATGAACGAGAACTCGATCGGCTCCGTCACACCCGTGAAGAACGAGGTCAGGGCCAGCGACATCATCATGCCGGTCACGACCTTGCGGCGCTCGGGCCGGGCGCAGTGGGCGATGGCCAGGGCGGCGGCCGGGAGACCGAACATCATGATCGGGAAGAAGCCCGACATGAACTGGCCCGCGTCGGGGTCACCGGCGAAGAAACGCGTCAGGTCACCGTGGACGACCGTACCGTCCGGCTTGGTGAAGTCCCCGATCTGGAACCACGACACGGTGTTGACGAACTGGTGCATGCCGATCGGCAGCAGACCACGGTTGATCAGACCGAACACGCCCGCACCCGCGGCACCGAGACCCGTGATCCACTCACCGAAGTCGGTGATGACGTCACCGATGGGCTCCCAGCCGAGCACGACCAGGACACCCATGGCCGTACCGACGAAGGCCATGATGATCGGCACGAGCCGACGGCCGTTGAAGAAGCCCAGCCAGTCGACGAGCTGGGTGCGGTGGTACCTCTGCCACAGCACCGCCGTCAGCAGGCCCAGGATGATGCCACCGAGCACACCCGGGTTCTGGAACCCGGCGGCCGTGACCTCCCCGCCCTTCTCGTACGCGCCGCCGAAGAGGCCGGTCGGTATGTAGGTGCCGCCCTCCACCTCGACGGGGAACTGGTGGATCACCGCGTAGTAGGTGAGGAAGCTGACCACGGCGGCGAGCGCCGTCGAGCCGTCGGCCTTCTTGGCGAAACCGATCGCGACGCCGATGCAGAACAGCAGGGGCAGACCGAACGAGGCGTCGAGCAGCGCACCACCCGCACCCGCGAAGACCTTGGCGACCTGGTCCCAGCCGAGCCCGTCCGGACCGAACACGTCCGGCTGGCCCAGGCGGAGCAGAAGTCCCGCGGCGGGCAGCACCGCGATCGGCAGCTGCAGGCTGCGTCCCACCTTCTGCAGGCCCTGGAACACGCCGGAGCCCCGCTTCTTCGCGGGCGCCGCCGGAGCGGTATCCGTACTCATCAACTTCCTCCATGGGGCACGGTGCCGCCCAGGTCGGTGAGGAGAGGAGGCGGCGACTCGAGGAACGCGGCGGGAAAGCGGCCGCGTGGTCTACACCACTGAGTGGTGTAGACCAGTTTTAGCACGGTGAGGGCGGGATAAGGAACCTTCTCCCTGTGCGGTAGCCCACCCGACACCCTCCGTGACACGACGAAGCCCCCGGACCGCCAGGTCCGAGGGCCGTGCCGAGCCGGGCCCGAAGCCCCGAAGCGCCTACTTGGTGAGATCCTTCTCGATCTCCGCCTCCACCTCGTCGGGCTCCCGCCCCGGCGTCTGGAGGTCGAACTTCGTGATCGCGAACCGGAAGATCACGTAGTAGACGACCGCGAACGCCAGGCCGATCGGAATGATCAGCCATGGCCTGGTCGCCAGACTCCAGTTGATGACGTAGTCGATCAGGCCCGCCGAGAAGCTGAAGCCGTCCTTCACCCCGAGCGCCCACGTCACCGCCATCGAGACGCCGGTGAGCACCGCGTGGATCACGTACAGCAGGGGCGCGACGAAGAGGAACGAGTACTCGATCGGTTCGGTGATGCCGGTCACGAACGATGTCAGGCCGACCGAGACCATCATGCCGCCGACCGCTTTGCGCCGGTGCGGCTTGGCGCAGTGGTAGATCGCCAGCGCTGCCGCCGGAAGCGCGAACATCATGATCGGGAAGAAGCCCGTGGTGAACTGACCGGCCGTCGGGTCGCCCGCCAGGAACCGGTTGATGTCACCGTGCACCACCGTGCCGTCCGGCTTGGTGTAGTCACCGAACTGGAACCAGACGAACGTGTTCAGGAACTGGTGCAGGCCGAACACGAGCAGGGCGCGGTTCGCGATGCCGAAGATGCCGGAGCCCAGCCAGTTCAGATCGACCAGCCACTCCGAGAAGCTGGTCAGGGTGTCACCGACCGGCTGCCACAGCCAGGCGCAGAGTCCCGCGAACACCAGCCCGACGAAGGCCATGATGATCGGGACGAGCCGGCGGCCGTTGAAGAAGCCCAGCCAGTCGACCAGCTTGACCCGGTGGTTCCGCTGCCAGAACCAGGCGGTCATCAGCCCCATGATGATGCCGCCGAACACCCCGGGGTTCTGGTAGGCGGCGGCGGTCACCGTGGTGTCCTCGGCGACGCAGACGCCGCCCCACATGCCCGCCCCGCTGAAGTCCGCCCCTTCCGCGCAGTCGACCGGGAACGCGCGCAGCACCGCGTAGTAGACGAGGAATCCCGCGACGGCCGCGAGCGCGGTCGAACCGTCCGACTTCTTCGCCATGCCGATCGCGACACCGACGCAGAAGAGCAGCGGCAGGCCGAGCCCGGAGTCGAGCAGGGCCCCGCCCGCCGCCGCGAACACCTTGGCGACGTTCGTCCAGCCCAGACCGTCGTCGCCGAAGACGTCCGGCTGGCCGAGCCGGTTCAGGATGCCCGCCGCGGGGAGTACGGCGATCGGCAGCTGGAGGCTGCGGCCCATCTTCTGCAGGCCTTGGAAGAGGCCGTTCCACCACTTCTTCTGCGGGAGGTCTGCGCTGCTGGAGCTCATCGGCATCCTTCTGGAACGCGCCGGATCAGGCGGACTTGCACACTGGTGTAGACCACTTGCGATACGGTGCGGAGCCCGGCCGGAAGGCAGGGCGCCGGTGATCGTCATCATGAGGGACGGTGCGGTCACCCGCCCGTGAAGCTGGTCCAACCGTGCGTTACCGTGACGAAACGGGACCCATGGTGGGCCGCCCCCGCACGTACAGACCAGGGAGTAGGACATGGCCAGCAAGGCTGAGAAGATCGTCGCCGGGCTCGGCGGTATCGAGAACATCGACGAGATCGAAGGCTGCATCACCCGCCTCCGCACCGAAGTTCACGACCCCAGCAAGGTCGACGAAGCCGCACTCAAGGCCGCCGGCGCCCACGGCGTCGTCAAGATGGGCACCGCGATCCAGGTCGTCATCGGCACCGACGCCGACCCCATCGCCGCCGACATCGAAGACATGATGTGACCGGCTGATCCCGGCCGGCCCACCCAGGTCCACGCCACACCCCGCAGGCCCCGCACCCGCCGGTTCCCGGCCGAGGAGCGGGGCCTGCGGTGCACCCGAACGGAGCCACCCCGCCAGCCGATAGGCTCGGCAGATGTCTCGCATCGACGGCCGCACCCCCGATCAGCTCCGCCCCGTCACCATCGAACGCGGATGGAGCAAGCACGCCGAAGGCTCCGTGCTCATCTCCTTCGGTGACACCAAGGTCTTCTGCACCGCCTCCGTCACCGAAGGCGTCCCCCGCTGGCGCAAGGGCAGCGGTGAGGGCTGGGTCACCGCCGAGTACTCCATGCTGCCCCGCTCCACCAACACCCGCGGCGACCGCGAATCCGTACGCGGCAAGATCGGTGGGCGCACCCACGAGATCAGCCGCCTCATCGGCC
This sequence comes from Streptomyces sp. NPDC025273, assembly GCF_040638585.1. Classification (NCBI taxonomy): domain Bacteria; kingdom Bacillati; phylum Actinomycetota; class Actinomycetes; order Kitasatosporales; family Streptomycetaceae; genus Streptomyces; species Streptomyces sp. NPDC025273. The sequence continues at coordinate 141,890 of NZ_JBEZYP010000001.1, forward strand.
GCTCGCTGCGCGCCGTGATCGACTACAAGGCCCTCGGCGAGAACACCGTCGTCCTGGACTGCGACGTCCTCCAGGCCGACGGCGGCACCCGCACCGCGGCCATCACCGGCGCCTATGTCGCCCTCGCCGACGCCATCGCCTGGGCCCAGGGCAAGAAGATCGTCAAGCACGGCCGCAAGCCGCTCACCGGCACCGTCGCCGCGATCAGCGTCGGCATCGTCGACGGCATCCCCCTCCTCGACCTCTGCTACGAGGAGGACGTCCGCGCCGAGACCGACATGAACGTCGTCTGCACCGGCGACGGCCGCTTCGTCGAGGTCCAGGGCACCGCCGAGGCCGAGCCCTTCGACCGCGACGAGCTCAACGCACTCCTCGACCTCGCCACCGCCGGCTGCACCGACCTCGCCAAGCTCCAGGAAGAGGCACTCGCCCGCACTCTCGGTGAGTGAAGGGGGAACCACCTGCACACCACGAAACGTCCGTACGGGTACGGGCGCACGGGTCGAAACCGTGCGTCCGTCCACGTATCGACCCTGGGGAGGGACCGCACCATGGCCTCGCGCCGCCACCACCGCACCGCACTCGCCGTCACGGCCACCCTGCTCACGCTCACCGCGGCCGCCGGCTGCGGAGCCGTCGACAAGGCCCTGGACTGCGTCCGCACCGCCGACGCCATCGCCACCAGCGTCGACAACCTCCAGCGGGCCATCTCCAACGCCTCCAACGACCCGACGCAGGCATCCGAAGCCCTCGACGACATCGACAGGGAGCTCAAGGATCTCGGTGACACCACGGACAACGCCGACCTGAGCAAGGCCGTCGACGACCTCCAGGCGGGAGTCACCAACGTCCGGGAGTCCATCGAGAAGGGCGACGCCACCCCCGACATCACCCCGGTCACGGACGCGGCCACCGAGATCGGCAACGTCTGCACCCCGTGACGCACCGGCGGGGCAGGGACGGCACCCGGCCATAATCAGGACATGACCCGCCTGATCCTCGCCACCCGCAACGCCGGGAAAATCACCGAACTCCACGCGATCCTCGCCGACGCAGGTCTCACCCACGACCTCGTCGGCGCGGACGCGTACCCCGACATCCCCGACGTCAAGGAGACCGGCGTCACGTTCGCCGAGAACGCCCTCCTCAAGGCCCACGCCCTGGCCCGCGCCACCGGCCACCCCGCCATCGCCGACGACTCCGGCCTCTGCGTCGACGTACTCGGCGGCGCCCCCGGCATCTTCTCGGCCCGCTGGGCCGGCACCCACGGCGACGACCGCGCCAACCTGGACCTGCTCCTGGCCCAGCTCTCCGACATCGACGCCCGGCACCGCGGGGCCTACTTCGCCTGCGCGGCGGCCCTGGCCCTCCCCGACGGCACGGAACGCGTGGTCGAAGGCCGTCTGACGGGCACCCTGCGCCACACCCCCGCGGGCACGCACGGCTTCGGCTACGACCCGATCCTCCAGCCCGACGACGAGACGCGCACCTGCGCGGAGCTGACCCCGGCGGAGAAGAACGCGATCAGTCACCGGGGGAAGGCGTTCAGGGCGCTGGTGCCGGTGGTGCGGGAGCTGGTGGGCTGACGCCTGCCGGCGCGCGAAAGGCTCAGCTCGTAGGGCACGAGCTGAGCCTTTCGTGAAGTACGCGAGAAGGGACTCGAACCCTCACGCCACTAGGGCACTGGTACCTAAAACCAGCCTGTCTAGCCAATTCCAGCACTCGCGCACGTGTCGGCAGTCTACAAGGGGAACGATCGTAGGCAGGAAGAGGCTAATCGGCCGCTGTCCTGGTTCGGCCCCGGCTGCGACACCAGGTGGCGGTCAGCGTGTCGGGCACAGGCAGCGAAGGTTTCCGCCCGGAGCGTGTGTCAGAACTTCGGGTCCGGGCTCTGGGCGTGCACCAGTTCCGCCGCTTCCTCCGCCGTTTCCACCGAGGGCGGGGAGCCGGCCAGGGGCTGGTTGGCGGTTTCCTTCATGCAGGCCACCGCGATCACGCCGACCAGCGCCGCCGCCATCGCGTAGTACGCCGGCATCAGGTTCGAGCCGGTCCAGCTGATCAGGGCGGTGATCACCAGCGGGGTCGTGCCGCCGAAGATCGACGCCGAGAGGTTGTAGCCCACGGACAGCGAGCCGTAGCGGACGTTGGTGGGGAACAGGGCCGGGAGGGCCGCGGACATCGTGCCCAGCAGGCACACCAGGGACAGGCCCATCATCAGCATGCCGAGGGCGATCGCGGGGATGCTGCCCTGGCGGATCAGAAGGAAGGACGGCAGGGAGAGGAAGAGGAAGCCGAGCATGCCGGTCATCAGGAGCGGCTTACGGCCGAAGCGGTCCGAGAGCTTGCCGAACCGGCTGATGATCAGCATCAGGAAGACCATGACGCCGAGCAGGATGAGCAGTCCGTGGGTCTCGCTGTATCCGAGCTCGTCGGAGAGGTACGTCGGCATGTACGACAGCAGCATGTAGTCGGTGATGTTGTACGCGCCGACCAGGGCGATGCAGAGGATCAGTGTCGGCCAGTACTGGCGGAAGATCTTGGCGAGGTCGCCCTTGGCGGTGGACTCGACGTGGTCGGCCGCCTCGGTCGCGTGGGCGGTGCCGCCCTCCAGCTTCTGGAAGGCCGGGGTCTCGTCGAGGCGCAGTCGCAGGTAGAGGCCGACCAGGCCGAGAGGACCGGCGACGAGGAACGGGATGCGCCAGCCCCAGGACTCCATCTGGCCGGTGTCCAGGAGGGCGTACAGCGCGGTGACCAGCCCCGCGGCGCCGACGTATCCGGCCAGGGTGCCGAATTCGAGGAAGCTGCCGAAGAATCCGCGGCGCTTGTCGGGGGCGTATTCGGCGATGAACGTGGAGGCGCCGCCGTACTCACCGCCCGTGGAGAAGCCCTGGAGCATGCGGAAGAGGATCAGCAGGGCGGGGGCCCACAGGCCGATCGTGCCGTGGGAGGGGATGAGGCCGATCGCGAAGGTGCCGATCGCCATGAGGATCATGGTGAGGGCCAGGACCTTCTTCCGGCCGATCTTGTCGCCCATGGGGCCGAAGAACATTCCCCCGAGTGGGCGTACGAGGAAGGCCACGGCGAAGGTCGCGAAGGAGGAGAGGAGCTGGGTCGTCTCGTTCCCCGAGGGGAAGAAGACGTGCCCGATGGTGACGGCGAGGTAGGAGTAGATGCCGAAGTCGAACCACTCCATGGCATTTCCGAGCGATGCGGCCTTCACCGCGCGCTTGACCGCCTGGTCGTCGGTGACGGTGATGTCGGTCCGACGGAGCCGGGGGTTGCGGCGCTTCCTGACGGCGCGGAAGAGCGTGGGGTGACGTTTGACCGCTTCCGGGTCGGCCGCCTGGTGGGGATCGGAGGCCGCCATGGCCGGTTCCTTTCCTCGAAGTATGTTCCAGGAAAGGCTTCTGCGCGGTCATGGCGGCGGCAAACCGAATCCGTGCGCGATTGCGGTCTCGCTCACAGGTTGTTCACGTCAGATGCCGAGATCCTTGATGATCTTGGCTACGTGACCGGTCGCCTTGACGTTGTAGAGCGCCCGCTCCACCCGGCCCTCCTCGTCGACGACGATCGTGGATCGGATGACGCCCGTCACCACTTTGCCGTAGAGCTTCTTCTCGCCGTAGGCGCCGTACGCCTCCAGGGTCTCCTTGGAGGGGTCGCCGACCAGTGTGACCTTGAGGTCTTCCTTCTCGCGGAACTTCGCGAGCTTCTCCGGCTTGTCGGGGGACACGCCGATGACGTCGTACCCGGCCCCGGTGAGGAGCTCGAGGTTGTCGGTGAAGTCGCAGGCCTGCTTGGTGCAGCCCGGGGTAAGTGCGGCGGGGTAGAAGTAGACGATGACCTTGCGGCCCTTGTGGTCCGCGAGCGAGATCTCGTTGCCGTCGGCATCCGGAAGGGTGAAGGCGGGGGCGGTGTCGCCGGTCTGGAGTCGCTCGCTCATATTTCTCCTCGAGTGGCACGCGGGGTGTGTGGGGCCGAGCGTAATAGGGGGTGCCGCCGGGTGTACGGGCGGCCGAGCTGACAGACTGTCGATGAAGGTTTACCCGACGACGACCACGGAGGCGGCGCAGTGTCGGATACCAGGACCCCTGCGCAGATCGAGGCGGACATCATCAGCAGGCGTGAGCAGCTTGCGGTGGTGCTGGACGAGATCGGGGTGCGGGTGCACCCGAAGACGATCATCGGTGACGCGAAGGCCAAGGTGGCGTCGACGGTGGACCGGACGGCGGGACGTGCCTACGTCGCGGTGAACCGGTCGGTGTCGGACGTGAAGGCGCAGTTCGTCTCGGAGGACGGTTCGCCGAGACTGGAGCGGGTGATCCCGGCGGCGCTGCTGGTGGCCGGCGCGGTGGCGCTGCTGACGGTGTCGACGCGGCGGAAGAAGCGCTGAGCGCGGATTCCGGGGTGCCCGGGGACGTGCGGGGCGGTGCGGGGCAGGTAGGTTTCGGTGCGTGAGCAACAACACCGACGACAAGCTGCCCATCCGGATGCTGCACGACCGTGTGCTGGTCCGGTCCGATTCGCCCGAGGGCGAGCGGCGTTCGGGCGGCGGCATCCTGATTCCGGCGACGGCGGCGGTCGGCCGGCGTCTGGCGTGGGCCGAGGTGGTCGCGGTCGGTCAGAACGTGCGGACCGTGGAGCCGGGTGACCGGGTGCTGTACGACCCGGAGGACCGTGCGGAGGTCGAGGTGCGCGGCGTGGCGTATGTGCTGATGCGGGAGCGGGATCTGCACGCGGTGGCCGCGGACCGGTTCGAGGGGTCGGTGGATTCGACCGGGCTGTATCTGTAGTCCGGGTCCGCAGTCCGGACCCCTGCCTGGGTGAGTGGCCTGGTGACTGCTGTCACCAGGCCTTTTCGCTGTCTGCTCCGTCTTGCTACGGTGGGCCGACCCCCGACGAGACGCGCCGTACCGGGTTTCCGCAAAGACGACGCACCCGTGGTTCGCGTGTTCGGTCGTGGAGGTGCTGTCGTGGCGTGGGTTCTGTTGATCGTGGCCGGTCTGCTGGAAGTGGGCTGGTCGATCGGGATGAAGTACACCGAGGGGTTCACGCGGCTGTGGCCGAGTGTGTTCACCGGGCTCGGGATCGTGGCCAGCATGGTGCTGCTGTCGCAGGCGGCGAAGACGCTGCCGATCGGTACGGCGTACGGGGTGTGGGTCGGGATCGGTGCGGCGGGCGCGGCGGTGCTGGGCATGGTGGTGCTGCACGAGCCGGTGACGGCCGCCCGGATCTTCTTCGTCTGTCTGCTGCTGGTGGCCGTGGTGGGGCTGAAGGCGACGTCCGGGCACTGACGGGTCAGCGGCCGGGGCCTCGGGCGCCTTCGACGGAGCCGTCGTCCTCGAAGCGGTCGCGCTCGGGTGCGCCCGCCGGGGCGGTGGGTGCGGGTGCCCTGCCGACGGGCGCGGGCGGGGCTGTCCGGGCCGGGGTGGTGGTGGCGGGGGTTTCCGGGGTGTCCGTGGGGTCGGTGCGGCGGCCGGGCGCGTCCGACGCGGGGGAGGCGGTGGTGCCGGCCTCTTCCGCCTGCTCCTCGTCGGGCTTCGCGGTTTCGCCCGTGTCCTCGGTTTCCTCGTCGGGGTCGGGCTCTTCCGGGCCTTCCTCGGCTTCCAGCTCGAAGTCCTGTACCTCGCTGGATTCGAGTGCGGCGGCGGTGTACGCGGCCCAGGTCCGGGCGGGTGGGCCGCCGCCGTTCATGCGGGCGAGGCCGAGGGCTCCGTACAGCGGCTTCTGCACGCCGGTGTCGGGATCCTGGCCCATGACGGCGATGACGGTGGCGAGGTCGGGGGTGTAGCCGGCGAACCAGGCGGCCTTGTCCTCCTCGGCGGTGCCGGTCTTGCCCGCGGCGGGGCGGTTCGCGGCGCGGGCGGCGGTGCCCGTGCCGCCTTCGACGACGCTCCGCAGGACGGAGGTGGTGGTGTCGGCCGCTTCGCGGCTGACGGCCTGCCGGGTGTTGCGGGTGGGCAGGCGGAGGTCGGTGCCGTTCTTGCTGACCTTGGTGACGAGGGTGTACGCCCGTTGTCTGCCGTGGTCGGCGAGGGTGGCGTAGGCGGCGGTCATGTCGACGACGCTGGCGGTGGCGGGGCCGAGGGCGATCGAGGGGGACGCGGTGAGGTCGGGGGTGGTCCCGGGGATGCCGAGGGCGATCGCCGTGTCCTTGACCTCGGCGGGGCCGACGTCCTGGGCCATCTGCGCGTAGACGGCGTTGACGGACTTGTCGGTGGCCTCGCGGACGGTGAGGGAGCCGTAGTCGACGTCGTCCTCGTTGGCGGGCGCGTAGCCGGTGGATCCGGCGGAGCTCTGGACGGTGCGTTCGTTGGTGCCGTCGTAGCGGGTGTTGGGGGTGATGGCCCGGTCGTCCTGGGTGGTGGATCCGTTGGCGACGGCGGCGGCGAGGACGAAGGGCTTGAAGGTGGAGCCGACCTGGTAGTCGCGGCGGGTCGCGTTGTTGACGAACTGCCTGGTGTAGTCGATGCCGCCGTACATGGCGACGACGTGTCCGGTGGCGGGCGCGATGGAGGCGCCGCCGACGCGGACGTTGCGGTCTGCCTCACGGTCCTCGCTGGTCCGGGACAGGACGTTGTCCTCGACGGCTCCGACGAGGGCCTTCTGCTTCTTCTTCTGGAGGGTGGTGGTGATGCGGTAGCCACCGGTGGCGAGGGTGTTCTCGTCGACGATCCTGTTGCCGGTGAGGTAGTCCTCGACGGCCTGGACGAGGTAGCCGCGCTGGCCGGAGAGCGCGGTGGCGGGCTTGGCCGGGCCGGGGACGGGGAAGGTCATCGCGGTGCGTTCGGCGGTGCCGAGCCAGTCCTCCTTGACCATGCCGTCGAGTACGTAGCTCCAGCGGGCGAGGGCCGCGGCCCTGTTCTCGGGGTGGGCCACGACGTCGTAGGCGCTGGGGGCGTTGAGCAGCGAGGCGAGGTAGGCGCCTTCGCCGGTGTCGAGGTCTTCGGCGTTCTTGCCGTAGTACGCGTGGGAGGCGGCCTGGATGCCGTAGGAGTTGCGGCCGAAGTAGCTGGTGTTGAGGTAGCCCTCGAGGATCTCGTCCTTGCTCTGTTCGCGGCCGAGTTTGATCGAGATGAAGAATTCCTTGGCCTTGCGGACGAGGGTCTGCTCCTGGCCGAGGTAGTAGTTCTTGACGTACTGCTGGGTGATGGTGGAGCCGCCCTGGCGGCCCTTGCCCGTGAGGGTGTTCCAGCCTGCGCGGGTCATGGCTTTGACGTCGATGGCGGGCTCGGAGTAGAAGTCCCGGTCCTCGGCGGCGAGTACGGCGTGCTGGACGGTGCGGGGGATCCGGTGGAGCGGGATGTTCTCCCGGTTGACTTCGCCGTCGCGCGCGATGACGCTGCCGTCGGTGTAGAGGTAGACGTTGGACTGGGCGGTGGCACTGGCGTTGGCGGCGGGGATGCCGACGAGCTGGTATCCGGCGAAGAACGCGCCGATGAGGAGCAGGCCGAGGAGGAGCGCGCCTCCGAGGGTCATGCGCCAGGTGGGGACCGCCCGGCGCCAACCGGTGCGTCTGGGCCGTTCAGCGCGTCTTGTGCGCCCCTTGCGGTCGTGTGCGCCGTCCGAGGGCCGAGCGTTCCGGGTGGTCGCCGCGGTGGTGGGGTCCCGTGGCGGCCAGCCGCCGTGACCCTTCCGGCCTGGCTCCGGGTGGTCTCCGCCGGGCTGTGGTTGCTCGTGGCTCATGGCTGTGGAGGCTCCTCGGCTGCGGGCAGTTATCCCATAGTGCCCTTTTCGGGGTGATATGCACCGGATCCTCTGCGGATAAAGGGGTCGCGGCGGCTGCCAGTCCTGGACTAGGGTCGTGCGCTTTGGCCCGGTGAGCTGGGGGGAGGGGGGCGCGGTGCGGCTCTATGCGGTGGTGGCGGCCGGTGGATTCCGGCGGTATGCCACGTACCGGGTGGCGACGGCGGCGGGGGTGTTCACCAACACCGTCTTCGGTTTCATCATGGCGTACACCTATATCGCCCTGTGGGACGCGCGTCCGCAGCTCGGCGGCTACGACGTGTCCCAGGCGCTGACCTATGTGTGGCTGGGCCAGGCGCTGCTGATGACCTGTGCGCTGATGGGCGGCGGCTTCGAGGACGAGCTGATGGAGCGCATCCGGACGGGGGACATCGCGGTCGACCTGTACCGGCCGGTCGATCTCCAGCTGTGGTGGATGGCCGGGGACCTGGGCCGGGCCGCGTTCCACCTGCTGGGGCGCGGGATCGTGCCCATGCTGCTGGGGGCGCTGGTCTTCGACCTGGCGCTGCCGGGGTCGCCGTGGACGTGGCTGGCCTTCCTGGTGTCGGTGGCGCTGGGTGTCGTGGTCAGTTTCGCGGTGCGCTTCCTGGTGTCCCTGTCGGCGTTCTGGCTGATGGACGGGGCGGGCGCGATGCAGATCGCCTGGCTGGCGGGGTTGTTCTTCTCGGGGATGCTGCTGCCGCTGAACCTGTTCCCCGGGGCGCTGGGTGAGGTGGCGCGCGCCCTGCCCTGGTCGTCGCTGCTGCAGGTGCCTGCCGATGTGTTCCTCGGCAGGCACACGGGGTGGGGCCTGGTGCGGGCGTACGCCTTCCAGGCGGGATGGGCGGTGACGCTGCTGCTCGCGGGGCGGCTGCTGCAGTCGGTGGCGACCAGGAGGGTGGTGGTCCAGGGTGGCTGAGGTCCAGGCGGAGAGGGTGGCCGCGGGGGAGCCGCACCACCTCCCGGAGGTCGCGTTCGAGGACCGGTCGCGGCTGGTGGAGGGGGTCCGGGCGTACGGGCTGATCGTGGCGATGTGGCTGCGCTCGACGATGGCCTACCGCGCGTCGTTCGTGATGACGACGCTCGGGAACTTCATGGTGACGGCGTTCGACTTCGTGACGATCATGCTGATGTTCGCTCACGTCGACGCGCTGGGCGGCTATGCGCTGCCGGAGATCGCGTTGCTGTACGGGGCATCGGCGACGGCGTTCGGGCTGTCCGATCTGCTGCTGGGGTCGATGGACCGGCTGGGACGGCGGGTGCGTGACGGGACGTTCGACACACTGCTGGTGCGGCCCGTCCCAGTGCTGGCACAGGTGGCGGCGGACAGGTTCGCGCTGCGCAGGCTGGGGCGGGTCACGCAGGGGCTGCTGGTGTTCGGCTATGCGCTGGTGACGCTCGACATCGCGTGGACGCCGCTGAAGGTGCTGATGCTGCCGCTGATGGTGCTGAGCGGGGCGGCGATCTTCGGGGCGGTGTTCGTGGCGGGGGCGGCGTTCCAGTTCTTCGCGCAGGACGCGGCGGAGGTGCAGAGCTCCTTCACGTACGGGGGGACGACGCTGCTCCAGTACCCGCCGTCGATCTTCGCGAAGGACCTGGTGCGCGGGGTGACGTTCGTGGTGCCGCTGGCGTTCGTGAGCTGGCTGCCCGCGCTGTACGTGCTGGACCGGGACTATCCGTTGGGGCTGCCCGAGTGGGCGGCGTTCCTGCCGCCGTTGGTGGCGGGGCTGTGCTGGGTGCTTGCGGGACTGGCCTGGCGGGCGGGGCTGCGGGCGTATCGCAGCACGGGGAGCTGAGGAGTGGGCGTGGACATGGACTTCATCGAGCTGGACGGCGTCGAGAAGGTCTTCGACGTACGCCGCAGGACGGGCTTCCTGCGCAGGGAGCGGCACGAGGTGCGTGCGGTGGACGGCATCAGCTTCCGGGTGCCGCGCGGTGAGATGGTCGGGTACATCGGCCCGAACGGGGCGGGCAAGTCGACGACGATCAAGATGCTGACCGGGATCCTCACCCCGAGCGGCGGCCGGCTGCGGGTCGCCGGCATCGACCCTTCGCGGGAGCGTACGAGGCTGGCGCACCGGATCGGGGTGGTGTTCGGGCAGCGCACGACGCTGTGGTGGGACCTGCCGCTGCGTGACTCGTACCGGCTGATGCACCGGATGTACCGGATCCCGGACCGCCGCTTCCGGGAGAACCTGGACCGCTGTGTGGAACTTCTCGATCTGGGACCGTTGTTGGACGTACCGGTGCGGCAGTTGTCGCTGGGGCAGCGGATGCGGGGCGACATCGCGGCGGCGCTGCTGCACGATCCCGAGGTGCTGTACCTGGACGAGCCGACGATCGGGCTGGACGTGATCTCGAAGGCCAAGGTGCGCGAGTTCCTGCGGGACTTGAACGCGGAGCGGTCCACGACCGTGCTGTTGACCACGCACGATCTGACCGACATCGAGCAGCTCTGCGAGCGGGTGATGGTGATCGACCACGGCCGTCTCGTGTACGACGGCGATCTGGCGGGGCTGCACGGGGTGGGGGAGAGCGAGCGCACGCTGGTGGTCGATCTGGAGCGGGTGCTTCCGCCGATCGAGCTGGCGTCGGAGCCTTCGGTGCGGGTGGTGAAGGTGGAGGGGCCCCGGCAGTGGCTGGCGTTTCCCGCGTCGGCGTCCGCGGCTCCGCTGGTGGCGCGCATCGCGGCGGACTATCCGCTGGTGGACCTTTCGGTGCGGGAGCCGGACATCGAGGCCGTGATCGCGAAGATGTACGTGTCGGATCCGCGTCCCTAAGGGCTGTCCCGCAACTCCTGGCGGGCGCGCGACGACAGCTACGGCACCTCGCCGCGTTGTCGGAACGCCCGAATACGTCCAGTATTCGGGCGTCCCTCCGCCTTGCGATGCACCGCATCTGACGCCGCGCGCTGATCCACCAGGAATTGCGGGACAGCCCTTAGGCCCGTCTTCGGGTTGCTCTATAGGCTGCGCGGTATGACAAATGAACGTCCGGACATGCGTGCTTCCGATGCGGAACGCGAGCGGGTCGCCGAGACCCTGCGGGAGGCCGTGGCCGAGGGCCGGCTGCAGATGGACGAGTTCGAGCAGCGGCTCGACGCGACGTACAAGGCGCGTACGCACGGGGAGTTGGAGCCACTGGTGAGCGATCTCCCGGTGCCGGGTACGGCGGTCGCGCCCCTGGGCGCCCCGTCGACCGCGCCGGTCCCGGGGACGTCCGACGACTGGCCGAGGCGTATCGGCGGGCCCGCGACGTCTTCGGGAGGGTTCGCCTTCTGGGGCGGTTTCAGCCGCAAGGGCCGTTGGACGGTGGGGCGGACGTTCACCGCGTTCGCGATGTGGGGCGGGGGCGAGATCGATCTGCGCGAGGCGGACTTCGAGGAGCGCGACGTCGTCATCCGCTGTTTCACGATCATGGGCGGGATGCTGGTGAAGGTCCCGCCGAACGTCCACCTCCAGGTCAACGGCATCGGGATCATGGGCGGTTTCGACGAGCAGACGAAGGACGCCGACTACGGCGACCCGGCTCCGGACGCGCCGCGGGTGCGGGTGACCGGCTTCGCCCTGATGGGCGGGGTCGGCGTGGACCGCAAGTGGAGCAAGGCGCAGCGGCAGCGCATCGAGGAGACGGAGCGGCGGCGCCTGGAGAAGCCCGACGGTTTCTGAGAACGGTCCCGGGAGCGTTCTCCCGGGGAGGCGTCCGGGGGAGGGCGCGGTCAGAACCGGTCGGACTTCGGTGTTCCGGCCACGGTGGCGAGGTCGACGAGCCGGCCCAGGGTCCGGTAGCCGGTGTCGTTGAAGTGGAGCCGGTCGCCGGAGTCGTAGGCGGGCAGGATCCGGTCGGGTGCGTAGGGGTCGCGCACGGCCCGGTCGAAGTCGACGAAGTCGTCGAAGACCCGTCCGGTCCGGATCTGTTCGTTGACCGCGAGGCGTACGGCGTTGCGTTCGGGTGTCCAGGTGGCGAAGCCCCGGAACGGCGTCAGCGTCGTCCCGACGACCCGCAGCCCGCGTGCGTGGGCCCGTTCCGTGAGGGAGCGCAGTCCGTCCACGACGCGTTGCGGGTCCGGCTCCTGGGGGGCCTGCTGCACGTCGTTGATGCCGAGGGCGATGATCACGGTCCGCGCGCCGGCGACGGAGAGCACGTCGCGCTCGAAGCGGTGGACGCCGGCCGGGCCGCCGCGGCCGTTCACCTCGCGCGGGCTGTCGCGCAGGAGGCGGTTGCCCGCGATGCCCTGGTTGGCGATTCCGTAGCGGTGGTCCAGCCGGTCGGAGAGGACGTCCGTCCAGCGGCTGTTGGCGTCGGTGGTGGAGCCGCTGCCCGCCGTGAGCGAGTCACCGATCACGACGACGGCACCCGGTGAGGTGTCGTTGCGGACGTCGACGGCGGTCAGGTAGCGCCACGTCGCGGTCCGCCAGGTGCCGTCGGCGTCGGCCAGGTAGGACGTCTGGTGGGCGTGCGGATGGTGGGTGACGGGCCCGCCGGCCCGCGGGGTGCGCAGGGCGACGACGAGATCGGCGTCGGGTGCGACGGGGACGACGACCGGGTCGCTGACGATCTGCCCGCCCGCGGCGACCGTGACGGTGGGCAGGCCGCGGAAGGTCACCGGGCGGGTGTCGACGGTGGCCTGCTCGATGACGAGGGGAGCCGCGCCGAAGAGGTTGGACAGGGTGATGCGGGCGGCGTCACCGCCGACGCTGGTGTGCACGATGTTGCGGATGGTGCGGCCGGGGAAGCCGTAGGCGGTGTCCGGCTCGCCGCTGACGGGTGCTCCGGTCCAGGTGACGACCCAGGTGCCGGTGGAGTTGGCCGGTGCCGCGGGGTTGTGCGCCGCCGCCTGCGCGATGGTCGGCGGCTGCCGTGGTGCGGTCAGCAGTGAGGTGCCGAACGCGATGGCGGCGGCGAGCACGGCGGTTCCTGCGACGAGGGCGATGAGCAGGGCATACCCCTGGCGCCTGGGCATGTGCGGTGTTTCTCCTTGCGGTGTTCGGGCTGGTCCCATGATGCGACAGGCCCTGGGGAACTCGACGTGCGGCCCGGGAGTAGGTGAGGTAGGGACAATGCGTACGGCACGGGGTGACGCGTACGCGGACGGGTGGAGCGGATGGAACAGGACGCGGGGCAGGGAACGGAACCCGGAGCGGGGGGCGGTGACCCCGGCGGGCCCGGGCCGGCACCGGAGGCCGGGCCCGGTGGTGAGCCGGGGGCGCGGACCCTCGCGCCCGGGCACGTCGACGTGACAGGGCCGGAGGGCGCGGGGGACCGGACGGCGGCTCCGGGCGGCACCGGGCGGCGGGCCGCGGCGCCGCTCGCCGTGTTCGCGTACACCGCCGCCGACGAGGAGAAGCAGCGCGGTGTGCGCCGCATGAAGGCCACGGCCACGGGTCTGCTCCTGTTCGTCGCGCTCGTGTACGTCCTCGCCACCTGGGCGAAGAACTCGGGTGTGGGGGGCTGGCCGGGCTACGTCGCAGCGGCTGCCGAGGCGGGGATGGTCGGTGCGCTGGCGGACTGGTTCGCCGTCACGGCGCTCTTCCGGCGCCCGCTCGGCCTGCCCATCCCCCACACCGCCATCATTCCCACCAAGAAGGACCAGCTCGGGGAGTCACTCGGTTCCTTCGTGGGGGAGAACTTTCTCTCCGGAGACGTCGTTCGTGACCGAATTCACGCCCTGGGCGTCGGTGCGCGGCTCGGATCCTGGCTGGCCCGGCCGGAGCACGCCGACCGGGTCACGGCCGAGCTGGCCACCGCGCTGCGCGGTGCGCTGACGGTGCTGCGGGACTCCGACGTCCAGGCGGTGGTCGGCGAGGCGATCACCCGGCGGGCGAACGCGGCGGAAGTCGGTCCGGGCATGGGGAAGATGCTGGAGAGGATCGTCGCGGACGGCGGCCACCGCAGGGTCGTCGACCTCGTCTGCGCACGGGCGCACGACTGGCTGGTCGAGCACAGCGAGTCCGTGATGGACGCGGTGCAGGGCGGGGCGCCGGGCTGGACGCCCCGGTTCGTCGACAAGCGGGTGGGGGAGCGGGTCTACAAGGAGCTGCTGCGCTTCGTCACGGAGATGCGTGACATGCCGGGCCACCCGGCGCGCGGCTCGATCGACTCGTTCCTGACGGACTTCGCCGCCGACCTCCAGACGGACACGGACACCCGGGCCCGGGTGGAGCGGCTGAAGTCGGAGATCCTGGGGCGCGGTGAGGTCCAGGATGTCATCGCCTCGGCGTGGTCCTCCGTCCGTACGATGATCATCGCGGCGGCCGAGGACGAGCGGAGCGAACTGCGCCTGCGGGCCAGGGCCTCACTCATGTCGCTGGGCGCCAGGCTGGCGACGGACGACCGGCTGCAGGCCAAGCTGGAGGGCTGGCTGGAGGACGCCGCGGTGTATGTCGTCACGACGTACCGCACCGAGATCACCTCGCTGATCAGCGACACCGTCGCCGGCTGGGACGCGCATCAGACGTCGAAGAAGATCGAGGCGAACATCGGCCGGGACCTGCAGTTCATCCGGATCAACGGCACGGTGGTGGGTGCGCTGGCCGGTCTGGTGATCTATTCGCTCTCGCGGGCGCTGGGCGCCTGACGGCGCTCGCGGGGCTGTACCGGTCCTGGGGAAGGCTCCGGGGGTGCCCGTCCTGTCGTACGGGCACCCCCCCGGGTCACGCGGGGAGTCGCCGTTCAGCACGCACCCCGCGGCGCCCGTGTTCCATCTCCCGGCACGAGCTCTCTCGGCAGGTGCGGCGTCAGGCGCCGCGACGCGTGACCGCCCACGAGGCCGCCGCCACGCCGCCGGCCACGGCGAACACCGCGGGCCAGGCGCCGACCTTCTTGGCGAGCGGGTGCGATCCGGCGAACGCGGCGACGTACGCGACGCTCAGCCCGACGGCCGCCCGGGTCCCGGCCTGCCGGTTCCACTCGTACGCGGCCACCGATCCGGCGGCGGCCAGCGCGACCCCGCCCAGGGGGCGCTTCCCGGTCCACCGGGCGATTGCGTACCCACCGACGAGCCCGCTCGCCGCCACCGCCGCTGCCGGAACCTTCGCCATCGCCGCCACCTTCGTTTCCTTCGTCTCCGTCGTACAGGTCGAGGACTCCGAGGCTAACGCGCCGCCCCGGGTTCCCCCGGCGGCGGGGCGGTAAGGGCGGGGCAGGTCCGGGACCGGTCCACACCTGGAGGCCGTCCCCCCGGAGGACTGCCGCTGACGCGGCGTCGGGAGGCCGTCAGACGCGCAGCACCTCGATGCCGAGGGCGGTGAACTCCTCGACGATGTCCTCGGGGGCGTCCTTGTCCGTGACCAGGATCGACACGGCGGCCGTCTCGCACACCTGGGCGAAGGCCCGGCGCCCGAGCTTGGAGGAGTCGGCCACCACGATCACGGTGCCGGCGCACTCGGCGAGCGCCCGGTTGGCGCCGGCCTCCGACTCGTCGTGGGTGGCGGCACCGAAGCGGGGGTGCACGGCGTCCACGCCGAGGATCGTGTAGTCCAGCGCGAGGGTCCTCAGGACGGTGTCGACGAGGGGACCGACGAGCTCGTACGAGTTCGGCCGGGCGACACCGCCGGTGACGACGATCTTGATCTGGGGGCGGACCGCGAGCTCGTTGGCGATGTTGATCGCGTTGGTCACGACCGTCAGCGCGATGCCTCCGCCGGTGCCCGCCGGCTCCGGCCGTACGGCCAGCTCCCTGGCCACCTCGGAGGTCGTCGTACCCCCGTTGATGCCCACCGTGGAGCCCGAGGGGATCAGTTCGGCCGCGGCCCTGGCGATGCGCTGCTTCTCGTCGGCCTTGCGGGCCACCTTGTAGCGCAGCGGCAGGTCGTAGGCGACGGTGCTCACGACCGCGCCGCCCCGGGTGCGGGTCAGGAGGTTCTGCCGGGCGAGCTCGTCCAGATCACGGCGGACCGTGGCGGCGGAGCAGCCCAGGCGTTCGGCTGCGTCGAGCACGTCGAGATGGCCCTGGTCGCCGAGAATCTCCAGCAACCGGGTCCATCGGGTGTGGGCCGCCACCTGTTCCTCCTCGTCCGCCTGCCTCCTCGTTCGCCGCCGAACCCTATCGCGCGGGCCGGGACAGGACTCCCAGCAGGCGTGTCACCTCCGCGGCCACGGCGTCGCGGGCCGGGCCGAGGTACGTGCGGGGATCGGCCGTCTCCGCGTGGGCGTCCAGGTAGGTGCGGACGGCCCGGGTGAACAGCTTGTTCAGGTGGGTGGAGATGTTCACCTTCGTCATGCCCGCGCCGATGGCCCTGGCCAGGCCGGAGTCCCCGACACCGGACGACCCGTGCAGGACCAGCGGGACGCCCGCCGCGTCCCGCAGCCGGGAGATGAGGGCGAAGTCGAGGACGGCGTCCCGGGTGAGCATGGCGTGCGAGCTGCCGACGGCCACGGCGAGGGCGTCGACGGCCGTGGCGCCGACGAACGCGCGGGCCTCCTCCGGATCGGTCCGTGCTCCGGGCGCGTGTGCCCCGTCCTTGCCGCCCACCTCGCCGAGTTCCGCCTCGACCCAGACGCCCCGGCCGTGGCAGTACTCCGTGATCGCGCGGGTCGCGGCGACGTTGTCGTCGTAGGGGAGTGTGGACGCGTCGAACATGACGGACGTGAAGCCGAGTCCGACGGCCTCGTGCACCAGGTCGGCCGATTCGGCGTGGTCGAGATGGACGGACACGGGGACGCCGGCCGCCCGCGCGAGGGCGAGCGAGGCGAGTCCGATCGGTTCGAGGGAGCCGTGGTAGCGGGCGGTGTTCTGGCTGATCTGCAGGATCACCGGAAGCCCGGCCGCCTCCGCGCCGCTGACGATGGCCTGCGCGTGTTCGATCTGCACGACGTTGAAGGCGCCGACGCCCGTCGCGTGCGTTCGGGCGGCGTGTGCGATGTCCCCGGTGGATGTGAGCGGCATGGCTTCCTTCGCAGGTGCATGATTCCTGATGGATGGTGCTCGAAGTTGCTCATTTATAGCTTGTTTAAATCAGCTATGAAAAGAGCAGCCCTCCTCCGGTGGCGACCGGAGCTGTGGCGCGCAGGTGACCCGGGCGGCGCTCTCCGCCGTCTCTCGCGCTCGGGACTGGCCGATTAACTCGCTCTGGCGGCGCGGCCGGTGGACTTGAATGGGGGGCACATCCGGTTCCACCGACGACGTGTGAGGGTTGATCCATGCCGAACGGATTCGTCCGACGCCACCGCTTCGGAGCGGTGCTCGTGATGAGCGGCCTCCTGTCCGCACTGCTCGCCGCCCCCGCGGTGGCGTCGGAGCCGTCCGCCGCACTGCCGGCGGCCGGCTCGGTCGTCGCCTGGGGCGGGAACAACGACTGGAGCGAGGGGACGGTCCCGGCCGAGGCGCAGTCGGGCGTCGACGCGATCGCGGGCGGTTACTACCACGGTCTGGCGCTCAAGGACGGCCGGGTGCTGGGCTGGGGCACGAACTTCGACGGGCAGCTGACGATGCCCGCGGCGACGCAGTCGGGCGTGGACGCGATCGCGGCCGGGAACGACCACAGCCTGGCGCTCAAGGACGGCGAGGTCATCGCCTGGGGCAGCAACGAGTACGGGCAGACGACCGTGCCCGCCGAGGCCCGGTCCGGCGTGGACGCGATCGCGGCCGGCTCCTTGGTCAGCCTGGCCCTGAAGGACGGGAAGGTCATCGCCTGGGGCACCCACACCCCGGCCCAGTCGACCGTTCCCGCCGAAGCCCTGTCGGGCGTCACCGCGGTGGCCGGGGGCGTCTACACCGCGCTCGCCGTGAAGGACGGCCGGGCGATCGCCTGGGGCAGCGACTTCTTCGGTGCGATCACGGTGCCGGCCGAGGCGCAGTCCGGCGTGGACGACGTCGCCGCGGGCATCTTCCACAGCCTGGCGCTCAAGGACGGCAAGGTCATCGCCTGGGGCGACAACCGGCAGGGCCAGACCAACGTGCCGGCGGAGGCCCTGTCAGGGGTGTCGGCGATCTCGGCGGGCGAGTGGTACAGCCTGGCGCTGAAGAACGGCAAGGTCATCGCCTGGGGCAGCGGACGCGCGGCCGGCACCGTCCCCAGCACGGTGCAGTCGGGCGTCATCGGCATCGAGGCAGGCCCGAACACGGCGTACGCGCTGAAGGGCTGACCGCGCCTGCCCGGCGGGCCGCGGCGCACACCGGTGAGGGGCTTCGGTGACGGGCTGCCCGTGATCCACATGCGGTCCCGGGGCTGCGGCGCGAGGATCGGGATTACGGGCGGTGGCCCGGGCGCGCCCTGACCCTCTCGGGTCGGTTCTCCCTTCCGGGCGCCCCGGTCCACCTCCCGGCCAAGCCACCAGGGGGGTCTGGAGGTACTCGATGCCGCGGCCCCTGTGGACCGGAGCGATCAGCTTCGGGCTGGTCACCATCCCGATCAAGGTGGTGTCCGCCACCGAGAACCACTCGATCTCCTTCCACCAGTACCACCTGGAGGACATGGGCCGGATCCGGACCCGCAAGGTCTGCGAGCTCGACGGCGAGGTGCTCTCGCAGGAGGAGATCGGCAAGGGGTACGAGGTCGGCAAGGACCGGACCGTGCCCGTCACGGACGAGGAGCTCGACCGGATGCCGCTGCCGACGGCGAAGGCCATCGAGATCGTCGCGTTCGTCGACGCGGACACGGTCGACCCCGTACGGATCAGCGACAGCTACTACCTCGCGGTCGACGGCCAGGTCGCGGCGAAGCCGTACACCCTGCTGCGCAAGGCGCTGGAGCGCAGCGACAAGGTCGCCGTCGCGAAGTTCGCCTGGCACAACCGGGAGCGGCTCGGCCTGCTGCGGGTACGGGACGACGCGATCGTGCTGCACGCCATGCGGTGGCCGGACGAGATCCGCAGCCCGGACTCCCTGGCCCCCCGGGACGTCGAGCTGGACGAGGACGAGATCGAGCGGGCCGTGCAGCTCACCGCCACCATGACCCTCGACGGCATCTCCGGCTTCCGGGACCGCTACCGGGAGGCCCTGGAGGAGCTGATCGCGGCCAAGTCGCAGGGCAGGGAGCTGCCGGAGCCGCGCGAGGGCGAGGAGCAGGAGACGGGGAAGGTCATGGACCTGATGGCCGCGCTCAACGCCTCGGTGAAGGCGGCGCGCGAGACGCGGGGAGAAGCGACGCAGGACGAGCACGCGACCGTGCACGAGATGAAGTCCGGCACCCGCGAGCGGGCCGCGAAGAAGAGCGCCGGGAAGAAGACGGCCGGGAAGACGGCGAAGGCGACGGGCACGGCCGGGAAGACGGCGAAGAAGACGGCCGCGAGGAAGCGGACCGCGTCCTGAGGCCCGTCAGGCGAGGTCGTCCGGCGCGAGGTCGGGCCGCAGCCGGTGCCAGGAGGGCTGGCGCAGCCTCCCCGCCCTGGTCCGGGTCGCGTACCGCACCTCGCCGACCAGCCGCGGCAGTACCCACCGCGCGCCCGCGACCGGGGGCACCTCGTCGAAGGGGCACGTGTCGATCGCGGCGACCCCGAGCAGCCCGGCGATCCTGGTCCGCTCCGCGTCGCTCCACCCCGTCCCGACGCTGCCCGCGTACCGCAGGCCGCCCTCGTGCCGCTCCCCGACCAGCAGCGCCCCGGGGAGCCCGCCCAGCCGCCCGCGACCCGGCACCCAGCCGCCGACGATCACGTCCATGGTGCGGACATGGCGGATCTTGATCCACGCACGGGAGCGCACCCCCGGCTCGTACGCGGAGGTCAGCCGCTTCGCGATCACGCCCTCCAGTCCGGCCTCCCGGGTCATGTCCAGGGCCTGCGCACCGTGCCCGACGACCGCCGCGGGCGTCGACCAGTGGGTCCCGTCCAGTCCGAGGCCCTCCAGAGCGGCGCGCCGCTCCGTGTACGACAGGGGTACGAGCTCCCTGCCGCGCAGGAACACGGCGTCGAACAGGACGAGATGGGCGGGGACCCGCCGGGCCATGCGCGCCGCCTTCGCCGGCGATCCGGTCAGGCCCATCCGCGACTGCAGCCGCTCGAAGTCGCTGCGCCCCCGGCCGTCCAGCGCGACGATCTCGCCGTCCAGCACGGCGGGTACGCCGGCGAGCACGGCCCCGAGCCCCGCGAGGTCCGGGTAGGCGGGGGTGATGTCGGCCCCTGACCTCGCCAGCAGCTGGAGCGATCCGTCCCCCGGCAGGTAGGCCACGGCCCGCTGACCGTCCTGCTTCACCTCGTACGCCCACCGGTCGTCGGTGGCCGCGGGCGGCAGGTGTCCGGGGGTGGCGAGCATGGGGGCGATCCGGGGCAGAGTGGCCATGGCGGAACCCTCTCAGCAGACCCGTGCGGAGAAGCCGGACAGAGAATCTCCGAAGGGTGTGTCGATACGCGCGTGCCCCGTACGTCGTCATGGTGTACGCGGGAAACGCGTACGGGAGACGACAGAGCCGGACAGGAGCAGGACCATGAAGTACATGCTGTTGATCCACAGCGGAGCGACCGACGAGAACGGCGGCGCGGCCGAATGCACGGTCGAGGACTGGATGATCTACGACAAGGAGGTCAAGGACGCCGGGATCCTGGTCTCCGGGGAGTCGCTCGCCGACCTGGTCACCGCCACGACGGTCCGGGTCGGGCCCGCCGGGGACCGGACCGTCACGGACGGGCCGTTCGCCGAGACCCGTGAGGTCCTGGGCGGCTTCCTCGTCATCGACGTGCCCGATCTCGACGCGGCCCTCGACTGGGCCGCCCGGTGTCCGGGCGCGCGCGGCAGCGGGGCGGTCGTGGTGCGCCCGGTCGCCGACTTCGGGGCCTGACGGTGATGGACGAGGGAGCCGGCGGTGCCGGGAAGCGCGGGCCCGCACCGCCCGCCGTGGCGTCCGTCGCCGCGGTCTTCCGGGAGGAGCACGGCCGGCTGCTGGCTTCCCTCGTCCGCCGTTACGGCGATCTGGACCTGGCCGAGGAGGTCACGTCCGAGGCCATCGAGGCGGCCCTGGTGCACTGGCCGGTCGACGGCGTACCGGCCAGGCCGGGCGCCTGGCTGCTGACGACGGCCCGGCGCAAGGCCGTCGACCGGCTGCGCCGCGACCAGGCGTACGCCGCCCGGCTGGCCGTCCTCCAGGTCGAGGCGGAACGGGCCGGGCCGGCCCCGCCCGCCGATGCGGACGGCGGCCTCCCCGACGAGCGGCTGCAGCTCTTCTTCACCTGTGCCCATCCGGCGCTCGGGGCCGAGGACCGCGGCGCGCTCACCCTGCGCTGCCTCGCCGGCCTGACGACCCCCGAGGTCGCGCGGGCCTTCCTCGTCCCGCCGGCGACGATGGCACAGCGGATCGTGCGGGCCAAGAGGAAGATCCGCGAGGCCCGCATCCCGTTCCGCGTGCCCGGGCCCGACGAGCTGCCGGACCGCCTGCCGGGGGTTCTCCAGGTCCTCTACTCGATCTTCACCGAGGGGTACGCCGCCAGCTCGGGCCCGCACCTGCAGCGGACCGGACCGGCACAGGAGGCCATCCGGCTGGCCCGCATCCTGCGGGCCCTGCTGCCCGCCGAGCGGGAGACGGCCGGGCTGCTCGCCCTGATGCTGCTGGTCCACGCCCGGCGCGAGGCCAGGACCGGACCCGACGGCGCGATCGTGCTGCTCGAGGACCAGGACCGGGGCCGCTGGGACCGCGCGATGATCGAGGAGGGCTCACGGCTGGTGGTCACCGCACTGGAGGGCGGCCCGCCCGGCCCGTACGGGGTGCAGGCCGCGATCGCCGCCCTGCATGACGAGGCGGACTCGCTCGCCACCACCGACTGGCCGCAGATCGTCGCGCTCTACGACGTACTGCGGGCGCTCGCCCCGTCCCCGGTCGTCGCCCTGAACCGGGCGGTGGCCGTCGCGATGCGGGACGGCCCGGAGGCCGGCCTGGCACTCCTCGACGAGCTGGCCGACGAGCCCCGGCTGCGCGCCTACCACCCGTACGCGAGCGCCCGGGCCGACCTGCTGCACCGTCTCGGCCGCCGTTCGGAGGCCGCGGCGGCGTACCGGGAGGCGCTGCGTCTGGCCGGCACCGAACCCGAACGCGCGCACGCGCGGCGGAGACTGGCCGCGTCGGGGCCGGAGCCGGAGCCGGAGCCGGAGCCGGAGCCGGACTCTGAGCCGGAGTCGGGGACGCGGTCGGAGCCCTCCGAGAGCTGACCCGCTCTTCCCACGCTCTCGCGACGGCACTTCTTCCCCCGCGAGGGTTTGCGCGCCTTCCGGCCGAATCTTCCGCCGGATCGGCCGGCCGCTGTGTGCGGGGTGGCTGACGGCTCTCGGCGCCCTGCCTGGACTTTTGTCCTCCGCTTCCCCGTTACACCCCGTCGGCCTGCGCCGATGCGCAGGACCGGCACGTTCGGCGAGTGAGTGGTCGAGACCAATCCGGGGCCTTGCAGGTTCTTCCCGGCGGCCTTGCGTGACAGACCGTCAGGGTCAATTCTGGCCATCCTCCGCCCCGACAGGACGCGGAGTCCGGTTCTGGTGGAACACGAACGGAGACGCAGATGAGCGGACTCAAGTCGGCGCTGCGCCGCACGGTCATAGGGGCCAGTGCGCTGCTGACAGCGGTGGGCATCACGATGGTGGGAGCGTCACCCGCCGCCGCCGCGGACTACTACTACGAGATGCCCTATCCGGCGGGGGAGGCCTACACGGTCACCCAGGGGCCGGAGGGCACGTACTCGCACACGGGCCCGTACAACGAGTACGCCTGGGACTTCGGGCTGCCGGCCTGGTACGAGGTGTCCGCCGCGCAGGGGGGCACCATCCTCTACTCGAACTGGTCGCCGTACTGGCAGAACGGCATCGAGGTGATCATCAGGCACTCGAACGGCCAGTGCACCCACTACGCCCACCTGAACCAGTCGTTCTACGAACCGGGTGACTGGGTCCCGCAGGGCCGGATCGTCGGCTATTCGGGGAGCACGGGCGCCTCCACGGCCCCGCACCTGCACTTCCAGGTGATCAACTGCAGTACCCGCGTGGGGGTGCCCGCCACGCTGCAGGGCTGGACGCCGTGGACCGGGACCCGTCCGGTCAGTGTGAACTACTACGCCTGATCCCGCGGGCCGGACCGCTCACGGGCGTACCGGCTTGCGGGCCAGAAGGCAGGCGCTGCGGCGCTTGACCCGTCCGTCGGGCTCCTGTTCCATCCGCGCGGTGACGATCGGGCCGGAGCTGCGCAGGAGTCCGGCGAGACGGGGCAGCGGCAGGAAGTAGGACCGGTAGGACACCGGGTGACCGAACGACCGGGCCGGGCTCAGGTGTTCGTCGCCGAGGTGGCCGCCGGGCAGGAGATGACCGCCGGGCGCGAGGGTCCGGTAGAACTCGTCGAACGCCAGCGGGAGTTGCTCCGACCGCGGTCAGCGGATTCCGGAGTCGGGGTGTGCGGTGTCATAGGCGTGGCGCGCGTGGGCGATCGGGGCGCGGTGCTCCGCCGACCAGTCCGCGAGGGCCTTGACCAGGTGCGTCAGACTGTGGCCCATCGAGGTGAGTTCGTACTCGACCTGCGGGGGCACCGTCGGGTGGACGGTCCGGTTCACCAGCCCGTCCCGCTCCAGCCGGCGCACGGTGAGGGTCAGCATCCGCTGGGAGATCCCGGGGACCGCGCGCTGCAGCTGACGGAAGCGGCGGACACCCGAGGCGAGTTCGACCACGACCATGACCGACCACTTGTCGCCGATCCGGTCGAGCACGTCGCGGATCCCGCAGTCCTCGTGTTCCTCACCGCACGTGACCACGGGCTCCTGCCCGGGCGCGCCGGTCGCCTCCCCGGGCCCGGTTACCTCCGTGTGCCCCACCGACATGGAAGTGCCTCCTTACGGGAGCGGGTTCGAATCCGCAGGATGGTGCTGGTTACCGAAAAGAACCTACCTGAACGGGGAGACCCTGATGATCCTGGTCACCGGCGCCGCGGGCGCCCTGGGCACGCTGGTCGCCGAGCACCTGGCGGGCCGCGACGACGTCGTTCTCGGGACACGCGATCCGGGGCGGCTGACCGCCTCCTTGCCCGTACGCCGCATCGACTTCGATGATCCGGGCTCCCTCACCGAGGGTTTCGCGGACGTGGACGTCCTGCTGATGATCTCGGCGGGCTACGGCGAGGACGACGCCGTCACGGCCCGGCACGGCGCCGCGATCGACGCGGCGCGCGCGGCCGGGGTGCGTCACCTCGTGTACACCAGCCTGACCGCCGACGGCGACCACCTCCCGTACGCGCTGCCGCACCGCTGGACCGAGCGGCGGCTCCGCGGGAGCGGGCTGAGCTGGACCGTGCTGCGCAACGGTCTCTACGCGGAACTGCTGGCGGTGCTCGCGGCCCCGTCGGCGGACGGACGGATCGCCGCCCCGCTCGGTGAGGGGCGGCTGGCCGCCGTCGCCCGCGCGGACCTGGCCGAGGCGGCGGTGCGTGTGGTGCTGGAGGCACCCGCCCATCGGGGCCGCGTCCACGAACTCGTGGGTGAGGAGACGGTGGGCGGCGCCGACCTCGCCCGGGCGTACGGCCCGCACGTCACGTACGAACCGGGCACGCTCGCGCAGGCCCGCGCGCACCTCGCCGCCTCCGGCGCCGAAGCGTTCCAGGTGCCGATGCTGACCGGCACCTACTCCGCGATCGCCGCCGGATTCATGGCCAGGACCGGTGGTGATCTGCGCGCACTCCTGGGCCGCGCCCCCCGCTCCCCGCTCGCGGCGGCCGTGGCGTAGGTCCGCTTCTCACCCCCGGGCGGCCGGGGCCGTGAACGTGACGTCGGCGGCCCGGACGGTGACGTCGGCGTCCACGCTGAGCGGCCATGCGGCGACCCGGGACACCACGGCGGCCGGGACCGTCTCGCTGATGCCGGGCTCCGCCGGTATGTCGTGCGTCGCGTGGGCGTCGTACGGCAGGACGACCCGGTATCCCAGTGCCAGCGCCGTACGGGCCGTGGCCTGGACGCACATCTCGGACATCAGGCCGCAGACGGCGAGCGACCGCACGCCCGCGCCGGTCAACAGGTCACCCAGCGCCGTCCCTTCGAAGCCGTCGTCGTGCGTCTTGCGGATCACGGTCTCCGTGGGACCGGCCTGGACGGGGTGGTGGAGCTCCCAGCCGGGCGTGTGCGGCGCGTCGCCCGCACCGGCGGGCCCGTCGTTCTGGATGTGGACGACGACCGCCCCGCCCTCGCGGGCCCGCGCGATCAGATCCGTCGTCCTGTCCAGCAGCCGGGCGGCCTCGGGCAGCGCCCCGGCACCGGTGACGGACGCCACCTGGACGTCCACGACGATCAGGGCCTCTACGGGAACTGGGTGGTTTCTCATGCCGCCATCATCGTCGCGGCCCCTCTTTCTCGATACTCAATTATATGAATAGGCAGATTGTTGAGTAGGGTGGAGGTCCCAGTCCCACAGACGGACACGGAGAACGAAGGGGGTGCGGCGATGGCCTTGCGGCATGCCGTGCTGGCGGCGCTGCTGGACGGCGAGTACAGCGGATACCAGCTGGCGAAGGCGTTCGACATCGGCGTCGCGAACTTCTGGCACGCCCTGCCTCAGCAGCTCTACACGGAGCTCGCCAAGCTGGAGAGGGAAGGGCTGGTCGCCGGCCGGCAGGTGATCCAGGAATCCCGGCCCAACAAGCGCCTCTTCAGGGTCACCGACGCCGGTCAGGCCGAACTGGAGCGGTTCGCCGCCGACGTGTCGAAGCCCTCGTTCATCCGCGACGACCTGCTCGTCAAGGTGCAGGCCGCCGACCGCATCGGCACGGCTTCGGTGATCGAGCAGCTTCAGGAGCGGGCCGCCGCGGCCGACGCCAAGATCGAGCTGCTCGGCGAGCTGCTGCTCCGGCTGCGCGGCGACGCGGACGAGGAGGAGTTCCTGCGGACCGGCGAGCGCATCGGCCCCTACCTGACCTGCCTGCGCGGCCTGTCCTTCGAACGGGAGCACCGGCAGTGGTGCCGGCGGATCGCGGCCGTACTGGGAGAGAGACGGAGCAGCCATGCCGAGCGGTGAGTACCTGCGCTACGTCGCCCTGGGCGACAGCCAGACCGAGGGCGTCGGCGACGGGGACGACACCCTCGGCCTGCGCGGCTGGGCCGACCGGTTCGCCGAGCACCTGGATGCCGTCAGCCCCGGTGTGCGGTACGCCAATCTGGCGGTCCGAGGACGGGTCGCCGCCCAGGTCCACGCGGAACAGCTCGCGCCCGCGCTGGCCCTGCGCCCCGACCTGGCCTCCGTCGTCGCCGGGGTCAACGACCTGCTCCGGCCGAAGTTCGACGCGGAGGAGGTGGCCGGACACCTGGAGGAGATGTTCGCCGCGCTCACGGCCGCCGGGGCCCATGTGGTCACCCTGACCTTCCCCGACGTCGGGAAGATCGCGCCCATCGCCCGGCCGGTCCGGTCCCGCGTCTTCGACATCAACGCCCGCATCCGCGCCGCCGCGGCCCGCCACGGCGTCACGGTCGCCGACTTCGCCCCGCTGGCGGTCGCCACCGACCCGCGCCTGTGGAGCGAGGACCGCCTCCACGCCAGCCCCCTGGGCCACGCCCGGATCGCCGCGGCGGCCGCGTACGCCCTCCACCTGCCCGGCAGTGACGAGTCGTGGGCGCTGCCCCTGCCGCCCCAGGCGCACCCGACGGGCCTGCGGGCGGCCGGAGCCGAGGTGCGCTGGGCGGCCGGATTCCTCGGCCCCTGGATCGGCCGCCGGCTGCGCGGCAGGTCCTCGGGTGACGGCCGTAGCGCCAAGCGCCCGGAGCTCCTGCCGCTGAGCGTGACGGCGGTGCCCCCGGCCTCCTCCCCGTCCGCGTCTCCGTCCGCGTAGGGACAGGGCGAGCGGGGCCTGGCGGAGGCGTTCATGTGCAAAGGCGTCGCCCCGTGACGCCTCCCCGGTGCCGGAGGCGCGACCTCCGGCACCCGGCGGGGAGGCCGGGGCGTGCCGCGTGTCGGACGTGGCCGCAATCGGTGCGCGAAGTCAGCGCGCGCCTACGCACCTGAAGATGTGTGAGGCGCGGGGGAGGTCCGGTGTGCCGGAGAGCTTCTCCGGCGGTCCGGCAGAGCCCAGCCGCTGTCTCGCCTGATCGCGGGCCGCGCCCGTGGTCCGCTGTTCCTCACCGGCCGCGAGGCACCGGCCGGGACGCCGATGACGGACGTGTGCCCGGAGACGGGGCGGGCGAGGGTTTCTACTGCGTCACTGCTGCTGTGCGCCGGTTGCCCTCGGCCCGTACCTCCACCAGGGACACCGCGATCGCAGCCAGGAGCAGGGGGAAGGCGACAGCGTTCGCGACCTGGGGGATGTCGGCGGCTCGCAGCAGGCTGGCCGCGACGGACAGCACAAGAAGGCAGAGGGGGAGGAACCTGCGCCACGCGGGCAGGCCGCGCATTCCGGCGACGCGCACCGAGTACCACAATGTGAAGCCGAAGCTGGAGATTCCGATGAGGGCGATGACGAACAGCATGAGTGTCTCCCGTGCGGGTCTGCGGGGGTGAGCAGGCCTTCACCAGTTGTTGAAGGCTGTGAGCGGATGCGGCGCCCCGCAGAGGGATCCGCGGAGCGCCGCGGGCGCCAACCGTTCATACGGCGCGCTCCATGCAGACGAGTCGGTCCCTCTCGTCCCACGGTTCGGTGGCGGCGAAGCCGAGCCGCTCGTACAGGGCGATGGCCCCCGTGCGCCAGTCCCACACCGAGAGCCGAACCCCGCCGACGCCGCTCTCCGCGCAGTGGGTGAGCGCGGCCTCGATCAGACGGGAGGCCACGCTCCGGCCACGGAACGCGGGGTCGGTCCAGAGCCGCTTGATCTCGGACCGTTCCTCGTCGGGCGCGGTCACCACCACGCAGCCCACGGGGGTGCCCCCGCTCGACGCCACGAGCACGACATCGCCGGCGAACGCGGCCCGCGGGTCCAGGACCTCGGCGCGGTAGCGCTCCGGCAGCTCGGCCACGCCGTCGGCGGGCGTACCCTTCTCGGCCTCCGTGGCCAGATGGTAGGCGGCCAGCAGGCCGGCCGGCCCCGCCTCGGCAACCGGCCCCGGGCCGGGCCACGGAACAATGACAACCTCGCGCTGATCAGCCATGACGTCAGGATCACATAGGCGGGCTGTGCGCCGGCACGAGCCCGTGCGGCTGCCCCGTTCGGGCGCCGCTCCTCCGGGAGGGGCCGCTGTGGGACGCACGGCCGTGCAGCCGGCCCGTGCCGCCATGTGCGGGTGACGTCTTGCGGTGGATGCCGGTATCCGGCCCAGGAGGTGGCGGATTCTCGTCGGTCTGCCCGTATTTCGGGGGTGGGCGCGGCCGGCCGACAGGGACGCGTACGCCCTGCCGGCCGGTGTCCGGCCCCGGTCAGGCCGTGGCGCAGGTGGCGCCGCTGAGGGTGAACGCGGTCGGGGCGGTGTTCGTACCGCCGCGCGCCGCGGTGAAGCCGACGGTGACCGAGCCGCCGGCCGCGATGGACGAGGTGTACGAGGCGGGGGTGACGCTCACCGTGCCGCCGCTCTGGGCGGGCGTTCCGCCCCACATGTTGGTGATGGTCTGGCCGTTGGCGAAGGCGAAGCCGAGCGTCCAGCCCTCGATGGCGGCGGTGCCCGTGTTGCGGATGACGATCTCGCCCTGGAAGCCGGCGGACCAGTCGCCGACCACGCGGTAACCGACGGAGCAGCCCACGCCCGGAGTGCCGCCGTCCTCGTCGGTGGTGACGCTCACCGTGGCCGAGCGGGCCGAGCGGTTCCCGGCCGCGTCCCGGGCGTAGACGGCGAAGGTGTACGCCGTGCCGGCGGTCAGGCCGGTCACGGTGGCGCTGTTCGTGGCGGAGGCGGCGACCGTGGTCTCGGTTCCGCCGCTGACGCGGACGACGTCGTATCCGGCGACGGCAACGTTGTCGGAGGCCGCGGTCCAGGTGAGGGCGGCGGAGGTCGCCGTCACCGCGGAGGCGGTCGGCGCACCGGGAGCGGTCGGGGCCTCGGTGTCACCCGGGTCGCCGCCGCCGTAGACCGTGGCCTCCCGGGAGGTCTGGGCGATGCCGTTGACGCCGTGGAAGATGCGCTCGCCCCAGGAGCTGAGGCGGCTCGGGTCGAAGTCGATCGTCAGGTCGAGGACCGGGTCGGTGTTACCGCTCCAGGACCAGGCCAGGTAGCCGAGGTCGAGCTGCTCGGCGACGGCCATCATGGTGTCCTCGTCCGGGTCGCCCCACTGGTCGGCCGGGCCTCCGAACTCACCGATGAGGAGGGGCAGTCCGGCGTCCACGAAACTGTTCAGGTACTCGGTGACCTTCGCGGCGGTGTTGTAGACGCTGTACATGTGGATCGAGAAGATCAGGTTGCCCGTGGTGTCGGCGTCGTAGACGGCCTGGGCGTTGGCGCGCATGACGCCCTGCCAGTCCTGGCCCCAGTTCGGCGCGTCCACCATGATCGTGTGCTCGAACCCCGCGGCCCGCAGCTTCTGGACGGCGGCGGTGGTGGGCGCGGTCCAGCCCGCCGGATCGGTGTTGCCCCAGGGCTCGTTGCCGATGTTGATGACGACGTAGTTCTCTTCGCCGGTGAGTACGTCCCGCAGGCTGATCCAGTAGTCGGCGGCGTGGTCGAGCGTTCCGGCCGCGGCGTCCTCCCCGTAGCCGGTGGTGTCGTGCACCTCCAGGACGCAGATCAGCCGGTTTGCCTTGCACTGGCCGACGATCCCGGCCACCTCCGCGGGACCGTTCCTGGTCCAGCGGTGGCCGTCGGAGAGGACGACGCGGACGGTGTTGGCGCCCGTCGCCTTGATGTCGGCCAGCGACTGCGTCTCGCCCGGGTACCAGGTGTGGGCGTGGTTGACGCCGCGCATGACGAAGTCGTTGCCGTTGCCTTCGAGCAGACGGCCGTCGCTGATGTGGAGACCGGTGGCGGCCGCGGCGCCGGCCGGGCGGTCCTGCTTCGGGGCCTGTTCAGCGGCCCGTTCCCGGGCCTGGGCGGTGGCCGGGCCGAGGGCGCCGAGGGCGACCAGTCCGAGGAGGGTGGCCAGGGCGGCCAGCAGGGCGATGAGGGGGTTGCTTCGTGCCGTACCTCGTGTTGTTCTCACTGCGACTCCAGATGAGTGAGCGCCAAGAAACCTGAGCATCGGAAAGGAAATGAGGGAAGGGGAGCGGGATGGGAGCGCTCCCATAAAGCCATCTCGTCAGGGACAGGTCAAGATGTCGCGCGCACATCGTGTGGAGCACCGCAGGCCCGACGCGAGCGGTGGGCGGCCCCGCACGGGCCGCCCACCGGACCGCGCACAGGTCAGGTGGCCGAGGCGCAGATCGTGTCGTACGGGCGGCCCGGGCTGGGGAACAGGTCGATCGGGTCCTTCGCCTCCGACGGGCATTCCTCGGCCGTCTTGGTCAGGGCGAGGACCTTGTTCACGGCCCCGCTCGCGCCTGCGCAGGCGATCTCCTTCGCCTGGTCGTCCACGCAGTCGCCGACGACCAGCTGGCCGCCGCCCGCGCCGGCGTCGCCGGGATGCTCGCCGGACAGGTTGCGCCCGCAGACGGTCTTGCTGGGAATGCCGCTGGTCGAGGCGTCGCCGCCGCCGAAGGAGATCTTCACCGAGATGATCTCGTCCGTCCCGGCCGGGCACTGGACGGACTGGGCGAACATGGCACCGTCCTGGATCTCCAGCGCCTTGAGCGTCGCCTTGGGGTCGTCGCAGTCGAGGGCCTGGTAGCCGTCCTCGGACTTGCTCGTGTCCGGCCCGGCGCAGTCGCCGACCGCCCATTCCTTGGCTTCCTGGCTGCCGCTGGATGTCGTCTGGCCGCAGGCGGTCGCGGTCCCCAGGACGAGCACGAGGAGCGCCGCCCGCGAGCCGGCCGACAGGGCGGCACGAGCACCGCGCCGCGATGAGTCGCCGATGCTTCCCGGGCCGCTGTTCCGTGGTCGTGTGCTGCCGTGGGCGAACATGCTTCTCCTCGGGTGCGTGACGTGGCCCGCACGGCACTCGGAGTGACTCGCACGGAGGTTCGAGCCTGAGGACGGCGGGAGGGAGCGCGGTGGTTCCCGGGCGGCGCGGGTACGCGCGTTCCCGGACGGGCCGTCCTGACGGGCTGTCCCGGGCGGGCGGTCACCCGTCACCCGTGGGCGGCCTACGACGGGGTGCGGAGCAGGCCTCGAAGGCTGCTCACCAGTGCGTGGACATCACGCACGGCGGGCGGCCCGGCAGGCACTGCCGACGCGGCCGGGGCTGCGTGCCCAAGGGCGGGCCGGCAGGCGCGGCAGAGGCCGTCGGGGATTGCTTCAGGGTGGCCGGGGGCCCCGCATGCGGTGCACTCCACCAGCAGGCGGCGGGTGGGGGCGGGGGAGCCCGGGATGGCGGGCAGGTGCGGCGGGAGCTTGTCGACGAGGCGGCGACGCACGAACCCGACGGGGGAGCCGACCGTTCGGGGGAGGCCGGAGCTGAGAGCGTGGGTGAGGTAGTCGGCGTCCACACCGCGTACGAACCACTCGGCGGCCAGGCCCTCCAGGACCCGGCAGTCGGCCGCGGACAGGGCGAGGCGGGGTTCGCGTTGCCCGAGTCGGGCGAGGGCGAGGTAGGCGGGCGAGGCAGGGGCGGGCCGTGCCCCGGGCCGGAGCGGCGCGACAGGTGCCGCAGCCGCGGCCGGGGCTTCGGCCGCGAGGGCCGGCGCTCCCGTGGGGACGGCCTGCGCGTCCGCAGGGACCCAGGGCGGCGGCGGGGTGACGGCCTCCGGGGCGGCACGCCTGACCCGGCTGCCGAGGTCGCCCTGGTTGTCCTGGGCACCTTGGCCGTCCTGGCCGTCCTGGCCGTCTTCGGCCGAGAGGTAGGCGGTCCACCACTCGTTGTCGTGGGCGGTGCGGGACCAGTAGGTGAGGGTGACCCAGCGGCTCTGGCCGAGACGCTCGACGCGGCACCGTACGTGGCGGAGGTGCCCGGCCACTCCCAGGGCTCGCAGGGCGCTGCCGATCGCCATCTGCCCGTACAGGGGCAGGTCCTTGGCGAGGGACTTGATGTCCATGGCGGCGCCGTCGGGGAGACGGTCGACGTAACCGGCGACGTACCGCTCGCGCTCCGGCAGGAAGGCGAAGTCCGACGCTTCGGAGGGGCGTTGCCGGGGTACGGATCGCTTGCCGTATCCACGCGGGGCTTCTCGGTACGGGCGTGAGGATGCGGGGGCGCGCAGGGCGGAGCTAGGGTGCTCGATAGCCACGAGATCGGGTCCTAACGATCTTGGGGTGAGACCCCGGCCTGGTGCGCTAACACCGCGTCGGGGTCGTTCAGTTGTGGGCACCGTAAGCAGTCGCGACTCCGCGCCGCAAGCTGGTCACGATTAGTCATACTTGCTGGCCGTGACGGGTCAGGGAGGGCGGGGAGGTTTCCTCAACCCCTTCTTTCCCCTACCGGATACAGACACCACTCGAATCCCGGCCCCC
Source organism: Streptomyces sp. NPDC025273 (assembly GCF_040638585.1). Taxonomy (NCBI): domain Bacteria; kingdom Bacillati; phylum Actinomycetota; class Actinomycetes; order Kitasatosporales; family Streptomycetaceae; genus Streptomyces; species Streptomyces sp. NPDC025273. The sequence goes on from NZ_JBEZYP010000001.1 coordinate 173,889, forward strand.
GGATCCAGACCCCCGAATCCCGAAGCTCAAGCGCCGGGCCCGGCGCCCTCCGCAGCCCCCTGAAGGAGTGAACGACCTGGCCCGGAGCTCGGGTTCCGAGGCTCGGGTTCCGAGCTCCGGTGGAGACACCAGCGGCGAGGCAGGCGTGCAGCGCGGCAGTGTGGGAATGACGAGGGGAGGCATTCCCACACGGCATGAGCCTGTCAGCCTCGATCATGCGCCACAGGTCAGGTCGACCACGTACCGCAGGTGCCGGCGCTCACCCAACGGTGCGAGCTGAGAATCTCGAGAGACGGCAGCGCCTCTTCAACTGGCCTCACCAGTTCAGGGACTCACATCGGCCGCAACTACACCTGGAGTTCGGGATCGATTGACCCATGACAGCCATCTGTGGCGGCGAGGGTCGTTGGTTGGCCTCGACCCGCAGCAACTCCCGCAACGCTGCGCCGGGCTCCCGAACAGGCAGTGCGGACCTCGCTGCTCCGTGGTCATCCATCGTGGCCCCCTGCTGGGTGATGTTCCCGCCAGAGGCCGACGAAGTACTTCGTCACGCGAGCGAGCTCGCGCGTGTACTCGAAGGCCGTGAACTGAGGGGTCTCGGCGTCAGGGCGAGCAAGCAACTCCAAGAGGCGGTGGGCGGAGCGGCGCATCTGCCGTGCCTCTTGGTTTGCGGAGAATCCGAGATCCTCTGCAAGGAAGAGGTTCAGCGCCCCGCGCAACCGGCTCGCCATGAAGTCGATCTCCTGCCGATCCGGCATGCACAGCCTGATGGCCAGTGCCCTGTCCACCGAGTCGCTGATGTCCTCCAGATCGACTGGTAGTGCCTCGCACCCGACGACATCAGGGTCGGAAGCATGGCCCCCTGCCACGGCAGTCATCATGTGATCCTCTCTTGTCCGGTTTCGATTGCGGTGTGTGAAGAGCTAACTGCGGGACGTGCATATCCGGGTACCGTGAGTGGGAGGCGTGACCGTGAAAGCCGTGAATCATCCGGGAGTTGGCGATGGCCAAGAAACCCCAGGGCGACCGCAATACGGGACTCGAGACCCTGCTTGAGCAGGCGCAATGGTCACGTACGCAGCTCGCCAACGCTGTGAATCGAGTGGGTGTTCAGCATGGGATGCCCCTCAAGTACGACCATTCAGCGGTTTCCCATTGGCTGAGCGGGACGCAGCCGAGGGAACAGGCCAGACGGATCATCCTCGAAGTGCTGGAGCGCAGGCTTGGCCGGCCGTTGACGTACGCCGAGGCAGGCCTGCAGCAGCCGAGACGCGGTGAGACCCCTCGCGACGGGGACACCGTCGAGTCGCTTCTGGACCTGGGAAGGTCAGACATGGATCCCTCGCGACGCGGTGTCCTCGCCGCCGGGTTGTATTCGGCAGCCCTCGCTGTACCCCTCTTCGCCGGTGAGGCGCAGGCGGAGGAGAGGGAACGTGCAACGAAACCCACCGGTCGCATCGGGACTGCCGAAGTTGCCACTGTGCGGACGATGACCGACCGCATCGCGGACATCCTCGACGAGCTGGGTGGCGGGCATGCGCGGCCGATGGCCGCGGCATTTCTCGTCAACACCGTCGCGCCGTACCTCCGGGCATCGGCCACCGAACAGGTGAGAAGCGACATGCTCTCCGCTGCGTCGGACCTGACCTACCTGACCGGTTGGATGGCGATGTACGAGCGGGAGCACGGCCTCGGGCAGCGCTACTACGTCAAGGCGCTGAAGCTCGCCACGGAAGCCGGTGACCACGTGACGTACTGCCGCACGCTGCGCGGCATGAGCCTCCAGGCTTCGAGCCTGCGTCATGGCGCGACAGCCTTGAAACTGGCGGATTCCGCAGCCGAGGCCGCGCCGAAGGCGGGTCCACGGCTGGTTGCCTTCCTGCGCGGACAGCAGGCACATGCGGCAGCGCTGGTCGGCGACCGCAAGCAGGCCTTCACACGGCTGCGTGAGGCCGAGGTGGCACTTTCCCAGGCCGACTCCAGGCGGGAGTCCATCGGTGGGTATGACCAGACGGCGTACCAGTTCCACGTTGGACATGTCCTCTATGAGACGAAGGACCTACCGGGGTCGATCGCCGCTCTGAAGACCTCGATCAGGACGCAGCCGAAGCAGGAACGACAAGGACGCCTGCATGCCAACGCGGTGATGGCCCACCGACAATACGAGCTGGGCCACATTGAGGAGGCGTGTGCCACCTGGGACACCTTCCTCGACGACTACGTGGGTTTGTCGACGGCCCGGGGAGACGACCACTTCGACACCATGCGGAAGCGGCTCGTTCCGTACCGCAGGGTGCGGGCTGTGCGGGCGCTCGTCGAGCGGGCGGGGCAGGTTGCCGCGATGAAGGGGTAACTGACCGCGTGGAACGACTGATCCGGACCCGATCAGCGCTCACGGGGAGGGAGTCGCAGCGGCGACGCTGACGCGCTGGGTGATTCGTCCCAAGAGTGGAGGTCTGAAGCTCTTGTGTGGCAGCTATTTTAAGCCACATTTAGGTCAAAGACAGCCATGATCGACCACCGGCACCGTAGAACTATCGGACGTCGGCAACATGTTCGCATGTCTCCCAAGCCGTCGAAGTCGATCTACTTTGGTCCTCCACCGAATGTGGAGGAGGGGCAATGGTTCAAGAGCCACGATGAGTTGCATGCGGCTGACGTCCACCGCTTCCGGGGGCGAGGCATCTCAGGCACAGCACATGAGGGTGTTGATTCCATCGTCGCGAGCGGCGGGTACGCCGGAGACGAGGATCTGGGCGACATCGTGATCTATACGGCCCAGGGCGGAGATCCCGACAGGAACGGACACATCACTGGTAACCAAGCCCTGACGGGCGTCAATGAGGGAATGGTGCGTAACTTTCGGGAGGGTCTACCTATTCGATTCGTGCGGGGTCTTGGGATCAAGCGAGGTAAAGCAACCGAGGGTTATCGCTACAGAGGCCTCTACCTTGTGGAAGATTACTGGAGTGTGCGCACCGAGCGCGGTTATCTGATGTGGCAGTTCAGGCTCGCGAAGGAGCTGGCTCGGGAGTCGGGCGACCTCGCGACCGACTCCAGTAGTGAGCTCACCCCTCTTGAGCGAGTGACCGCGAAGTACGTTGCCACGCAGCGACGTGTTCGCAATACGTTGGCAACCCGCGCCATAAAGGCCCTGTACGAGAACACGTGCCAGATGTGCCAGGTGCCGATCGTAGTGGATGCCAACGGTGCTCGATACAGTGAGGGGGCGCATATACACGCACTTGGTAGGCCGCATGAGGGGCGGGATGTCCAGGGGAACATACTATGCCTGTGCCCCAATTGTCATGTGCTCTTCGATAATGGGGTGCGCCTCATCACCGATGATCTCAAGATTGTGGATGGACTCACCCATCGGGTGCTTGGAGATCTTTACGTCAAGCGCGACCGCCACCACATCGATCGGAAGTGCTTGGAACAGCATCGCTCTCGGTGGGTGGACCGCTCAGAGAAAATTTAGCGCTGATTGATGAGTTCGAACGCTTCTTAACGGATGGTGCACCTCGGGACCGTCAACCTGCGGCTATGGCTGAGTAGGTCTAGATATTGGTTGGAGCCTGATGGTGAAGCGTCCAGTTGGCATCCATTGGCCTAGCTCCCTCGATGCGACCACGTAGGGCTCGGCATCCGCTCACGCGGCAGGTGTGACCGGCAGTAATTCGTGTAGCCGTAAATGGACTTCAGACTGCTACTCCGCTATCGGGCTGATGTTGGCTTTCGTTCAGTTGGCATTTCAGACCCGTTCCGGTGCCTGCTGAGTCCCCTCCCTTGCTATTCCGTCCTGCGGCTCACGTGGGGCGAGGCGGTCCCGTTCGAAGGTTTTGCGCACATGCTGCAAGCTCTTTTTCATGGTCGAGGCGATTTCGTCCTGATCGCCATGGCCGCCGTGACGTTCGCTGCTCTCTTGAGTTATCTCGCTGCGAAGAGGTTCCTGCATCGCCCATGGGCTTATGCCGGGCTGGCCGCCGTTCTGGCGGCGGAGTTGAGCGTCACTATTTTCTTTCCGTCCCCGGGGCATGTGTCCGGGCATTGTGTCCTCAACCGGAATTACAGTGAACCTTTCGCGACGGAGCAGGGCCTGCTGAACGTGGCAATGTTCTTGCCTATCGGGTTCTTCGGTGTTCTTGCGGCTCGGCGCATCCTTCCTGTCTTCCTGGGTGGCGCACTGTTGTCGGTGGTGACCGAGCTCGGGCAGGCGCTCGCCCCATGGGTGGGGCGAAGCTGCGATAGCAGTGATGTGCTGACGAACGTACTCGGGGCGGGAGCTGGAACGCTTGTCGGCTGGGCCGCAGTTCGAGCTGCCCGCGGGGAGCTCAATTCTCTGCGTTCTGGGGCGAAGTCGACGGCTGTCGTCTTCGTGGCCGGTCTCGTCGTCTGCGCCATGGTGTGGAGGGCGTGGATCACCCCGCTGGCTCTGGACTCCACAAGTCTGCAGATCGTGGGCCGCGACGCAAAGACTCAGGCGCAGCAGGTCCTTACCGCCGCCTTCGATAACCACCTCGACGTTGCGAACGTGCAGCTCCAGTCCGGGCAGAACGGGGCACCTGACCTACTGCTGATTACCCTGGAGACGGGGTTCGCAGAGCTGAGCTGGCCGGACAAAGAACTGCTCACGGTCAGCCTGGAAGGCTCAAGCGAGCCTGGGCCTGGGAGCTTTGCGGTGGCGGGAGTCGGAGCCGCACCCAGGACGCCTGACGATGCGCTCCGCATAGCGACAACGTACGCGAAGGAGCGTTTCCCGTGGGGTCTCAAGGATTCGCACGTGAAGTCGTTCCCAGTCGGCGATGATGCGGAGTTTGGCTGGATGGTCAGTTGGCGTAGTCGCATTGACGGGGTGCTTATGCCAATGCGTCTGGACGTGCAGATCAATCGAGCCGGCCGCGTCTCGGCGCTGCTGTCCTGTCATGTGGAGGGACCCGTCTCACTTCCCCCGCGCCGGGTGAGTGAGAAGCAAGCTGCGACCATCGCGTCCAAGTTCGCGGGCGGAGCTAAGACAGATGCAGGGAACTTGCTGGCCATCCGGCGCGAAGGGGACTGGCGGGCGCAATGGATGATTCCGGTCGTGGCCGGTGGCGACACTTACCCGGTCTACGTCGATGCCGGAACAGGGAAAGTGGACGAAAGGGCCTCACCTGCCCTGGGCTTGCCCACGCCGCCCAGCTGACCTGAGTGGCAAGCTCAGGTCCCGTAGTGATGGACCTTGATGGGGACTCGGTCGGTGGGGGCCTTGTGGTTCATGACCGAAACCAGGGGAAGTGCGTGAGAGTTGCTCCGTGGGCGGTCATCTGTCCGTCGTGGTCGGTAGCGGCGCTCCGGGATCAGCTTGTGTCGAGGTGCCGCTCGTAGTCTCGGAGCGAGAGCGCAGCGAGCTGACCCGCAGCCCTGTTCAAGACACGCGACTCGTCATCCCATCTGCGACGACGCTACCCGTCGTCCTTGCGCCCCTTCGGCATGGCCGAGTCTCATCTCGTCGCGGGTTGCGTAGGTGATCAGGAGCGCGGGCCTGGAGCTTCGGGACACGGTGGGTTCGGGTCCAACGAAGCGAGCACTCGTCGGCGCTGCGCCGGGATGTCCTCCTCCGGCATGGCGAAATCGGCTTCCGCCCGACCCTTCAAATCTGAAAGTTTCTGCCAATTCCGAGCGTCGGCCCAGCTGACGCGGCGCGTCAGAGGTCTAGGCCAACACGCCTCTTTACGCCCCTGGTCACTCGTGCGTTACTCATGTCGTGTCCATGGCATCCGATTATCGGATGCCAGGCACTACCGTCCCCTCAACGTGCCCGGAGGCAGCTATGCCCGCGTACAGTTCTCCGACCCGCCGACTCGTCAGATCCAGAGCCGCCCTCCTCGCCGGCGTCCTCAGCGGTGTCGCCGCCCTGCTGGTGACCAGCGCGGGGCCCGTGGCCGCCGCGCCCCCCGGCCCCGACAGGCCGGTGCAGCAGGGACACGCGTGGATGGGGGCGGGGACCCGCATCGAGCAGGGCCCCCAGGCCTCGGGCGACGGGGGCATGTCCACGATGGACACCAGTGGTGTCCAGGGCATCGACGTCTCCCACTGGCAGGGCGCGATCAACTGGGGCTCGGTGAAGGCCGCGGGCATCGACTTCGCCTACATCAAGGCCACCGAGGGCACGACGTACAAGGACAGCAACTTCAGCGCGAACTACATCGGCTCCTACAACGCCGGCCTGATCCGGGGCGCGTACCACTTCGCCCGCCCGAACGTCTCCAACGGTGCGACGCAGGCCGGCTACTTCGCCTCCAGCGGCGGCGGTTGGTCCAGGGACAACCAGACCCTCCCCGGCGTCCTCGACATCGAGCACAACCCGTACGGGGCCATGTGCTACGGCCTGTCCACCACGCAGATGCGGACGTGGATCAACGACTTCTACAACACGTACAAGGCCCGTACGACCCGGGACGTCGTCATCTACACGACCGCCAGCTGGTGGAACACCTGCACCGGCAGCTGGACCGGCATGTCCACCAAGGCGCCCCTCTGGATCGCCCACTGGGGCGTCAGCAGCCCCACCGTCCCCGCCGGATTCCCCACCTGGACGATCTGGCAGTACACCGCCACCGGCCGGGTCAGCGGTGTCGCCGGTGACGTGGACCGCAACAAGTTCAACGGCACCATGACGCGACTCCTGGCCCTCGCCAACAACACGGCGTGACCGACGCCCCTGCGACGGCGGACGGGCGAGTTCCCGCGGGGGCTCGCCCGGCCGCACCCGCGCTGTCTCCGCCACCCCCACCGCCGCCGTCGCTGCCACGGCGCGGCCGGCCGGAACGACCGCAGACCAGGAGTGCACCGTGAACCTTCCGAAGCCGAGCCGCCGCCACATCCTGCTCGCCGGTACGGGTGGGCTGGTGGCCGCCGCCCTACCCGGAACCGCCCGTGCCGCGAGTGCCGTCGAGCCGGACATCGACAGCACCGCGCAGTGGAACGCACGCCCGCCCCGCAGCGCGGTGACTCTCGTGCCGAGGCGGCCGAACAAGATCATCGTTCACCACACGGTCAGCGCCAACACCTCCGACTTCTCCCGCGCCCAGGCCCACGCGCACGCCCACTGGGTCCAGGACCTGCACATGGACAAGAACGGGTGGATCGACAGCGGCTACCACTTCCTCGTCAGCCGGGGCGGCTGGATCACCGAGGCGCGTCACCGCAGCCTCAGCACCCTGCAGGGCGGCAGCAACTTCGTGCTCGGTTCCCACACGTCCGGGCAGAACGACCAGGCCATCGGCATCGCCAACGAGGGCGCGTATCACGACGGCGCCCAGCCCCCGCAGGCTCAGTGGGAGGTCCTGGTCGTGCTCTGCGCGTACGTCTGCAAGCAGTACGGCGTCGCACCGAGCCGCATCTACGGGCACAAGGACTTCGGCACCACCCTCTGCCCGGGCGTGCTGCACGACAAACTGCCCCAGCTGCGCAGCGAGGTCGCTGCGAGCATGTAGGGACGCGCCCGGCCCGCGACGCTCCGGCACGCCGGGTGCCGCTTCACCGGGGCGGGCGCGCGGGCGATGCGGGCCCGGGTGTTCAGCGGCAGAGTTCGTCCAGGTCGTCGCCGAAGGTGGGGAACTCGGCCCGCGCCGCCGCGATTCCTCGGCTGCCGGGCCGCCGTGGCTCTACTCGGCCGCCTTGTCCTCGGCGAGCGTGTGCGCCACCAGGGCGTTGGCGTGGCCGTGGCCCAGGCCGTGCTCCGACTTGAGCCAGGAGACGAGCTCCATGTGTCCCGTCAGGGGTGAGGTGCGGATGAGGCGCTTCCACTCCGCGATCGGGCGGCCGTGCTTCTTCTCGATCGAGGGGAAGTAGCTCGCGGGGCCCTTTACCGGGTCGGTCATGTCGTTGCGTCCCGTTCGTCTCGTTCGTCGTGGGCAGGCGATCGGTGGTGAGGCCGGGGCCTGTTGCACTGATGACCGTCGGCGCGCCCGGAAGTAATCGGTGCCCCCCGTACGTCCGCTGTCACCACCGACACCGGAGGAGGGCCCCGACGGCGTTCCCCGAAGCACCGGGCCCGGAGCTACGCGGCCCCGTGACACTCCCGGTACGCGCGCCCCGAACCGCACCAGCACGCCGCACTGCGCGCCGGCGGCCACGGGACGGCACGGCCGCGGGCTGCCAGGGTGGTGGCGTACTGGGGGAGCAGGTCCGGGTCCGAGGGGGACGCCGCCTCCGACGCGGCGAACGCCTCGTACGAGGGGACCGTGCCCGTGACGATGCCGAGATTCGGCGTGCCCGCGGCGTGCAGATCCCGCAACGCCGCCTCCAGGCGGGCCAGATGATCCTCGTGGCCCGCGTACTCCTGATTCAACTCCGGGTACGTGCTCAGGAGTTCGCTCAGCTCGTCCTCGGGCCAGTGCAGCACGGCCACCGGGAACGGGCGGGACAGCGCCGTGCGGTAGGTGCCCAGTTCGGCGCGCAGGCGGGTGATCTCCGCCTGGAGCTCGCCCGGGTCCGAGGAGCCCAGCGACCACAGGCGCTTCGGGTCGTGCAGTTCGTCGAGGGGGACGGCGGCCGTGTGCAGGGTGTCGGCCAGCTCGTCCCACGGGTCGTGGCCGACTCCGAGCAGCCTGCGCACCCGGTGCCGTCCGACGAGCAAGGACTGGGTGGCGTACGGGACTTCCTCGCCCGGTGTGAGGAGGATCGTCAGCGCGGTCGAGAAGAAGTCGTGGGCCGACTCCAGCTCGTCATGGCCCTCCAGGGTCTCCGCGGCGATCTCCCACGGTGCCGCGTCGAGCGGGGCCGCGACACGGATGCCGTCGATGATCGCGCGGGCCTCCGCCTCGTGGCCGTACTCCCAGAGGTTGGCCGCTTTGAGTGCTTTGACCAGGTGCGGGTTCTCGACCGTCGTTCCGGGGGAGCCGAGCAGCTCGTCGTAGAGGGCGGTGGCGCGGGCGCGGTCTCCGGCGAGCTCCAGATGGGCCGCGGCCTGGAGGAACAGCGGTTCGTGGTCCTCGGGATACTGCGCCGCGGTGCGCAGCAGGCGCTCGGCTTCGGTGGTGTGGGCGGCAGGCGTGTCGGGGCGCATGCACCACACCGTACTGCGGTGCGGGGGCGAGGTGAGAGAGCGCGGGGTGGAGCGGTGGTGGAGGCCACAGGGCCGCCGGGAGAACGACCCGCGCCCACGGGCGAGGTGCGTGGGGCGGAGCCCCGGGGAGCCGGGGCTCCGGCACCGCCCCGGTCAGCGCTCCCGCAGGAACAGGACGCCCACCGTGGCCGCCAGGGCCGTCCCCGCCGACACCAGCACCGCCGCGTCCGCGCCCAGCGGCGTCGTGGCCACCGCGATCGTGACGGCGACACCGGCCGAGGAGCCGAGGTAGCGGGCCGTGTTGTTCGCGCCCGACCCCATGGCGGCACGCTCCGGCGGCACGGACTCGACGGCGAGGCGCGGCAGTGCCGCGTTGAGCAGGCCGCTGCCGATGCCTGCGACGACCAAGGCCGGCACCAGTCGCAGCCACACCGACGCGCTCGCGCTCCCGCTACCGCCGGTGAGCGTGCCCAGCAGCGGCAGCACCGCCAGCCCGTGCAGCAGGAATCCGGCCGCCAGCTGGTGGCGGGCCGCCACCCTGCCCGTCAGCCGGCGCGACTGCAGGGCCGTGACGAACGACGTGCCGGACCAGAGCAGGAACAGCCACGCCGAGTCGAGCGCCGAGAAGGAGAGCGCGTGCTGGAGCAGCGTCGGCAGATAGCTGAACAGGCCGATGACCGCGAGTCCCGTGAACAGCCCGCCCGCCGCAGACGCGAGGAAGGCCCGGCTGCGGAACAGCGCCAGGTCGATCAGCGGGGCCGCCGCCCGGCGCTCCACCGCGGCGAACACGGCGGACAGGGCGAGCGCGGCCAGCAGCAGCAGGCCCACGGGCGCGCGCAGCCAGCCGTCCCGGCCCAGCGTCAGGGCGGTCAGCAGCGCGGTCATCGCCAGACCGAGCACGGCGGCGCCCGCCAGATCGGGGCGCCCGGCCCGAGGCGCGCGGGACTCGGTGAGCACCCGGAAGCCGAAGACGGCCGTGACGAGGGCGCCGAGCCCGAGGGCGACGTACGTCAGGCGCCAGTCGACGGTGCCGAGGGAGCTCGCGAGCAGCGGGCCGAGCGCGATCCCCGCACTCACGAACGCTCCCCACACGCCCATGGCCCTGATCCTCGCGTGGCCGACCGGATAGGCGCCGACCAGCAGGCCGAGGCTGGTGGCCAGGATCGCCGCACTCGCCGCGCCCTGGCCGACCCGGGCGAGGGTGAAGCCGAGCGTGGAGGTGGCGAGCGCACCGAGCGCGGTGGTGACGCCGAGGCCCAGGGTGCCGGTGAGGAAGAGCCGGCGGCGGCCGAAGTCGTCGGCGAGGCTGCCCGCCACGAGGAGGAGGACGGCGAGGCCGAGCGGTGTGCCGTTGAGCAGCCAGGCCTGGGCGGCGGCCGGGGTGCCGAGGGAGGCGGAGATGTCGGGGAGCGTCGTCATCGGCGCGGTGTAGTTCATCAGCGCGACGGTGGTCGCGGCGCTGGTGACGGCGAGGGTCGCGCCGGGACGGTGCGCGCGGCCGGGGGGTGTCCGCAGGACGGGTGCGGGCTCGGTCCGTGCGGGCTGCTGGGTCATGACGTCCCTTCGGGGCTCGACCCGGCAAAGGCGTTCCGGGTTCGGGATCCGGGTGCGGACCCCGGCTCCACGCAGTGGGTTCGGTGAATGAACTCACCGGACGGGGTCACGCTAGCACGGTAGGTTCATTCACCGAACCTTGTGGAGGTAAAGTGATCCCATGGCACTCGGCAAGGACTACGCGACCCAGCAGTGCTCGATCGCCCGCGCGCTGGAAGTGATCGGCGAGCGCTGGACCCTGCTGGTCGTGCGCGACGCCTTCTACGGCGTGCGCCGGTACAACGACTTCCTCGCCCACCTCGGCATCCCGCGCGCCGTCCTGGCCGGCCGGCTGCAGGCCCTCACCGAGGCCGGGGTACTGGTCAGACGCCGCTACCAGGAATCACCCCCGCGCGACGAGTACGTCCTCACCGACAGCGGCAAGGCCCTCTGGCCCACCCTGCGCTCGATCGGACTCTGGGGCCGCGAACACATCACCGGCACCCTCCCCATGCGCGTCTTCGTGCACGCCGCGTGCGGCACCGAGCTGGGCTCCTACGGACAGTGCCCCGCCTGCGGAACCGACGTACCGCCCGAGGACGTGGAGATGCGGCCCGGCCACGGACTCGACCCCGACCCGGCCGATCCGGTCAGCCGGGCCCTGCTCGTCCCCCGCCGGCTCCTCCAGCCGCTGGAGACCGATCGTGTATAACGGCTGAAGGACACATCGCGGGCGCGCGCGCCTCGCACACCACGGAGGGGGGCACCGATGAGCGACACCGACCGTGTACGCCGCGGAGCCGCCCAGCTGCTCCGGCCCGTGCTCCGCCCCGCCGCGTTCCTCGTCCTGTTCCTCACCGAGGTCCTGCTCGCCGAAGGCGGCAGCCTCTCCGCCGCCGTCGCCCTCGCGGCCACCGCGGCCGCCGGATCGGCGCTCCTCGTCTGCTCCGTCATCAGCGCCCGCTGCGCCGCCCCCGTGCCCCGCACCCGGGTGCGCACCGCCATGCGCGACCGCGAGAAGCGCACCGCGTTCCTGCCTCAGCGCGACCCCGACGCCAGGGGGCGCACCAGGCCCCGAGCGCCCGGATCCGCCCTCCTGACGGCCGCGTAGGGACCAGCACCTCTCCGCACTCCCCGCGCGGGTCGTCCTGCCGAGCTCCACTCATCCCGGCACGACGAGACCCCCCGGAGGGCTCACCCATGTCCGCTTTCATGTCCGCCTTCGCGAGCCTGGTCGGCTCGCTGGCCGATCTGCTCCAGCCGTTCTTCCAGACCGCGTCCACGGCCGCCGCGATCGTCCTGTTCACCGCCCTCGTACGGCTCGCCGTGCACCCCCTGTCGCGGGCCGCGGCACGCGGGCAGAAGGCCCGCGCCAAACTCCAGCCGCAGATCACCGAGCTGCGCGAGAAGCACGCCAACAACCCCGAGCGGATGCAGAAGGCGCTCATGGAGCTGCACGCCGCGGAGAAGGTCTCGCCGCTCTCCGGCTGCCTGCCCAGCCTGCTCCAGATGCCGGCCTTCTTCCTGCTCTACCACCTCTTCTCCAGTCAGGAGATCGGCGGCGAACCCAACTCGCTGCTCGGCCACGAGCTGTTCTCGGCCCCGCTCGGCGAGCGCTGGCACAACGCGCTCGCCGACGGCGGGCCGTTCGGCGCGCAGGCGCTGGTCTACCTGGCGCTGTTCGTGATCGTCGCCGCCGTCGCCACGTTCAACTACGGCCGCACGAAGCGTCAGATGGCGCAGAACCCGATGACCCCGGCCACCGGCCCGGACGGACAGCCGGTGCCCGGCATGGGGGCGATGACGAAGATCATGCCGCTGATGTCGTTCCTCACGCTCTTCTCCGTGGCCTTCGTGCCGCTGGCCGCGGCGCTGTACATCGTCACCAGCACCACCTGGACCGCGATCGAGCGGGCGTACCTCTACCGGGACACCCCGGCCGCGGATGCCGCCCTCGCACCCGCGCTCTGAGGGGCCCGTACGCGTACGGCACGCGCGCCCGGTCCAGTCAGTGAACAAGGTATTGCGGAGTCATCCGATGTCTTGGAGGATCGACCGAGCCTTTCGCTGGCCGCAACCCACCGACGGGCTCGATCTCGACCAAGGGGAGATGGACCGTTGAAGCTGCTTCGAGTCGGTACGGCGGGCGCGGAACGCCCGGCACTGCTTGACCGTAACGGGACTTTGCGTGACCTCTCGGGCCTCGTCACCGACATCGACGGCGACCTGCTCGCCGACGCGTCGGCGCTGGCCCGTGTGCGGGAGGCGGCACAGACACCCGAGGTGCTGCCCCCGATCGACACGGAAGGGCTGCGGATCGGGCCGCCGGTAGCCCGCATCGGCAAGATCGTGTGCATCGGGCTGAACTACCACGACCACGCGGCCGAGACCGGGGCGGCGATCCCGGAGGAGCCGATCCTGTTCCTCAAGGCCCCGGACACGGTCGTGGGCCCCGAGGACACCGTGCTCGTGCCGCGCGGCAGCCGTAAGACCGACTGGGAGGTCGAGCTCGCGGTCGTCATCGGCCGCACCGCCCGCTCCCTGGAATCCGCCGAGGAGGCGCTCGGGCACGTCGCCGGATACGCGACGGCGCACGACGTCTCCGAGCGGGAGTTCCAGCTGGAGCGGGGCGGCACCTGGGACAAGGGCAAGAACTGCGAGACGTTCAACCCGCTGGGGCCGTGGCTCGTGACGGCGGACGAGGTGCCGGACCCGCAGGCGCTGCCGCTGAAGCTGTGGGTCAACGGCGAGCTGAAACAGGACGGCACGACGGCCGACCAGATCTTCCCGGTCGGGGAGGTCGTGCGCTACCTCAGCCGGTTCATGACGCTGTACCCCGGCGACGTGATCAACACGGGCACCCCGGCCGGGGTGGCCCTGGGACGGCCGGAGCCGAAGCCCTACCTGCGAGCCGGCGACGTGGTCGAGCTGGAGATCGAGGGGCTGGGACGGCAGCGGCAGGAGCTCAAGGACGCGTAGGGGACGTAACGGAGCGGAACGCGGTCCGACTGCCCGGGACCCGCACCAGGTCGAACAGCTCCACGGACCGCCCGCGCTCCCCGTCCCGCACGGGCGCGCGGAAGGCTCCGCCGGTTCCGGCGGAGCCTTCCGCGCGCGGCGCCGGTCAGGACGGGCGGCGCGTCGCGAACTGCTCCAGTGCCTCGACCACCAGCGCATGGTCCTCCGCCTGGGGAAGGCCCGAGACCGTGACCGAGCCGATCACGCCCGCGCCCTCCACCGCGATCGGGAACGAACCGCCGTGCGCGGCGTACGTGTCCGGGTCCAGTCGGGAGGACTCGTCGAAGGTGGTGCCCTTCGCCCGGAAGCGCGTCCCGACCAGGTAGGAGCTCTCGCCGTACCGCTCCACGACCCTGCGCTTGCGGTCGATCCAGGCGTCGTTGTCCGCGCTCGAACCGGGCAGCGCGGCATGGAACAGCTGCTGGGCGCCGCGCCGGATGTCGATCGCGACCGGGGCGTGCCGGTCCCGGGCCAGCGCGACCAGCAGGCTGCCCAGCGCGTACGCGTCGTCGTAGCCGAAGTGCGGCAGCGTCAGGCGCCGCTCCTGCGCGATCAGCTCGGAGACGGTCGGAGTGATGGGGCTCATGCGTGCCTCTCCTCGTCGTGGTGCGGAAGAAGGGTGACGGACACGCCCTCGCGGGCGGAACGGCGCGCGGCCTCCAGGACGTCCAGCGCGGCGGCGGCCTGCAGGGCCGTCACCGGGTTCTCGCCCGTGCCGCGCAGGGCGGCCGCCACGGCCGCGTAGTACGCCGGGTAGTCGCCCGGCAGCGTACGGACCGGGTCGCCGCCGCCGGTCAGCGGTGACTCGCCGGAGCCCAGACGCCCCCACAGCTCCTCCGGCTCCTCTCCCCAGGGCGCGCCGGGCGCCGGGCGGACACCCTTGCGCAGGTCGGCCTCCTGCGGGTCCAGGCCGTACTTCACGTAGCCCGCCTTCGAGCCCAGCACCCGCAAACGCGGGCCGAGCTGGGCCGTGGTGGCGCTGACGTACAGATGCGAACGGACCCCGTTCGCGTGCGTGATCGCGAGGAAGGTGTCGTCGTCGGCCGCCGCACCCGGACGGCGTGCGTCGGACTCCGCGTACACCTGGACCGCGGGGCCGAACAGGGTGAGCGCCTGGTCGACGACATGGCTGCCCAGGTCGTACAGCAGGCCGCCGATCTCCTCCGGGTCGCCCGACTCGCGCCAGCCGCCCTTGAGCTCCGGACGCCACCGCTCGAAACGGGACTCGAAGCGCTGTACCTCGCCGAGCTCACCGTCCTCGACGAGACGGGCCAGGGTCAGGAAGTCGTTGTCCCACCGGCGGTTCTGGAAGACCGACAGCAGCAGCCCGCGCTCGTCGGCCAGCGCGGCCAGCTCGCGTGCCCCGGCGGCCGTGCCCGCGAGCGGCTTGTCCACGACCACGGGCAGTCCGGCCTTCAGCGCGGCCTTCGCGATCGGGACATGGGTCTTGTTCGGTGAGGCGATCACGACCAGGTCCAGCTCGTCCGCCCGCGCGAGGAGGTCGTCGGGCGAGTCCGCGAACCGTACGTCGGGGAACTCGGCGCGGGCCTGTGCCTTCCGCTCCTCGTTCGACGTGACGACCGTGTCGAGGACGAGGCCCTCGGTCGCCGAGATCAGCGGGGCGTGGAACACGGAGCCCGCCAGGCCGTAGCCGACGAGCCCGACACGAAGAGGAGCGGTGGCAGTCATGCGATCCACTTAAGCAACGCTGTTGCCAAAGTGCAAGCGAGAGGGACAATGGTGTGGTGAACAGGAGCAACAGCAGGAGCGGCGGCGGGGCGAACCTGCCCGCCCTGCGCCACCACAACGCCTCGCTCGTGCTCGACCTGCTCCGCGCGGCCGGTGAGCAGGGGATCAGCCGGCTGGAGCTCGCCGAGCGCACCGGACTCACCCCGCAGGCCGTCAGCAAGATCACCGCCCGGCTCCGGGCCGAGGGCCTCGCCGCCGAGGCCGGCCGGCTCGCCTCCACCGGCGGCAAGCCCCGCACGGTGCTGCGCCTGGTCCCGGGCGCCGGATACGCGGTGGGCCTCCACCTGGACCGCGACGAGCTGACCGCCGTCCTGGCCGACCTCGCCGGCACCCCGGTCGCGACCCAGACCGCCCCGCTCGACCTCGGAGCCCCGGCCGCCGAGGTCGTCGCGACGGCGGCCCGTGCGGTGCAGACGCTACGGGCAGCCGCCCCCCGGACCGAGGACCACCGGGTCTTCGGCGTGGGTGTCGCCCTGCCCGGCCCCCTGGACCACCGCAGCGGGGTGCTCCACCGGGTCACCGGCTTCCCGCAGTGGGACGGCTACCCGCTGCGGGACACCCTCACCGAGGCCACCGGGCTGCCCGTCGTCGTCGACAAGGACACCAACGCCGCCGCCCTCGGCCTCGCCCTGCGCGCAGGCGACGAGGCCGACTTCGCGTACCTGCACCTGGGCACCGGCCTCGGCGCCGGGCTCGTCCTCGGCGGGGCGCTGCACCGCGGAGCCCGTACGGGCGCCGGAGAGTTCGGCCACCAGACCCTCCAGCTCGACGGCCCCCCGTGCGGCTGCGGCGGGCGTGGCTGCATCGAGGCGCTCTGCCTGGCCGCCGCCGCCCGCGGCGACATCGCGGAGGCGGCCAGGGTCCTCGGGGCGGGCGCCGCCAACCTGGTGGGGCTGCTGGACATCGAACGGGTGGTCCTCGGCGGCCGTACGGTCGCCGCCGACGAGGACGCGTACGTCAGCGGGGTGCGCGCGGTGATCGAGGAGCGGGCCCGCCGGGACGGCACCGGCGACCCCGTGCCGGTCGGCGTCGCGGGCGGCGGCGACCGCCCCGTCGCCGAGGGGGCCGCCCAGCTGGTCCTGGCACCGGTCTTCGGCCGGGCGGGCGAGGGCGGTGAACCGGACTGAGCGGGGCCGGGCCCGCCCGGACGGCACCGGCCGCGGCCGTTCGGGCGGACTTCCGCGCCCGAACGGGCGGAGTTCCCCGCCGGTGGTGGCATCCTCCCTGCCCCCGTGGCAGCGTCGTGCGCGGCATCCGGCACCCCCGGCCGGTCGTTCGCGAGCAGCGAAGGATGTCCCTCCATGCCCCCCAAACCCCCGGCACGACCACGCGACGGCCGTGCCTTCTCCACCCTCGGGACGTTCGGGCTGGCGGCCGGATTCGCCGTACCCGCCGTCCTCCTGGGCGGCGCCCAGGCCAGTGCCGCACCGCAGGCCCCCGCCTCCGCCGTCGGCGCCCGGCAGCCCGTCTGCGGCGATCTCGACGCCGAGGACTTCCCGATCGAGACCCGGATCCACGGCGGCCCGGACACGTACGCCTCCGGCGGCGGCTACGGCACCTGGTACCTCGACCTGGCCAACACCACGTCCGAGACGTGCCGCGCCATCCATCCCGTACTGGTGCTGACCGACCGGGACCGCACGCTCACGCCCTCCCAGATCCAGCTGGAGTTCTCCGACCGGTCCGAGCCCGGCACCCAGCACCGGGTGACCTGGGAGACCACCGAACGGCACGAGAAGATCGGTGTGTTCGGCAGTGGCGAGGACGACGACTTCCCCGGCTTCACCGTGCCGGCGGGGCGCATGGTCACCGTCCAGGTCCGGATGGCCTTCACCTCGGACACCGAACCCGGCCCGGTCACGGCCAACGCGGCCATCGTCCAGCGGCTGTCGGAGGCGGCGAAGCGCGGAGGCGACGGGGACTGGGTCGGGGAGTCGGCCGACTACAGCTTCGCCGTCGTCGAGGGGGACATCGACGGCGGCACCGACGTGGAGCCGGGCACCGGGACGGACGAGGACGAGGAGCCGGGCACCGGCACGCAGGACGACGTGGCGTCCGGCACCGGCACGGACGACGGGGAGACCGGCACCGGCGAGGACACCCCCCTCCGCGACGCGGCGGGCAACCCCCTTCCCGAGCTGGCCCGCACCGGACAGGACCGCACCGCCGAGGCCGGGCTCACGGCCGGCGCGCTCCTGCTGGGCGGAGTGGCGGCGCTGGCCGGGGCCCGCAGGATCCGCCGGGTGCGCGACTGAGCTGCCCCGGGGCGCCCTCGTGCCGACTGCCGAGGATGTCCGGTGAAGATCAGCCGCCGGTCACCGGGCGGTTCCGTCCGGCTGGGCGGGCAGCCTAAAATCGGGGCGTCGGCGCTGCACAGCGCGGTGCCGCCGGCGTCCGGCACCCCGAGTGCACAGTGCGTACGGCAGGAGCCCGTCACATGGCAGAGCGCAAGCCGATCGAATCCTGGCTGACCGACATGGACGGGGTCCTCATCCACGAAGGCACCCCGATCCCCGGGGCCGACGCCTTCATCAAGCGGCTGCGGGACTCCGGTCTGCCGTTCCTGGTCCTCACCAACAACTCCATCTACACCGCCCGGGACCTGCACGCACGCCTGAAGCGCATGGGTCTGGACGTGCCCGTGGAGAACATCTGGACCTCCGCCCTGGCCACCGCCCAGTTCCTGGACGACCAGCGGCCGCGCGGCACGGCGTACGTCATCGGCGAGGCCGGGCTCACCACCGCCCTGCACGACATCGGCTACGTCCTCACCGACCACGAGCCCGACTACGTGGTCCTCGGCGAGACGCGCACGTACAGCTTCGAGGCGCTCACCAAGGCGATCCGGCTGATCAACGGCGGCGCCCGCTTCATCTGCACCAACCCGGACGAGACCGGCCCGTCCGCCGAGGGCCCGCTGCCCGCCACCGGCTCCGTCGCCGCGCTGATCACCAAGGCCACCGGCAAGTCCCCGTACTTCGCGGGCAAGCCCAACCCTCTGATGATGCGGACCGGGCTGAACGCCATCGGGGCACACTCCGAGACCTCCGCCATGATCGGCGACCGGATGGACACGGACGTGCTCGCCGGTCTGGAGGCCGGTATGCAGACGTTCCTCGTCCTCACCGGCCTCACCACGACCGCCGACATGGACCGCTACCCGTTCCGGCCGTCCACGGTCGTCGACTCGATCGCCGACCTGGTCGACCTCGTGGACCTGCCCGTGGAGTAGGGCCTCGCGGTCCTCACCCGAACGGCCGTCAGCGCGTGCGGCGCGTCCCCCGGCGCGTGAACCTTCCCTCAGGAGGTTTACGATGCGTTCACTGTCCCTCACTTTCTGTGCCGCAGCGGCGGCCGCGACCATAGCCCTTCCCGTGCCCGCCGCACTGGCCGATTCCGAATCCGACACGAAGGGCTCGGGATCGGTCTCGGTCAGCCCGTCCCGTGTCTCCCCGGGCGGGGAGGTGGAGCTCCGGGTCGACGTCTGCGGCAAGGGCAGGTCGGCCCGGGGGAACTCCGAAGCCTTCGTCTCCGAAGCGCACTTCACCCCCGCCCACGGCAAGGGCCTCCGCGCCGAGGCCCGGATCCGCTCCGACGCCGCACCCGACGACTACGAGGTCTGGGTGACCTGCAAGGACGGTCACGGCCGGGCCACCGGCACGGTCACCGTCGTTCATCACAGCCGCCCCTCGCCCGTCGCCCCCGTCCGGGCCGGCGGCGGTGGCACCGCCACCCTCGCCGCCGACCGGGCCGCCACCGCCTCCCCGGAACAGAGCGGCCCCGGCGCCGAGCACGCGGTGATCGGCCTGTCCCTGGGTGCCGTCGCGGCCGCCGCCTTCGCGCTCCGCGGTGCGCGCCGCCGCCGCTCGGCACTGGACTGACATGCCGGCCCCGGACCGTCCGGCCGGAACCGGACGGTTGCTGACCGGAGTCGCCTGGGCCGTCCTGCTGCTGGGACTGTGGCTGTGGGGCCGCGAGGCCACCGGCGGCAACTCCGCTCCGACGACCGGTGACGTCGCGGCGGTGGGCCGCCCTCTGGGCGAGCCGCTGCCCCCGGCGCACCACCCGCTCGACGGGGCCGCGCCGGAGCGCGTCGAGATCTCCTCGGTCGGGATCGAGGCACCGGTCGTCCCGCGCGGCCTGGACCCCGACGGGGCGATCGAGCCGCCGCCGTACGCGAAGCCGGGAACCGTCGGCTGGTACGGCAGCGGCACCGAGCCCGGCACGGAGGGCGCCGCCCTCTTCGTCGGCCACGTCGACACGGAGACGAAGCCGGCCGTGTTCTACGGGCTCAGCGCGGCACAGCCCGGCGAGAAGGTCCGGGTGAGCCGGTCCGACGGATCGGTCGCCGAATTCACCATCGACGACGTCCAGGTCTTCACCCGGGAACGCTTCGACGCGCAGAAGGCGTACGGGCCCCGGAAGGACGGGCGGGCGGAGCTCCGGCTCATCACCTGCGGCGGTACGTACGACCACGACTCCCGGGCGTACACGGCGAACGTGGTCGTCTCCGCGTACCTCACGGGCGAGCGGGGCGGCGGGAGGAACGCCGCTTGACACCTGGCCCGGCCGGAGGTCCGCTCCCCCTCGGAGCCGCCGGCCGGGCCGGTCCTCTACCGCGGTGCACGGGCTGCGGGAGTAGCCCGGCACGGCACGGGAGGTCGGATGGTCCGTCCTGACACGAAGGCACACTCTAGGGCGGACCACCGGTGCGGCCCAGAGAGATTTTGGCAAGATGTCCGGATCCGGGCGGAACGGTCCCTCGCCCGGACCGCTGTGCCAGGATGGATTCCGGCCGACGGTGGGTCGGTGCGAGGGGGAGTGGATGTACGGCAGTCACACCGGGTCCTTGACGTGTGCGGTGGCCGGAATCGGGGCGGCTCTGCTCCTGTCCGGGTGCTCCTCGTCCGACGGCGGCGGGGAGCGGGGCGCCTCGGCCGCGATCGGCCAGCAGCCCAAGCGCGGCGACCCGTACTGGGTCAACCCCGACGGGAACGCGGCCAGGCAGGTCGCCGCCTACGCGCGCGAGGGCGAGAAGGCCAACGCCGACCTGATCCGGAAGATCGCCGAGCAGCCGGTGGGCGAATGGATCGGACCGGACGATCCGCGGGGCGTCACGCGGGGCCTCACCGAGACGGCCGAGGCCGCCGACCGGGACGCGCTGCTGGTCCTGTACAACATCCCGCACCGGGACTGCGGCCAGTTCTCCAAGGGCGGGGCCGCGGACGGCGACGCGTACCGGAACTGGCTGGAGAGTGTCGCCCAGGGCATCGGTGACCGCCGCGCCACGGTGATCCTCGAACCGGACGCGCTGCTGCACCTGGTGGACGGATGCACGCCCCAGCAGTTCCACGAGGAGCGCTACGACCTGCTGAAGAGCGCGGTCCAGCGGCTGAAGCGGCAGCCGAACGCCACGGTGTACATGGACGCGGGCAACGCGGGCTGGCAGACACCCGACGCGCTGTTCGAGCCGTTGCAGCGGGCGGGCATCGCCGAGGCGGACGGCTTCGCGGTCAACGTGTCCAACTTCGAGACGACCGCGGCCAGCACCGACTTCGGCAAACGCCTGTCGGCGAAGGTGGGCGGCAAGCCCTTCGTGATCGACACGAGCCGCAACGGCAACGGCCCCTACGACGGGGGCGACCCCGCGGAGAGCTGGTGCAACCCGCCGGGGCGGGCGCTCGGCGAACGGCCGACGACGGACACGGGCGAGGCGCTGGTGGACGCGTACCTGTGGATCAAGCGGCCGGGGGAGTCCGACGGCGACTGCAAGGGCGGGCCGAAGGCCGGGGCCTGGTATCCGGAGTACGCGCTGGATCTGGCCCGCGCCACGACGTAGCCGCACCGCCCCGGCAGGGCCCGGTGCGGCCCAGGACCGCCGGTGTACACGAGCAAGGCCCCCTCACGCTCGGTGAGGGGGCCTTGCTGTTGCGTGCGCCGTCAGGGACTCGAACCCCGGACCCGCTGATTAAGAGTCAGCTGCTCTAACCAACTGAGCTAACGGCGCCTGCTGACCTGGAGAACTTTACCCGATGGGCGGGGATGCTCCCGACCAATTCTCCCCGGGCCCGGCCTGTCGGATGGTCGTTTTGTCCCTTTAGTCCGTCACCATGAGGTATGACGGGAAAGTTGAGATACGGAAGATCTGCCGAGTGAGGAGCCGCATGACTGTGCCGGTCTTCGAGGAGTACGAGCCCGCCGCCGACTGCGGCTGCGCGGGCTGCGCCCACCAGCGGCGCACGGCCGCCGCGCTGCCCGTCCGGTACGGAGGACACCCGGCCGCGCACGGTGCGCGGCGGGCACTGGTGCTGGTCACCGCGGCGGGCATGGTCCTGTCCTGCGGGGCGGCGGAGGCCGCCGCGGCCGCGGCCGGCCGGGGTGCCCGGGCGGACACGGCGGCCGACCCGCAGCCGACCCACCCGCAGGGCGCGGTGGGGCCCCTGAACGGCGGCGCGGCCTCGGGGCCGCCGGCCGCCCCGGGCACGGCACCGCGCACGACGACCCGGGCCGACATCATCGACCGCGCCAAGAAATGGGTGTCCGCGAAGGTCCCCTACAGCATGGCGGCGTACTGGTCGGACGGGTACCGGCAGGACTGCTCCGGCTACGTGTCGATGGCGTGGAACCTCGGCAGCAACGAGTGGACCGGCAGTCTCGCCGCGTACGGGACCAAGATCGCACGGGCGGATCTGCAGCCCGGCGACATGCTGCTCTTCCACAACCCGGCCGACCCGACGGTGGGGTCGCACGTGACGCTCTTCGGCGGCTGGACCGACCACACGCACAGTCACTACCTCGCCTACGAGCAGACCCGCCCGAACACACGCGCGGCGACGACGCCCATGGCGTACTGGAGCGACTCGTCCAAGTACGTGGCGTACCGCTACAACGGCCTCGCCGGCGGTACGGGCGGCAGCGAGCCGGCCACCGTGTTCCCGGGAGCGGGGACCTTCGGTCCCGGTGCGGACAACGCCTACGTGACCCGGCTCGGGAAGCTGCTCATCGCCCAGGGCGGCAAGCGCTTCTACGCGACGGGCGCGGGGCCGCGCTGGACCGATGCGGACAGGCGTGCGACCCAGGCCTTCCAGCTGGCCCAGGGGTGGAGGGGCGAGGAAGCGGACGGCATCCCCGGCCCCGACACCTGGAGTCTGCTGCTCAAGGGCACCGGGCGGAAGATCCCCGCCGCCGGCCCGGGTCCGGCCCCGGCCTACCCGGGGAGGGGCGTCTTCCAGCCGGGGCAGTCCAACAGCCATGTCCAAAGGCTCGGTGCCCAGTTGGTGAAGAAGGGATACGGCAAGCACTACAGGGCGGGCCCCGGCCCGCGGTGGACCGAGGCCGACCGCCGCAATGTCGAAGCCTTCCAGCAGGCCCAGGGCTGGCGCGGACGCGCGGCCGACGGATACCCGGGGCCGGAGACGTGGCGCCGGCTCTTCGCATGACGGCTGTGGTGACGGAACGGACATGACGGAGGCGGGAATGCGATCCACGGAGAACCAGCGGGACGAGTGGGAAGAGCGTGACGAGAGGCGCGAGCAGCGCGGGCGGGACGCGTGGGGTGCCGGGCCGGGCGGTGCGGGTGACACACCGCTCCCGGTCGAGACGCCGCCGCTGCCCACGCTCTCGGCGGAGTCGGAGTCGGGGCCGGAGCCGGGCGCGTGGTCCGGTGCCGCCGCAGGTCGCGTCGACCTCGGGAAGGTGCCTGCGCCGGAGGCGGACGCCACGTCGGGCGTGGGCGGTGGCGTGGACGCGGATGCCTACGCGGGCGCGCATGACCTGGTGCGGATGTCCGGGGCGGCGGACGCGGACGATCCGGTGGACCTGCGCCTCGACCTGGACCTCGACGTGGTGGACGCGGTGGCCGCCGTGGGCCGGAGGACCGGCGCCCTGGTGGACCCGGTGGACCTGAGCGCCGGGCCGTCGGACGGCGAGGCGCGTGCCGCGGTCACCGTCTCGGTGGGCGCGCAGGACCCGGTCGCGTGGTGGGGGACCGGGCGCCGACGGCCCGTCATCGCCAGCGAGACCACCGCTCCCATTCCCGTACACCTGCTCTTCCGCGACGAGGACCGCGGCGACGGTCACGGGCACGGCAACCGGTCCGCCGGTCCGGGCGCCCCGGAGCGGCGGACCGCCGTCCGGCGGCCACCCATGCCCCGGTCGCCCCGGGTGCGGCCGCCCACCCGGCCCGCGCCCGTCGCCGATCCCCGGCTCACCGAGCGGCCCGGACCCGTCCTGCCCGGATGGGCCGCCCTGCTCACCGCGGTGGCCGCGACCGCCGCCGGGCTCGCCGTGCTGGGATGGCACGGAGCCCTGCCCGCCGCCGTGACCGAGGGGCTCGGGACCGGCCCGCGCCCGTACGACGGCCTCGGCGTCCAGGCCTGGGCGCCGCTCGCGCTCCTGGCGGTCGTGGTGCTCTTCGCGCTCGGCGGCATCGGGCGCGGGCGGGTCGGCTACGCCTCGGTGCTCACGCTCTTCGGCGACTACCGGGGCAGTGTCCGGCGCACCGGCCTGCTCTGGGTCTCGCCGCTCCTGCTGCGCCGGCGCGTGGACGTACGGCTGCGGCACTGGCGCAGCGAGCCGCTGCCCGCCGTGGACGCGAGCGGCACCGCCCTGCGTGTCGTCGTCCTCGTCGTCTGGCGGGTCAAGGACACCGTGCGGGCCACGCTCGGCGTCGCGGACCACGAGCGGTATCTGCGCGACCAGGTGGAGGCGGCACTGGCGCGGGTGCTCTCGCAGCTGCCCGCCGACGCCTTCCACGAGGACACCCACACCCTGCGCGACGCCGAGACCGTCGGCGACGCGCTGACCCGGATGCTGAAGGCGGACTGCGCGCCGGCCGGGGTCGAGGTCTACTCCGCGCAGCCGACCGCGATCGAGTACGCCCCGGAGATCGCGGCGGCGATGCAGCGGTGCCGGGTGGCGGCCATCGACGCCAAGCACCGGGACGGCGTTCTGACCGCCGTGGTCGACGCGGTCGACGACACCATCAGCCGGCTGACCGCGCGCGGCATCGTCGAGCTCGACGACTACGAGCACAAGGCCCTGGTCAGGGACCTGACCGTGGCCTTCTACACCGGCCGCAGCGGTGGGGAAGGGGCCTGAGGGCCCTTCGGGGGCGGAGAGGCGGCGGGCCGAAACCGTTCCCCCATTGGTCTGGACATGTCCATGCCGCGTCAATAATCTGGGACTTGGTCTAGACCGCACAACCTGCGCGCAGCAGAGCCCCCGGAACATCCCCCACGTCTTCTAGGAGCGACACACCATGCGGAAAAGGGCAAGCGCGGCCGTCATCGGCCTCGCGATAGCGGGCGTCTCCATGTTCGCGACCGGCAGTGCCAGCAGCCACGGCTACACGGATTCCCCCATCAGCCGGCAGAAGCTCTGTGCCAACGGCACCGTTACCGGCTGCGGCAACATCCAGTGGGAGCCGCAGAGCGTCGAGGGGCCCAAGGGCTTCCCGGCGGCAGGACCGGCGGACGGCAAGATCTGTGCCGGCGGGAACGGCCAGTTCGCCCAGCTCGACGATCCCCGCGGCGGCAACTGGCCCGCCACCAAGGTCACCGGCGGGCAGGGCTACAGCTTCCGCTGGCAGTTCACCGCACGCCACTCCACGTCCGACTTCCGGTACTACATCACCAAGAACGGATGGAACTCCACGCAGCCGCTCACCCGGGCCGCCCTCGAGTCCCAGCCGTTCATGACGGTGCCGTACGGCAATCAGCAGCCCCCGGCGACGCTGACCCACCAGGGCACCATCCCCACCCAGAAGACCGGCAAGCACATCATCCTGGCCGTCTGGAACGTCGCGGACACCGCCAACGCGTTCTACGCGTGCTCCGACGTCCAGTTCTGAGGCGTAGCCGGGTCACCGGCAGGACATAGCGCAGTGGGCGGCCCCCGTATCACGGAAACCGCCCACTGCGTTGTCGTGCGCCGTCAGGGACTCGAACCCCGGACCCGCTGATTAAGAGTCAGCTGCTCTAACCAACTGAGCTAACGGCGCCTGCTGACTCGAAAATAATACCCGGTCCTCAGGGGTGCTGATGACACGTGCCCGCACCGGGCCTGGACTCAGAGCGCCAGCGACAGGAGCACGGGCGCCGCCCGCCGGTTCAGCGTCGCCGCCGCGGCCCGCAGCCGGTGCGCGTCCTCGATCGGCAGGGACAGGGCCAGGCAGCCCGCGGACGAGCCCGCCGTCAGGGGGACCGCGGCGCACACCGTGCCCACCGCGTACTCCTGCAGGTCGAGCACCGGGACCGTCGCCGGCTGGCTGTCCAGCTTCGAGAACAGCACCTTCTCGCTCGTGATCGTCCGCGACGTGAGCCGTGCCGTCCGGTGCCGGGAGAGATGGTCGCGCCGCCCGTTCCGGTCGAGCTGCGTCAGCAGGCACTTGCCCATCGCGCTGGCGTGCGCCGCCGACCGGAAGTCCACCCATTCGTTGACCGCGGGCGTACGGGGCCCGTCGGCCATCTGGGTGACCCGGATCTCCCCGTCGACGTACCGGCTGACATAGACCGCCGCGCCGACCGAGTCGCGCAGCTGCGTCAGCGTCTGCTGGAGCTTCGCCTCCAGGGCCTGCCTGCGGGCCGCGCCGGAGCCGAGCTCCAGGAGCGACGCCCCGAGGACGTACGCGCCGTCGGCGACCTGCTCGACGTACCCCTCGCGGCGCAGTGTCAACAGCAGGGAGGAGAGGTGTCCGAGCGGCAGTGCCGTCTCGCGGGACAGCTGCGCCTCGGTCACGCCGCTGCCGTGCGTGGACACCGACTCGAGGACGCGCAGGGCGTACTGCACCGAGTGGAACGACGCCTTCGGCTCGGGCTTCAACGCCACGGTTTCCCCCTACCAGGTTGTGACCGGCGGCTTTCGACCCACGATAGCGGCCACGAGGCCGATGAGAAGAGGCTGTTGGCGAGTTCATGAATACGCCCCGACCCCACGGACAGGGGCGCATTCGACTGGCATATGCCTGTGTCACGATCGGACGGCAAGGGTGAGGTCACAGCACCGCGTCGAGGAATTCGCGTGTGCGTTCGTGGTCGGGATCGGAGAAGATCTTTTCCGGCGTACCGGACTCCACCACCCGGCCCGCGTCGAACATGAGTACCGTCTCGGACACGTCCCGGGCGAAGTTCATCTCGTGCGTCACGCAGAGCATCGTGATGTCGGTGCTCCGGGCGATGTCGCGGAGCAGGTCCAGCACGCCCGCCACCAGCTCCGGGTCCAGCGCGGACGTCACCTCGTCGAGCAGGAGGATCTCCGGCCGCATCGCCAGCGCGCGGGCGATGGCGACCCGCTGCTGCTGGCCTCCGGAGAGCTGGGAGGGATGCGCGTCGACCTTGCCGGAGAGCCCGACCATGTCGAGCAGGCCGAGGGCGCGGGCCTCCGCCTCCTCGCGGTCCAGGCCCAGCACGTTCACCGGCGCCTCGGTGATGTTCTGGAGCACCTTCATGTTGGGGAAGAGATTGAACTGCTGGAAGACCATCCCGATCTTCCTCCGGGACTCACGCAGCTGTTTCTCGCCCGCCGGCTTCAGCGAGCCGTCCGGTGTCCGTACGTGCGACAGCGGCGAGCCGTCCACCCAGATCACCCCCTCGCTGACCTTCTCCAGCGTCATCAGCAGCCGCAGGATGGTGGTCTTGCCGGAGCCGCTCGGCCCGATCAGCGTGACGTGCTCGCCGCGCCGCACGGTGAAGTCCAGTCCGTCCAGGACCACATGGTCGCCGTACCGCTTGACGACCCGGTCGAAGCGGACCAGCGGCTCCACACCGGCCGTCCCGGTGGCCGCCGTCGTGTCCGCGGGTTCCTTCAGGGGGGCAGAGTCAGTGGCCAAGGCGCTTCTCCAGCTTTCTCATCAGCAGTGACGTGGGGTAGCTCGCGACCAGGAAGATCAGTCCCGCGAGCGTGAACGCCTCGGTGTACGCGAAGTGGTCGGCCCCGTACTTCCGGGCCTCGAAGACCATCTCCTGCACCGTGATCACAGCGAGGAAGGGGGTCTCCTTGAACATCGAGATCGCGTAGTTGCCGAGGGCGGGCAGTACGTTGCGCACCGCCTGCGGCAGGATCACGGCCTGCCAGGTCCGCCGGGGCGACAGCGAGAGGGCCCGGCAGGCCTCCCACTGGCCCTCGGGCACACCGTCGATCCCGGCCCGGTACACCTCGGAGGTGTACGTGGCGTAATGGATGCCCAGCACCACGATGCCGATGGTCAGCGGCTCCACGGAGGTGAAGAGGGCCGCCGCGCCGACGAGCTGGACCAGCAGCGGGGTGGAGCGGATGAACTCCATCACCGCCTTCACGGGCACGGTCACGAAACGGGACGGCGCCCGCCCGGCCACCGCGATGACCAGCCCGAGCACCGCCGCGACGAGCGTGCCGAGCACGGTCGCGAGGAGGGTGACCCGGAACCCTTCGAGCAGCAGGGGAAGGGCTTCCCCGACGGCATCCAGGTCGAATGCGTTCACCGGGCACCTCCGGCGGTCGTGGCGGGTCGCGCACTGCGCGTCCTGAGCAGGCTCCCCGCGCCGGTGGGCAGTCCGAGCCGCCGCTTGGCGCTCCGCTCCAGCAGGTTCATCAGCAGGGTCAGGGCGTAGGCGAGGACGAAGTAGGCGGCCAGCAGCGTGAGGTACGCGGTGAGGGTCTCACCGGTGCGGTCGCGGATCTGCTGGATCACGGTCATCAGATCGGCCGCGGAGATCAGCCACAGCAGGGGCGTGCACTTCAGCAGCTGGATCAGCAGGTTGGTGAAGGAGGGGATCATCTGCACCCAGGCCTGCGGCAGGATCACCTTCCGCATCCGGTGGAAGGGACTCATGTTCAGCGCCACGGCCGCCTCGTACTGGGCGCGCGGTACGGAGTTGATCGCGCCGCGCACGATCTCGGACCCGTACGCGCCGTAGTTCAGGCCGAAGGCGACGACCCCGCAGAGCACCGGCGTCAGTTCGTACCCGGTGAGCTGCGGCATCGCGTAGTAGAGCCAGAACAGCTGGATGTAGAGCGAGGTGCCGCGGAAGAACTCCACGACGGTCCGGGAGACCCCGCGCACCAGGAGCAGCCTGCTGCCCGCCATCAGACCGAGGGCGAAGGACAGCAGCAGGGCGAGCAGGGAGCCCAGGACGGTGGCCTGGAGCGTCACCCACAACCCCGCTCCCACCTGCGGGAATTCATCGAGGAGTGTGGAGAGGAAGTCACTCATGCGGTGTCGTCCGCCCCGTCAGCCCTTGCACAGATCGGCGGTCTTCAGGGTGGCCGGCGGGATCTCGGTCGCGCCGAATCCGTACTCCTGGAGCAGGCCCACGTAGCGCGACCGGTCCGACACGATCTTCTTGAGCTCGCGGTTGAAGGAGTCCCGCAGGTCCTCGTTGCCCGTGCGGAAGACCGCGCCGCCCGGGGAGAACTGCTGCTTCCCGTCCAGCTCCGGCACGAAGGCCTCGGTGACCTCGGTGTCCGGGTTGGTCTTCGCGAGCCAGCGCAGCGAGATGCCGGTGAGCAGGAACGCGTCGATCCGGCCGCCCTTGACCGCGTCGGCGCCGTCCTGCGGCTTCTGCAGCGTCTTGATCTTCCCCTCGGGGATGCCCGCGCCCTCGGCGTACGAGCCCTCCACCGCACCGGACATCACACCGACGGTGACCCCGGCGGCCTTCGCGGAGGCCAGGTCGGTCAGCTTCCTCGGGTTGCCCTTCCGCACCATCAGCGCGGTGGGCGAGATGAACTCCGGCTCGGAGAAGATGGCGTTGGCACAGCGCTCGGGGGTGATGGCCATGCCCGCGCTGACCACGTCGTACTTCCCGGACTGCAGACCGGGGATCAGGCCGTCCCACTCCGAGAGGGTGGGCTTCAGCTCGTCGACGCCGAGCGCCTTGAAGATCTCCCGGTGCAGGGTGGGCGCCTCGCCCTTCAGCTCCTTGCCCTCCAGATAGCCGTATGGGGCCTCGTTGGCGTACGCGACCCGGACGAAGCCCTGCTCGCGGAGCTTGTCGAGGGCACCCTCACCGTTCGCCGCGCCGGCGTCGGTCTTGCTGCACGCGGAGAGCAGACCGGGAACGACGAGCAGTCCGCCCACGGCTGCCGATCGGTTGAGGAAACCCCGGCGGGACAGGTTCGGGAAGTCAGCCATGGTTCGCAATCTCCTGGAGGCGTCGGACAGTCCGGACAGGGTGAGCGCCTGCCCGATCCCGTACGTCTATGCAGGAAGCGCTGCCATGTAATCGAACGGTGGCCGGAGGGTGACCTTCCCGTGTCTCGTCGCGGGCGGCGGGAGTGCGGGGGGCGTGTTCCCGTGTGGCGCATGGCCGGTGACGATCCGTCATGTGAGGGCGGCCGGCGGCGTGTCCAGTGATCACACGTCACCACGCGGTATATCCACCACGTTGGGCGACGCCTCCCCGGCTGCCCGCTGCTCGTCCGTCGAAACGAACGGTTCGCCCGGGCGTGGGTGCGTCCCGCAGGGGGCTGTCCCGGCGCGGCGGTCCCTCCTGGAGGGACCGCATCGAGCACGGACCCGCGATCCAGTGCCTGCTCAGGGCTTCGGCCGGATCGTCCTCGACCACCACCGGCGCACCGGGCGGGCCCGCGTCCCGGGCCGCCCGGGCGGCGGCCCAGGCTCGGTGAGGGGTGGTGTCCAGGGCTAGGGGGACGGGTCCGGCCACGAGGACGTCCCGCGCTCGGACCCGGTCGCCCCGCCGCCGACACGCTACGGAGAACCGCAGGTCACACCCATTGCGGGCGACGATATGCGGGCATTGGAGGAATACTTGTCCCAGGCAGGGGCAGCGGTGACACGTCGCACGGGAAGCGACAGACGGGACATCCGGACGCGCAGGAAGGATGGACATGACGACCGTAGGACTTCTCTATCCGGGCCACGCCGCGGAGGACGACTTCCCGCGGATGGAGGTCATGCTCGACAGCGACATCAGACTGCCGCTGTTCCACACCGACATCGACGAGGACTCCCGCAGTGTCGAGGCCCTGCGCGCGGCGGGCACGCCCGAACGCCTGGCCGCCGGTGTCGAGGAGCTGCGCCTGGCGGGCGCCGAGTCGCTCGTCTGGGCCTGCACCGGCGGCAGCTTCGCCCACGGCTGGGAAGGGGCCCAGGAGCAGAACGCCGCCCTGGCCCGGACCGCGGGACTGCCCGCGTCCAGCACGTCCTTCGCCTTCACGCACGCGGTGCGCGAGCTGGGCGCCACCAGGGTCGCGGTCGCCGCCACATATCCCGAAGCCATCGCCGCGCTCTTCGCCGCGTTCCTGGAGGCCGCGGGCATCGAGGTGACCGCAACCCGGGGCAGCGGCATCATCACCGCCGCCGAAGCCGCCCGGTGCGGACCGGACCGCGTGAAGGAGCTGGCCGTGGCCGGGGACCATCCCGACGCGGAGGTCGTCCTGCTCCCGGACAACGCCCTGCACACCGCGGCGTACGTCCCCGAGCTGGAGGAACTCCTCGGCAAGCCGGTCCTCACCGCGAACCAGGTGGCGGTCTGGGAGGGGCTCCGGCTCACCGACCGACGGATCTGGGCGCCCACACTCGGCACGCTCTTCGCCACCCGTGAGCCCCCGCTCGGCGCCGCCGAGCCCCGGGGCATCGAGGTACGGGAGTAGGGGTGCGCAGCGGCAGACGGGAATAAGCGGAGCCATCCTCCTGTTCGTACTCCCCGGACACACAGACCCAGCACGGGAGAGGCCGGACACGTGGACGAGAACCGAGGCGACGAGATTCGCGGCACCGCAAGCGGGACGGCCTCCGTGCCCCTGTCCGTGCTCGATCTGGTGACCGTGGGCCAGGGCCGCACCGCGACCCAGGCCCTGCGCACCAGCGTGGACATCGCGAAGCTCGCCGAGAGCCGCGGCTTCCACCGCTTCTGGGTCGCCGAGCACCACTCGATGCCCGGTG
Source organism: Streptomyces sp. NPDC025273 (assembly GCF_040638585.1). Lineage (NCBI taxonomy): Bacteria > Bacillati > Actinomycetota > Actinomycetes > Kitasatosporales > Streptomycetaceae > Streptomyces > Streptomyces sp. NPDC025273. The sequence goes on from NZ_JBEZYP010000001.1 coordinate 205,124, forward strand.
TCGCCTCGTCCTCCCCCGCCGTCATCCTGGCCCATCTGGCAGCCCACACCGAGCGCATCAGGCTCGGCTCCGGCGGCGTGATGCTGCCGAACCACGCCCCGCTGGTGATCGCCGAGCAGTTCGGCACCCTGGAGGCGATGGCCCCCGGCCGGGTGGACCTCGGCCTCGGCCGTGCGCCCGGCACGGACGGTGCGACGGCGGCCGCGCTGCGCCGCACCGACCGGCTAGACGAAGGGGCCGACGATTTCCCGCAGCAGCTCGCCGAGCTGACCCGGTTCCTCGACGACGACTTCCCGGACGGCCACCCCTACGCCCGCATCCACGCCGTTCCCGGCCCGGTGCAGGCCACCTCTCCCGGGGGCGTCCAGTCGGCGGGCCGCCCGCCCGTCTGGCTGCTGGGCTCCTCCGGCTTCAGCGCCCGGCTGGCCGGCGTCCTGGGGCTGCCCTTCGCCTTCGCCCACCACTTCTCGGCCCAGAACACCGTGCCGGCGCTCGACCTCTACCGCGAGTCCTTCCGGCCGTCCGCCGTGCTCGACGCCCCGTACGCCCTGATCGGTGTCGCGGCTCTGGCCGCCGACGAGGAGCGCGAGGCCCGCCGCCAGGTGCTGACCGGCGCCCTGGCGATGGTCCGGCTCCGCACGGGCCGCCCGGGACTGGTGCCGAGCCCCGAGGAGGCGGAGTCGTACGAGTTCAGCCCCATGGAGCGCGAATTCGTCGACGGCTGGCTGGCCAACATCGTCCACGGCACGGCGGACGAGGTCCGCGGCGGCCTGGACGATCTGGCCAAGCGCACCGGCGCGGACGAGCTGATGATCACGGCCAACGCGCACGGCGGCGACGCCCGGCTGCGCTCGTACGAGCTGATCGCGGACGCGTACGGGCTGCCCCGGGCGGTCTGACCGCCTCAGCTCTCCGGCGGCGCGGTGGCGATCAGTCCGGCCGCGGTCGGCGGACCGGCGTCCCCGGGGTCGGCGCCGGGCAGCCCGCCGAGCGCGTGGTTCGCCCGGACGGGCTCGCCCCGGTGGCCGACGGCGGCCATGGGGTGGCGCGTCGGCCGTCCCGGCGTGCCCGCCGATTCCGCCCACCGCACACTCATGGCCCCCCGGGAGGCGGCGCGATCCTCTTCGTCCATGAATGATCACATTTGTGCTGACCTGTTCTGTTGTCTTTGCTGCGTGATCGATCGTTACTTTCCGTGAGCGGGCTGGTGAGGGTGCGCGCGACTCGCTGACCCGTGTGGGGCAGCACAACAGGGCGTACGGCACCGAACCGGCCCAGGGTGAGGGGGATGTCCCGCATTCGCCACCGGAGGTAGATGTGCCGCGTCAGCACGGACCCGGGGGAGCGGAGCGGCCGAGTCTGCGCAGTGTGGCGGCCGCTCTCACGTCCCTCCTGGCGCTCGCCGCCACCGGACTCGTCGCCGGGCCCGCCGTGGGAGCCTCCCGCGACGCCGGTCCGTGCGCCCTGCCCCGGACCGGGGCCCACCACTCGCTCGGCCTGGACAGCTGGAACGACGCCTACCCGCGCCCCGACCGCGGCCTCGACGCGGTCATGGTCTTCCTCTCGTTCCCGGACTCCGAGCCCGTCGTGTCACCCGAGGTGCTTGCCGCCGACTACTTCCCCTCGACCACCCGGTTCTTCCAGCGGGCCTCGTACGGGAAATTCACCCTGCGCGCCCACCCGCAGCAGCGGTGGACCCGGATGCCGCACCCGTCCACCTGGTACGGGATACAGCGCGACTGGGAGGCCGAGCGGCGCAGCGACTACCTCCGCGACGCGATCGAGGCCGCCGACGAGCGCACCGACTTCTCCGCGTACGACATCGTCTACCTCGTCGCCGACCCGGACGCGCCCGGAGTCGACTCCGACGCCACGAAGGTTGTCAACTTCGACCGGCCGCTGCGGGCCGACGGTGTGGACATCAAGCGCGTGGTCACCCTGTTCGAAGAGCACCCGCCGGACCGGAACGTCCTCGCACACGAGACCGGGCACGTCTTCGACCTGGCGGACCTCTACCACCGGCCGGCGGACGGCAAGGGCGACTGGGACACGTTCGTCGGGGACTGGGACGTCATGGGCAGCCAGTTCGGACTGGCGCCCGATCTGTTCGGCTGGCACAAGTGGAAGCTCGGCTGGCTGGGCCGGGACCAGGTCGTCTGCGTGCAGGGCGGCGCCGACCTCACCCTGGAACCCATGGCCGAGGTGCCCGTGCGCGGCGCGTCCCTCGGCACCCGGCTCGCGGTCGTCCGGACCGGCGCCGACAGCGCACTGGGCATCGAGGCCCGCAGCGCCACCGGCAACGACCGGTCGGCCTGCACCGAAGGCGTGCTGATCTACCACATCCGCAACGCGACACCGTCCGGCGGCGGCCCCGTCGAGGTGCTGGACACCCACCCCGACTCGGAGGCCTGCTGGGACCGGTCGGTCTACCCGCCCCTCGCGGACGCGCCCCTCCGCGAGGGCGAGCGCTACTCCGTGCCCGGCGTGCGCACCCGGATCGAGGTCGCCGACCGGACGCGGTCGGGTGCGTGGACCGTCCGGATCACCACCGGCACCTGATCCGCGGGGCGCACACGAAGAAGCCCCCTCGCTTCCGCGAGGGGGCTTCATCCGTCTGTGCGCCGTCAGGGACTCGAACCCCGGACCCGCTGATTAAGAGTCAGCTGCTCTAACCAACTGAGCTAACGGCGCCTGGTGACGTCGTAGACATTAGCACCCGGATCGGCCGGAGGAAAAATCGAATACCCGGTGGTCGAGGGGGCTGCCGACCTGCCCACCCGTACACAGGCCCACAGCAGCACGTCCGGGCCCGGCAGCCATGGGTCGCGCGTGTCGGGGGCGACCACCCAGCGGGGTCCGCCGGCGTTCGATCCACCGGCCAGCGGCGGGACGGTGACCGCGTCCCCCGAACCGTGACAGAGCAGCGGGGGCATGGAGGCCTGGTGGGTCCGGGGACGGCCGGCGGAACCCGTGCCCCACTCCTCCCAGGCCAGCAGGGAGGGCAGCCGCTGGGCGGTGCCGGGCGAGGCGAACAGCAGCATCCGGCCCCGGTGCGTGGCCACCGGGCCGGAACCCGGGCCCTCGGTCCAGAGCCGCTCCAGCATGCGTCGGCCGAACAGGGCGGGCACGTTGACCACGTCGAAGGAGGTGCCGCACGGCAGGACGCCCGGAGAGCCGGGGTGGGACTCCCACCGGGAGAGCGTACTGCGGGGGTAAGGCGTGGCTCCGGCCAGCCAGGCCGCTCCGGACGCGGTGACCTGGGCGGCCCGGTCGTCGGTCGTCCGGTTCTCGGTGCGGTCCCGCAGCAGGGCGAAGATGTCGACGCCGTGGTGCGGGGCGGCACCGGTGTGCAGGGTCGTTTCGTCTTTCAGCCATGCGCTCATGACGTCAGGTCTACCCGCAGTGACACTCCTGTTTCCGAGAGTTGCCGAAAGCCGGACACGACGGACCCCGAGGGGGTATCTTGCCCGACGGCATATGCCAGAGGCTGTACCCGCGGTGACGAAGCGCACGGTGGCGGAGCCGGCGGCCGAACGGCACGCGGCGGACCCGGCGGTGCGTCGGCCCGGCGTGCGGCAGGACCGCCGGGGCGTCAGGGCCCGGGGGAATCGAGCAGGGACCGGCCGAACTCGATCATCTTCTTGGCATAGTCCTCGGTCCACTCCGCTCGCTCCGCTATGTCCGCGGCCGTGAGCCGGTCGAACCGGCGCGGATCGGCGAGCTGCGCGGCGGCCACGGCCTGGAACTCCACGGCCCGGTCGGTCGCGGCCCGGAAGGCGAGCGTCAGCTCTGTCGCGCGCGCCAGCAGCTCCTCCGGGTCGTCCATCGACTCCAGGTCGAAGAAGTGCTCCGGATCGGCTGCCGCCTCCGACGGCTCGAAGAGCAGTGGTGCGGGGCGCAGCCTCTGCCGCTCGTTCCGCTCGGGGTGTGCCATGTGGTGTTCCTTCCTCGTACGGCCGGACGGCCACCTTCCATTGTCCAGCCCGGCGCAAGAGCGCTTCCCGTGAACAGGGCACGCGATGCGTGCGGCGCGCCGCGGATTCACGGCTGCCAGGGCACCCGGTGCTCCCGGAGGTGGGCCAGGACCGCGTGGTTCGCCTCCCACCCGTCCGGGAACTTCACGGTGACGCCCAGCTGGACGGGCTCCGTCGACGGGTGCTCGTCCAGCAGCTCCGCCACCCCCGCCCGGCACACCACGACGCAGGCGTGGCGGTGGCGTGAGGCCAGCACGCACAGGCGTCCCGTCTCCAGGTGGAAGGCGGTCGCGTCCGGGCGGCCCGACAGCGGGTGCAGGACCACCGTCACATCGAACTCGCGGCCCTGGAGCCTGTTCGCCGTGTCCACCGCCACGCCCGTCACCCCCAGCTCCGCGAGCGCCGCCCGCACCGCGGCGGCCTGGTCGCGGTGGGCCGTGCCGACCGCGACCCGGTCCGCCGTCACCGGGACCGGATCCGGGGAACGCTCGCTCGTCGCCACGCCGCCGCGGTCGAGCAGCCGGCGGACCACCAGGGCCACCGCCCGGACCGCCTCCGGATCGGTGCGCGGGGTGTGGCGGGCCGGGAGCTCCAGCAGCCCCCAGCCGGACTCCGCCGCCTCGTCCAGCACCCGGTCCGGACCCGAACCGTCCGAGGGGACGCCGAACGACATCCGCCGGTCGCCGTGGTCCGTCCCGCTGCGGAACGGCGTGAACGGGTAGAACGCGTCCGAGACCAGCGGCGCCGCCGACGCCGGCAGCCGCCAGGACACCGGCAGCCGGTGCTGGGGCAGTTCCGGATTGTGTGCGAGCAGGGTGGAGACCGCGCTCGCCGACGGGTCGTACGACAGCCCCGCCCACTGATCCGCACCCACGATCGAGAACGGGTCCAGCTGGCCCGGATCCCCGACGAACAGGGCCCGCTCGAACAGCCCGGCCACGGCCAGCAGCGCGTCCGACCGCATCTGGTACGCCTCGTCGACGATCGCGTGGCCCCACGGCTCCACGTTCTTCACGTGCGCCCACTTGGCGGCCGTGGAGATGACGATGTCGAGGCCGGCCAGATCCGCCGCCTTCGCCGACTTCCGGACGTGGTCCAGGCCGTCCAGGACCTTGTCGTACGGATCGGAGTCGCTGCTGTGCAGCCGGCCGACCGGCAGCTCGGGGGCCTTCTCGGCCAGCCGCACCACCAGGTCGTCCACCTGGGCGTTGGTCTGCGCGACCACCATCAACGGGCGTCCCGCAGCGGCCAGTTCGAGGGCGGCGCGCACCACGAGCGTCGACTTGCCCGCGCCCGGCGGCGAGTCCACGACGATGCCGCGCGCCGTACCGCGCAGGGTGTCGCCGAGGATCGCGTCGGTCGCCCGCGCCGCCGCGGCACCCGGGTCGAGAACGGCTGTCACAGGAGGTCCTCCGGCGTCACGGGATCGGGCTTCTCGGCGGGGCCGTCGGCCGCGGCCCCCGGCGGGCCGCCATGGGTCCACGGGGTGTCCTCCGGATCCGGCAGCTTCGGACCACCCCGCTGGTCGTGCTCGAACAGCGTCCAGGCGATCCGGTCTCCGGGCCCTGGCACCGAACCGGGCGCGGGCTCCTTGCCGCGCCCCATCCGGTCCGTGATCCGCAGGACGAGGAGGATCTCCTCGTCCACGCTCCCCCCGTCCGGGCCCTCGGACCCCTCGGAGACGTACGCGACGAACTCGGCCGTCTGCGGCTTGCCCTCCAGGGAGCGGTACACCTTCGTCCGCTCGCCGAGATGAGGGCGCTCGTCCGTCCGCACCGTGACCAGGGGGCGGGGGGAGGGACGCTTCGACTCGCTGTACGCCATCTCCACCTCCGTCACCACCCCGACGAACGCCTCGCCCGCCAGCCGCCGGCCGGCCAGCACCAGCGGATCGTCCAGTGCCTCCTGGGCCTCCAGCCGTGCCTGCGCGGACTCCCGCGAGGCGAGCTTCCGCGCCGCCGTCACCGCGTCGTCCCGGCGCGGCTGCGGCGGCTCGCCCGCCCGCACCCGGTCCCGGTGCGTGGTGAACGACCAGCGGTCCCTGGTCCAGCGGTCCTCCGCCCTCGCCCCCTCCGGCAGCTCCGCCAGGAGGTCGAGCCCACGCCACACGGCGTTCCACGTGGGCAGCAGCACCCCCGCGAGCAGGGACCTGATCTCCCGCTCGGCCCGGCTCAGCTCGCCGAGCCGGTCATCTGCCGCGAGGCCGTCCTCGGCGGCGGCCAGCGCCGTGCGCGCCCGGTCGTACCGCTCGATCGCGGGCGCCAGCAGCCTGTTGTCGAACGCCGGGTCCGTCGCCGGTCCGGCCGGCGGGCAGAGCAGCTGTCCGGCACGGTCGCGCCCCGTTTCCGCGCGGAGCGCCGCCGAGGCCCCGAACTCGCCCTCCGGCGGGTCGATCCAGGCGAGCAGCGCACCGAGATGCTGGTCCTCCAGGCTGCTCTGCCCCGTCGCCCAGTGCCGGTTCAGCAGATCCGTCGCGGCGAGCAGCAGCGAGGAGCCCGGCACCCTGGCCCGCTCCCCGTAGTGCGTCAGCCAGCGGCCGAGCAGCGGGACGCGGGCGGGCGCCGGATACGGTGTGCCCGGATCGTCCTCGGCGGTGCGCCGGAACCGCATGGACCGGCCCAGCAGCCGTACGAAGTCGATGCCGGCCCGGCTCGGTACGACCAGCTGGGCCGCGTCGGTGCAGAGCTCGACCTCGACCTTGACCTTCTTGCCGGTCCCGGGATCGGTCTCGTCGCGTTCGGCTGGCTCGACGGCATCGGCGTACGACTCGATGTGCGGCAGCACCGCCTCCGCCAGCTCGGAGAGGAAGGCGAACCGCAGATCGCGGTCGCGGGGCTGGGTCACCGCGAGCAGCCGGGGCGCCTCGCGGTCGGTGCCGACGAGCGCGCCGAGCGGGGCGCCCGCCTCGCCCGCCGTGGTGAGCGGCACCAGCACGAGCGGCCGGCCGGTCAGATGGCGGTGGCGCACCGTGGTCAGCGGCTGGGCCCGCCCGCTGTCCACCGCCTCCAGCCGGGCCAGGGTGGTGATCAGTGACATGCCGCTCCGCCGCTCCGTGTCTCCAGTGCTTCCGCGCGCAGCGCCGCGGCCCGCCGCAGCGCGGCCACCGTCGGGTCCGCGGGATCACCCTCCTTGCCGGCCGCGGCGGCCAGCACCCCGGCGACCGTCGTCAGGCCGCCGAGCTCGCCCCGCACGCTCCGGCCGAGTGTCTCCACCGCCCCCTCGGCGCGGGCCTTCGCCCGGCAGTGGAAGGCCAGCTCGCACGCGGCCAGGCACTCGGGGGCGTACGCCGCCGGGACCGCGGCGACCGCGCTGCCCAGCTCCTCCGGGGAGCACCCCGGGTCGAACGTCGTGCCCTCGGGCAGGGCTGCCGCGATGTCCTCGACACGGGTCAGCCTGGTCAGCTGGCGGCGGGTGACGGCGCGCTGCCTGCGGACGTCCACGACCGACGCGGTCGGCAGGTTGGAGAAGTCCTTCGGGCAGACCAGCAGGACCCGGTGCCCGACCTCGGCGCCCTCGGTGACGCCGGCGATCCTTTCCAGCGCAAGGACGTACACCGCGGACTGGCGGGCCGCCGCCCCGACCTTCGCGGCGTCCGCCGAACTGTCGATCATGGGGAAGGACTTGATCTCGACGACCGTCCAGGTGCCGTCGGGGTGCACCACCACGGCGTCCGGCTCCAGATAGGCGGGGGAGCCCGCCACCTCCAGGGCCAGCATCGGATGGTCGAGCAGGGCCCAGCCGCCCGCCGCCGTGGCCTCGCGCAGCGCCAGCGCCGTACGCGCGGCCCGGCCCTCGGGCCCGGCGGCCGTGAGATCGGGCACCGCGGCCTCGCCCGGTGCGTCCGCCCCGCTGCCGAGCCGCTCGAAGAGCAGGCGCAGCAGCTCCGTACCGCCGTCGGCCTTGACCTTCCTCTCGAAGGCGTTGCCCCGGACGAAAGCGAACTGCGACTGGCCGAACGGGGCGGGGGAGCCCAGCGAGGCGGCCAGCACTCCCTTGTCGACCCCCGCGCCGTCGAGCAGGGCGCGCCGCTTGCAGCCGGGGTTCGCGGCGAGGGCGGCCAGCGCACGCGCGTCGAGCGGATGCGGCGCGACGGACGGGCCGCGCAGCTCAGCGAGCCGCTGCCGGAGCGTCGTCGCCGGCGGCTTCGGCTGCGGAGCCGGTGGCCGCGTCGCTGGAATCTGCGGAGGGGGTCCGCTGGCCGGGGATTCGCTCACCCGCGGAAGTCTCGCATTCGCCACTGACAATCGCGGAACGTGCGGGCGGGACGGGAGCGCCGGACGGTCGGAACACCGCCCGCGCACGGTCCTTGAACCGGTCGGCCACCCGCATGACCGGCCTGGTCAGCAGTGCTCCCAGACCCATCACGGCGGCACCCGCGACCGCGTCGAGGAAGTAGTGGTTCGCGGTGCCCATCACCACGAGCACGGTGAGCAGCGGGTACGCGACGCCCGCCGCCCGCAGGAGCGGGTGGCGTCCGTGGCGCCACAGCAGGACCCCGCACCACACCGCCCAGCCGACATGGAGGCTCGGCATCGCGGCGTACTGGTTCGTCATGCCGCTGAGCCCGCGCGGGGCGCTCGCCCCCGCGCCCCACCAGCCGAACGAGCTGTACTGGGCCATCGTGTCGACGAATCCGTGACGGGCGTCGAGGAGCCGGGGCGGGCAGGTCGGCATCAGCGTGAAGCCGATCAGCCCGATGAGCGTGGAGGCCATCAGCCAGGTGCGGGCCGCCCGGTAGGCGGCGGCCCGGCGCCGGAACACCCATACGAGGACGGCCGGGGTGACCAGGTAGTGCAGGGAGGCGTACGCGAAGTCGGCGGGTATCCCCAGGAAGGGGTGGGCGGTCAGCAGCCGGTTGAGCGGGTGCTCGGCGTCGAGGAACAGCGCCTCCTCCAGGCGGAGTATGGCGAGCCCGTGCTCCACCGCCGCCGGCACGTCCTCCCGGACCAGCAGCCGGCCCGCCGAATACAGCCCGTACACCACCGCTATCAGAGGCAGCTCCGTCCACCAGCGGGGCCGGTGGACGCGGGAGGGTGTCCCGGCGGTGGCGTGCGACATCCGATGGCTCTCCCCATGTTCATGCGGTCGACGGCGGGCGTTCAACCGTACGGCGGTTGTCGGCCCGTCTTCCCCGTGGGCGTTCACTGCGAACGTCCGTGGCCGTGCGGAGGGAGGGACGCGGACAGTGCCCCGCGGGTTGCCATCGGGGCGTGTGGGAGATGATGGAGCGGGGCCTCGTCCGCACCGTCCCCCGGCGTGCCGACGTTTCCGCCCCGTCGCCGTCCCGGACACCGCTGTCCCGGGACCCATCAGATCCTAGGGTCCCCGGATCATCGGATCTCAGTATTTTCAGGGAGAGCCGTCATGGCACCGCGCATCCTGCTCGCCCGGCACGGCCAGACACAGTGGTCCGTCCAGGGCAATCACACCGGCAGGACCGACATTCCCCTCCTCGACACCGGCCGCGAGGGCGCGAAGCTGCTCGGCGAACGCCTGCACCGGGAGCCCTGGGGCGGGCTGCCCGGGGTGGAGGTGCGGACCAGCCCGCTCGTCCGGGCCGCCGAGACGTGCGCGATCGCGGGATTCGGCGAACGGGCCGAGCCGTGGGACGCGCTCATGGAGTGGGACTACGGGGACTACGAGGGGCTGACCCCGGCGCAGATCAAGGCGGACCGGCCGGACTGGCTGATCTGGCGGGACGGCGTCCCCGGGGGCGAGACCCTGGCCGAGGTCTCGGCCCGCGCGGACGAGGTCGTGGACTGGGCGCGCTCGTCCGACCGGGACGTCCTGGTCTTCGCCCACGGGCACATCCTGCGGACGCTGGGCGCGCGGTGGCTCGGCGAGGACATCTCCTTCGCCGCCCGGGTCCGGCTGGAGCCGACGTCGCTGTCGGTGCTGGGGTGGGCGTACGGGATGCCGGCCCTGGAACGCTGGAACGACACGGGGCACCTGGACCGGTGACCCCGGTACCTGCGGGTCCGGGCCCGGCCCGGACCCGCAGGCGCGAACACGTCCCCGCCGGTCACCCCGTGGACCGCGGGAGCTCCTCGTAGCGCTCCAGGAGCGCCGCGACCTCCGGGCCGCCCCGCGGCCTCAGCACCCGTACCGCGCTCGCCAGCATCCCCCGGATGCGGGAGGAGCGGACCCGGCCCAGCAGGTCGAGCACTTGGTGGCCCGCCGCGGACGCCTCGTCGGCCGTCCCCGCCCGCGCCAGGTCACCGGCCAGCTGCGCCCGGTACAGCGCGAGGTTCCGGGTGAAGTGCGGGTCCTGCAGCCGTGTGGCCCGGCGGGCGTGCCGGGCCGCCCTCGGCCAGTCGCCCAGCGCCGACCAGCACTGCGCCTCCAGCATCTCCAGCTCCGCCTCCCGGAAGAAGCTCATCCACTCGGGGTCCGCCGCGCCCGCCCCTTGGTCGAACGCCGTGCGCGCCCGCCCGATCGCCTGCTCGCACCCCGTACGGTCCCCGAGCCAGGCCCGGCCCCCCGCCTCCCGCAGCGCCAGCAGGGCCAGCAGCCGGGGGGAGCCGAGCGGGCGGGCCGCGCGCCCGCCGGCCTCCGCCGCGCGAACCGCCTCCCGGGCCCGCCCCATGTCCCTGGCCAGGAACGACGCGTTGCAGAACGCGTGCGCTTCCAGCGCGGAGTCCCCGGCCAGCCGCGCCGTCGCGAGCGCCTCCGCGTAGTGCGAGCGCGCGTCCTCCAGGCGGCCCGAGTCGTGCGCCAGCCAGCCCACGGAGATGGCCAGCTCCCCGGCGCCCGCGTGCAGCCGGTCCGCCGTACTGCGACGGGCCGCGGTCCCCGCGTCGAGCAGGGCGTACGCGGCCCGGAGGGGCTCGGCGGCCCGCCGGTAGAGCCCGTCCGCACCGTGCCGGTCGTCGAGCCGCCGGATCTGGCGCACCGCCTCCTCGACGGCGCTCACCTCGGCCTCGCCGACCCGGCGCTGTGCGGGCACGGTGATGAGCGGGCCGGCGGCGGACGCTCCGCCGCACAGGCCCAGGGACGCGGCTGCCACCGTGGTGGTGCCGCTGGTCATGAACACGCGACGCAGCACGTCGCACTCCTCGTCGATGTCACTGTCGAGCATGGGGGGAAGGGGGGAAAGGGAGGAACGGGGTGCGTGGCGCGCCCCCCGGCCGCGCACGCTCTCGCGGTCCGGGAAGCCCAGGTCCGCCAGGGTCGCCCCGGGGAACATGTGCAGGAACACCCGCTCGTACGCGTAGTTGGGGCAGCGGATCTCGCCGGACTCCACGCGTCCGATGTACCGGGCGTCGCACGCGACCTGTTCACCGATCTCGCGGGCCGCCCTGCGGACGGCCGCCGCGAACTCACCGGCGGAGCGCTGTCCACGCAGACGGCGGAAGACGAGGTTGGGAACTGCCCGTGTCACCATGGCGGGGCCCTCTCTGGTGCAGCCGGGCGCCTGTTTCCGGTGTCCCGGCGGAGCAAGAACGTACCTGCTGCGGCGAGACGCGTATGTTGTATTTCGCCATAAGGCAGACATCTCGCCCGCGATCTGCCATGAACTGCCACCCTTTGCGGCGGTGTGCCGCCGTAGCCCTTGACGCCGTCGGCGCGTTGGGCCATGAGGAAACGGGGCGTAGCTCCGTTCGGCGACGAGAGGAGGGGTTCCCTTGCCGCACATCGGCCCGGAAACCGCACCGTGCGACCTGGTGACCGTCCCGGCACGTCAGGGCCTGGAGGCCGTCGACATCCTGCGTCGGGGCGCTGATCACGAGGCCGTCGGCCCGGTCCTGCACGACGGCGCCTGCGCCACCCTCGGCTTCCTGGTGCCGCCCGGTACGGCGGACGCCTGGGACGTACCCGGCAGCGCCTGTACGCGGACGGACGGCCGCGGGCTGCGCATCCCCGCCGAACCGCCCGTCACCGGCGGCGGCTGGCTCCTGCCGCCCGCCGAGGACTCCCGGGTCACCGACCCGGTCGTGCTCCGTGCCGCCCTCGACCAGGCGGCCCGGCTCATCGAGGCGGCCGACAACTGCCGCTGAGGCGATAATGGCCGGGTGGGCGGACATCCCGCCGTCGCCGGCCCGCCCCAGGACCGGCCCGCACAGGTGAACGAGGACGAGGGCGTGGCACGTCGAGCAGCGCCGGCCAGAGGTACGAGCGCCCGGAAGCGGTCCGAGCGCAGGCCGGAGCCCGTGGCCGTGACGGTGGACGGCGGCCTCGCCGAGCTCGTCCCCGACCGTGAACGGCCGCACGCCTGGACCCTGCTGCTGGACAGCGCCCCGCAGTCCCACGTGGACCTGGACGACCCCTCGTACCTCTCGTTCGCCTACCAGCGCAGGCTCGGCCACGTCATCGACCTCGCCGCGCCCCCGAACCAGCCCCTGCAGGTCCTGCACCTGGGCGGCGGGGCCTTCACCCTCGCCCGGTACATCGCGGCGACCCGCCCCCGCTCCACCCAGCAGATCGTCGAGATCGACGCGGCCCTCGTCCAGCTGGTGCGCCGCGAACTGCCGCTGGACCCACAGGCCCGGATACGGGTGCGCTCCGCGGACGCCCGCGACGGGCTCGGCCGAATCCAGGACGACTGGGCGGACCTCGTCATCGCGGACGTGTTCAGCGGCGCCCGCACCCCCGCCCACCTCACCTCCGCCGAATTCCTCGCCGAGGTGCGCCGGGTCCTGAAGCCGGACGGTCAGTACGCCGCCAACCTCGCCGACGGTCCGCCGCTCGCCCACCTCCGCGGTCAGGTCGCCACGGCGGCCTCGGTCTTTCCCGAACTGGCCCTGGCCGCCGATCCGGCCGTCTGGCGGGGCCGCCGCTTCGGCAACGCGGTCCTGGTCGCCTCGGACCTGCCGATCGCGGTCGCCGAGCTGACCCGGCGGGTCGCGGGCGACCCGCACCCCGGCCGCGTCGAACACGGCCGCACCCTCGTCGGCTTCACCGGCGGCGCCGCCGTCGTCACCGACGGGGCCGCCCGGCCGTCACCCGCTCCGCCACCCGGCACCTTCTCGTGACGGCCCGGTGCGCGGTCCGGCGCCTTGCGGGCCCGGGGCGGCGACGTCCGGCACACCCCGCACCCGGCCGGGTGTGCCCCCCGTTCTTCCCGCACGGGTCCCGTCTCCCGGCCCCCACCCCGGGCACGCAAACCCGCTCAAGCGGAACCTCCCCACCGCGCACCGGAGTTCGGGGGTAGAACGCGAAACCGTCCTCGGAGCCCCCTGGGCACCCCCACGACGCCGTGTCCCGTTCATCTTCCGGCGTGCGCCTTCCGGGCGGCGGGAGCGTGGGGCGCGTGTCCGAACCAATCCGCCCCGAGCGCGGCAGGAATCCCGCGCGGAGCACGGCTTCAGCACCCAACACCCCTCTGACCAGGGGGAATTGCCGGACCAGCGTGTGCGGCATGCAGGACGCGGAGGTTAACGCAAGCCCTCGGTCGGACACGGTCGCGTGACTTGCAGGACACACTCGGGCAACGGAAGCGTCTTCAACTCTTGACACCCACCCCCTTGAGGCAGCAATGTTCCGGCATCAGCGCATGGGAGCGCTCCCATATCGAACGAGGTTTTTCGCTCGTACGGGGACGGCACAGCCCATGTCCTCTCCGTACCACTGGCACGCACCACCAGCGCGTATGCCGAGCAGATTGAACGCCAGTCCCACCCTGGAACAAGGAGTAGTGGAATGCGCATCACCCGCACCGTCGCAGGTCGAAGCCGCAGAACCGCCGTCATGGCCACCACGGGCCTCACGGCCACCGCCCTGCTGCTGACCGGCTGCAGCGATTCCGGTTCGGAGTCCGACGAGGCCGACGCGAACGGGAACATCACCCTGACCGTCGCCGACTTCGGCCAGTTCGGCTACAAGGAGGCGGGGCTCTTCGAGAAGTACCACGAGCTCCACCCGAACATCACGGTCAAGGAAAACGTCACGGCCGAGGAGAAGGTCTACTACCCCAAGTTCCTCCAGCAGCTCAACACGGGCAGCGGGCTGGCCGACGTACAGGGCATCGAGGTCGGCCGCGTCAAGGAGCTCGTCGACACCAAGGCGGACGCGTTCGCGGACCTCTCCAAGGTGATCGACACCGACCAGTGGGTGAACTGGAAGTCGCTGCAGGCGAGCACCGACGAGGGCAAGGTCATCGGCGCGGGTACCGACATCGGCCCGATGTCCATCTGCTACCGCCGTGACCTGTTCGAGCAGGCCGGTCTGCCGGCGGACCGCACCGAGGTCGCCGCCAAGCTCGCCGGCGGGTGGGAGGACTACCTCAAGCTCGGTGAGGAGTTCAAGAAGAAGGCCCCCAAGGGCACCTTCTTCATGGACTCCGCCAGCGCCATGTACAACGGCGTGGTCAGCTCCGACTCGGAGCAGTACTACTCCAAGGACGGCAAGGCGATCTACAAGGACAGCGCCGGTGTCAAGAAGGGCTGGGACCTCGCCGCCGAGGCGGTCGACAAGGGCCTGACCCAGGGCCTGGCCCAGTTCGGTGTCCCGTGGCAGAACGCCCTGCGCAAGGGCAGCATCGCCACCGTGGCCTGCCCGGCGTGGATGGCCGCGCAGATCTCCACGTACTCCGGTGACGCGTTCAAGGGCAAGTGGGACATCGCCCGCACCCCGGGTGAGACCGCGGCCAACTGGGGCGGTTCGTTCCTCTCCGTGCCCGCCAAGGGCAAGCACGTCAAGGAGGCCGGTGAGCTCGTGAAGTGGCTGACCGCGCCCGAGCAGCAGGCCGCCGTGTTCAAGGCCGCCGGCCTCTTCCCGTCGAACAAGGGCGCCTACGAGCTCCCCGACGTGAAGACCGCCAAGCTGGAGTACTTCAACAACGCGCCGATCGGTGAGATCTACGCCGAAGAGGCTCAGGTCATCCCCGCGGCCGTGCTCGGCCCGAAGGACGGCGTCATCAAGGACTCCATCTCCACGCAGATCAACAACATGGAGCAGCGGGGCACCAGCCCGGACGACGCCTGGGACGCCGCCACGAAGGCCATCGACAAGGTGATCGGCTGATCCCCTCCGGTGCGGGCCGCCGGGACGCCGTACGACGCGTCCCGGCCGGCCCGCACCGGTGCCGGTTTCTCCTGCCGGCATGCGCACCGTCCCCGACACCTCCGCCGGACCTGACCAGAGGTCCGGCCTGCCCCTGCGGTGTCGGCACACCCCAGGGAAGGACTCCCACCTGTGGCAACCTCGACCCCCACCCGGGCCGCACACGGATCACGGCCCGGCCGCCGCGCTCCGAAGCCCATGACCCCGGGCCGCCAGGCCTGGCGCAGCCGGCTGTGGCGATTCGACGACAAGGCATCGCCCTACGCCTACATCGCGCCCTTCTTCCTCGTCTTCGGGGCCTTCGGGCTCTACCCGCTCCTGTACACCGGCTGGATCGCCCTGCACCGGGTGGAGATGACCGGTCTCGACCAGATGGAATGGGTCGGCTGGGAGAACTTCAGCAACATCCTCCAGGACTCCGAATTCTGGACCGCGGTCACCAACACCTTCGTCATCGGCGTCATCTCGACCGTCCCGCAGCTGATGATCGCGCTGGGCCTGGCCCACCTGCTGAACTACAAGCTGCGCGCCAGCACCTTCTGGCGCACCGTGATCCTCACCCCGTACGCCACCTCGGTGGCCTCCGCGGCCCTGGTCTTCGCCCTGGTGTTCCGGGCGGACGGCGGCCTGCTGAACTGGGTGCTCGGATTCTTCGGCGTCGGCGAGACGAACTGGGCCAACGGTCACTGGACGTCCAACATCGCCATCGCGGTCATCGTGATCTGGCGCTGGACGGGCTACAACACACTGATCTACCTGGCCGCGATGCAGGCCATCCCGTCCGACCTGTACGAGGCGGCCTCACTCGACGGAGCCTCGCGCTGGCAGCAGTTCCGCAACGTGACGATCCCCTCGCTCCGGCCGACGATCCTCTTCACGATCGTCATCTCGACCATCGGTTCCATGCAGCTGTTCGGTGAGCCCCTGCTCCTGGAAGGCGGCCCCATCGGAGCGCAGGGCGGCACCGAGAACCAGTACGAGACGCTCAGCATCTACCTCTACAACTACGGCTGGAACCTCGGGCACCTCGGTCCGGCCGCCGCGGTCGCCTGGGCCATGCTCGTCCTGCTGCTGCTCATTGCCGCGATCAACTGGCTCGTCGGGCGCCTCATGCGCAAGACCGCGGCCTGACGGGGAGCGATACCCATGACCACGACCAGCCCCACCACCGCCGCGGACCGCCGGGTCGCCAAGTCCGCGCCCCGCAGCGAGCCCCCGCGCCGCAGCCGTCTCAAGCCCGGCGCGGGCCGCCAGCACCACGCAGGGCCCTTCGCCTACTTCGCCCTGGCCGTCGTCGGCCTAGGCTCGCTCTTCCCGCTGTACTGGACGCTCGTCGCCGCCTCACGCACCCAGGAGGAGGTGCTGGACACCACCCCGCCGCTCATCCCCGGCGGGAACCTGTTCAACAACCTCCAGGCGGCCTGGGAACAGGCCAGCCTCGGCAAGGCCATCCTGAACACGGTCATCGTGTCCAGCAGCATCACCCTCGCGACGCTGTTCTTCTGCACCCTGGCCGGCTACGCCTTCGCCAAGATGCGCTTCAAGGGCCGCGGCGCGCTGATGACGGTGGTCATCGCCACGCTGACGATCCCGCCGCAGCTCAGCGTCGTACCGCTGTTCATGATGATGTCCGACATCGGCTGGGGCGGTCAGCTGGAGTCGGTGATCTTCCCGACCCTGGTGAGCGCCTTCGGCGTGTTCTTCATGCGGCAGTACCTGATCGAGGCACTGCCGTACGAGCTCATCGAAGCGGGCCGGGTGGACGGCGCGAACAACCTCCGCATCGTGTGGAGCATCGTGCTTCCGGTCGCCCGCCCGGCCATGATGGTGCTCGGCATGCTCACCTTCGTGCAGGCCTGGAACGACTTCTTCTGGCCGTACCTCGCGCTGAACCAGCAGAACCCCACGCTCCAGGTGGCCCTCGGCCAGCTGAGCGCCTCCTACGTGCCCGACCAGAGCATCGTCATGGCGGGCGCGCTGATCAGCACACTGCCGCTGCTCGTCGTCTTCGTGATCTTCGGTAAGCAGATCGTCGGAGGAATCATGTCCGGTGCCGTCAAGGGCTGACCCAGGGCCCGCCGATCCACCCCCGGTCCGACCCCGGCCGTCCCGTACGGCCTGTACCTGACCACAGGCCGTACGGGTCCCGGGGTCCCCGCTCTTCCCTGTCCGTGTTCGTCCATTCTTGGGAGCGCTCCCGCATGACCGCAGTACGACCCGACATCACCCCGAAGCAGGCGCCCGAGGCAACGAACTTCCCCACGGGTTTCCTCTGGGGCGCGGCCACCGCCTCCTACCAGGTGGAGGGCGCCGCCGCCGAAGGCGGCCGCACGCCGTCCATCTGGGACACCTTCAGCCGCACCCCCGGCAAGGTCCGCAACGGCGACACCGGTGACATCGCCGCCGACCACTACCACCGCTACCGCGACGACGTCGCGCTGATGAAGCAGCTCGGCCTGAAGGCCTACCGCTTCTCCGTCTCCTGGTCCCGGGTCCAGCCCACCGGGCGCGGTCCCGCCGTCGAGCGAGGCCTGGACTTCTACCGCAAGCTCGTCGACGAGCTGCTCGACGCCGGCATCATGCCCGTCGCCACCCTCTACCACTGGGACCTGCCCCAGGAGCTCGAGGACGCCGGCGGCTGGCCCGAGCGCGCGACCGCCGAGCGCTTCGCCGACTACGCCGCCATCGTCTCCGGCGCCCTCGGCGACCGCGTCGGCATGTGGACCACCCTCAACGAGCCGTGGTGCTCGGCCTTCCTCGGTTACGGATCCGGTGTGCACGCACCCGGCCGCACCGAGCCCGCGGCGGCGCTGCAGGCGGCCCATCACCTCAATCTCGCCCACGGACGGGCGATCGAGGTTCTGCGCACCCAACTCCCCGCTGCCGCGCAGACCTCGGTCACCCTCAATCTCCACCAGGTCCGCCCGCTGACCGACAGCGCGGCCGACGTGGACGCCGCCCGCCGGATCGACGCCGTCGGCAACCGTGTCTTCACCGGACCGATGCTGCGCGGCGAGTACCCCGAGGACCTGATCGCCGACACCGCGCACGTGGTGGACTGGTCCAAGCTGGTCCAGGACGGCGACCTCGCCACCATCTCGCGACCGTTCGACGCCCTCGGCGTCAACTACTACACGCCGACCCTGGTCTCCGCGCCCGAGCACGGCTCCGGCGACGCCCGCGACGACGGACACGGCAACAGCGCGTACTCCCCGTGGCCCGGTTCCGAGCACATCGCCTTCCACCTCGCCGAGGGGAAGGAGCGCACGGCGATGAACTGGGCGATCGACCCCGACGGGCTCTACCACCTGCTCATGGACGTCACCCGCGACCATCCGGACCTGCCGCTGATGGTCACCGAGAACGGCGCGGCCTTCGACGACTACGTCTCGCCCGAGGGCAAGGTCGAGGACCCCGAGCGGATCGCCTACCTGCACGGGCACCTCGACGCCGTGCAGCGCGCGATCGCCGACGGCGCGGACGTCCGCGGCTACTTCCTGTGGTCCCTGATGGACAACTTCGAGTGGGCGTACGGCTACTCGAAGCGCTTCGGCACCGTGTACGTCGACTACGCGTCCCAGCGCCGCATCCCCAAGGCGAGCGCCCACTGGTACTCCGACGTGATCCGCCGCCACGCCCTGCCCCCGCGCGACGGCACCCTCTGACCTGGACGGATCGCGGGGCCCGGCCGTCGGCCGGGCCCCGCTTTTCTGTGCCCGCCCGACCCGTTCGACACGGTGACCCCGTAGGCTTGGGAGCGCTCCCAGGAGGGGTGGCGCTGCGGAGGGACCGGTCGGTCCGGACAAGTGTCAAGGGATCGGACGGAGGGACTTGGTTTGCCTTGTCCCGCTGTGAGAAATTGACCGCGAACGGGAGGCAGCCATGGCGGCAGCGCGAGTACGGAGTGGCGGGCGGCCCACGCTCGAAGAAGTGGCGGCGCGGGCCGGGGTGGGGCGTGGCACGGCCTCACGCGTCATCAACGGCTCGCCGCGGGTCAGCGCACAGACCCGGGAGGCCGTCGAGGCTGCCGTCGCGGAACTGGGGTACGTGCCCAACCGGGCGGCCCGCGCGCTCGCGGGGAACCGTACGGACGCCATCGCGCTCGTCGTCCCGGAGTCCGAGACGCGCTTCTTCGCCGAGCCGTACTTCTCCGACATCGTGCGCGGTGTCGGGGCCGCCCTCGCGGACACCGAGATGCAGCTGCTGCTCACCCTCGCGGGCAACGACCGCGAGCGCCGCCGGCTGGCCCAGTACCTGACCGCGCACCGCGTCGACGGCGTGCTGCTCGTCTCCGTGCACGCGGACGACCCGCTGCCCGATCTGCTGGAACAGCTGGGCATGCCCTCGGTGATCAGTGGCCGCAGACACGCGGCGGAGACGCTGCCCTCCGTCGACTCCGACAACTTCGAGGGCGCCCGCGCCGCGGTCGACCACTTCATATCGCGGGGCCGCCGCTCCATCGCCACCATCACCGGACGCCTCGACGTGTACGGCGCGCAGCGCCGCCTCGACGGCTACCGCAAGGCGATCGCGGCCGCCGGCCTCGATCCGGACGAACGGCTGATCGCCCCCGCCGACTTCAGTGAGGAGGGCGGCGCCCGTGCCATGCGGGAGCTGCTGGTCCGCCGCCCCGACGTGGACGCGGTCTTCGCCGCCTCCGACGTGATGGCCGCCGGCGCCCGACAGGTCCTGCGCGAGTCCGGCCGGCGCATCCCCGACGACGTGGCGCTCATCGGCTTCGACGACTCGGCGGTGGCCCGCCACATGGACCCCCCGCTGACGAGCGTCCGCCAGCCGATCGAGGAGATGGGCCGCACGATGGCCCGGGTCCTGCTCCAGGAGATCGCGAACCGCTCCGGGGACCGCGCGGGGGAACGCCCCAGGATCGTGCTGCCCACGGAACTGGTGGTGCGCGAGTCCTCCTGAGGCGGCGCGGGGCCCTGCCGCCGGTCAGGCGGGGACCGTGGTGCCGTCGGGAGCGATGGCCGTGAAGCCGGTGTAGGGGACCAGGGCGGGCGGGACGGTGAGCGAACCGTCCTCGTTCTGGTGCTGCTCCAGCAGGGCCACCAGGGTGCGGCCCAGGGGGAGGCCCGAACCGTTGAGGGTGACCAGGGGTTCCCTGGTCCCGCCCGTGCGGACCGAGATCCGGGCCCGGCGCGCCTGGAACGTACCGCAGTCGGAGACGGAGGAGATCTCCCGGTACGCCTGCTGGCCCGGCAGCCACACCTCCAGGTCGAAGGTGCGGCGGGCGGAGAAGCCCAGGTCGCCCGCGTTCAGCTCCACCACGCGGTAGTGCAGGTCAAGGCGGCGCAGGCACTCCTCGGCATGGCCGAGGAGCAGGTCCAGCTGGGCCTCGGCGTCGGCGGGGTGACAGAGCCGGACCAGCTCGACCTTGGAGAACTGGTGCAGCCGGATCAGGCCCCGGGTGTCCCTGCCGTACGAGCCGGCCTCCGAGCGGTAGCACGTGGTGTGCGCGGTCAGCCCCATCGGCAGCTCGGCCGCCTCCAGGGTCTCCTCGCGGAACAGGTTGACCAGCGGCACCTCGGCGGTCGGGATCAGGAAGAGCTCGCGCTCACCGACCGAGGTCCGGAAGAGGTCCTCCTCGAACTTGGGGAGCTGCCCGGTGCCGGTCATCGTCTCCCGGGTCACCAGCTGCGGCAGGCTGTACTCGCGGTAGCCGTGCTCCCGGGTGTGCAGGTCCAGGAGGAACGCGGCCAGCGCGCGTTCCAGGGCGGCCCCCGCCCCGCGCAGCACCGCGAACCGCGCCCCGGAGAGCTTGCCGGCCCGGTCCGGGTCCAGGATGCCCTGCGAGCGGGCCAGTTCGACGTGGTCGCGGGGGGTGAAGGCGAGGTCCGGGGCGGCGCCCCAGCGCCGTACCTCCTGGGGCTCGTCCTGCGGGCCGCCCTCCGGCACCCGGTCGAGCGGGAGGTTCGGGACGGTGAGCAGATGCGTGTGCAGGGCCGACTCGCTCTCCAGCCGCGCCCGGTCCGCCTCGCGCACCTCCGCCTTGCCCGCGCGTGCCTCCTGGGCGAGGCGCGGGCGGTCCGCCGCGGGGGCGTCCTGGATGGACCGGGTCAGCCGGTTCATCCGGGCGCGCAGTTCGTCGGCGCGGGTGATGCTGCGCGCCCGCTCCTGGACCAGCTTCTCCAGCAGCGGCACGTCGAGCGCGTAACCCCGGCGCCCGAGCCGGCGCACGGATTCCTCGGCCGTGCCGATCAACGCGTTCGCGTCGTGCATGAGTGACACCTCGTCAATTCGGCACGGATCCGGCGGAGAGGGCAGGATTCGAACCTGCGCAGGCCGTGAGGCCTTTCCCTATAGAACAAGGAACTCGTTGGGCCGCTACGAGAACCTCTCCCGGAAGCGATTTCCGCTTTCCTCCCGCTTCCGAGAACAACTATGACAGAGCCCGCTGCCACCGCGCTGACAGCGGGCTGATGCTCCGTCACATAGCCTTTCGCCGAACTCCTGTGGGCACCGCGGGTGCCGTCGGCGCGGTGTCCTGGGCGGGTGCGGGTGGCAGCAGCCGGCGCAGCAGCGGCCCGGTCATGGCGGTGGTGACCAGGGCCATGAAGACGAACATGGAGAAGAGTTCGGCGTTCAGCACGCCCAGCTGGACACCCACGCTCAGCACGATCAGTTCGGTCAGGCCCCGGCAATTCATCATCGCGCCGAGTGCGAGCGACTCCCGTTTCGTGAATTCACCCGTGGCGGCGGCCGCCACGGTCGCACTCGCGACCTTGCCGACCACGGCCACGGCGATGATCAGCAGGCACACCAGCCAGGTGCCGGCCCCGCTCAGGCTCCCCAGGTCGGTGCGGAGCCCCACGGTGACGAAGAACAGCGGCAGCAGGAACCACACGGTGACGCCCTGGATCCGGTGGGTCAGGTCCTCGATCACCCGGGAGCCGCGGGGCATGATCGCTCCCGCCATGAACGGCCCGAAGATCGCGTGCAGCCCCATCCGGTCGGTGGCGAACGCGCTCATCAGCACGAGGAAGACCAGTCCGGCGCAGAGCGCGTCCTTGGACAGCTCACTCGCGTCGGCCCGGGCCACCGCCCTGGCTACCAGCGGCTGCACCACCCCCAGCATGAGGACGGCGAAGAGGGTGACACAGACGATGGAGAGAGCCGCCGCCGTCAGCGAGGTGCCGCGCACCGTCGAGATCACCGCGGCCAGCAGCACCCAGGCGGTGACGTCGCTGATCCCGGCGGAGGTCATGCCCGTCGCCCCCAGCCGGGTGCCGAGCAGCCCCCGTTCGGCCAGGATCCGGGCCAGGACGGGGAACGCGGTGATCGACACGGCCAGGCCGATGAACAGCACGTACGCCGTCCGGCTCGCGTGCACCGGCGGATACCGGTCGATCAGCCACAGCCCCATGGCCGTGCCCATCGCGAAGGGGATGGCGATGGACGCGTGCCCGATCAGGATCCCGACACGTCCGCTGGTACGCAGCGAACCCGAGGGCAGCTCCGCCCCGACCAGGAACATGAAGAAGACGACGCCGAACTGGGCCAGGGTGTCCAGGTGCGGCAGGACCGCGGCCGGGAAGAGCCACTCCTGCGGCCCCGGCGCCAGCGCGCCTAGCACCGACGGGCCGAGCGCGATACCGGCCGCCAGCTCACCGACCACCGCCGGCTGCCCGACCCGGCGCGCCAGCCAGCCGCCCAGCGCCGCCACCGCGACGACGGCCGCTGCGGCCAGCAGCAGCCGGTAGGCGGCCTCGCCCGACGAAACGGCCGACGGCGAGGAGCCGCCCGAGCCGTCCGTGAGCCGGACCAGCAGCCATGCGGCGACCGCCCCGGGCACGATCACCGCGAGCGCGTACACACTGAAATATCTCCTCATATTCAAGCGCCTCTCGGGGAGTTGGCCGTAGATTGCGAGGACAGCTGTGCGCGGCCGTGGACACGGCCGCGACCGCACGAGGCCCGCTCCCGAGCGGGCGGGGGAGGTTCGACGTGGGCACACTCGCGGTTGTCTCCGGTGGCGCCACCGGCATCGGACGGGCGGTGGCGGAGCGCCTCGCAGCGGCGGGAGCGGACCTGGTGCTCATCGGCCGGCGCGCCGACCGGCTGCGGGAGGCCGCGGACGCGCTGGACAAGATCTCCGGAGCCGGGCGGACCCAGGTCGTGGTGGCCGACCTGAGCGTGCCCGAGGACGTGGAGCGGGCCGCCCGCGAGATCACCGCGCCGGGGCGGCCCGTGGACGTGCTGGTCAACAACGCGGGCGGGAACCTCGCCGCGGCCCCGGCCACCGACCTGGAGGGCGTACGCCGGGACTGGACGGCCAACTTCACCGGCAACGTGCTCCCGGTGGTGCTGCTGACCCAGGCCCTGCTGCCCGCGCTGCGGCGGCCGGGCGGCCGGATCGTCACCGTCGGATCGATCGCCGCGCTGCGGGGCTCGGGCTCCTACGGCGCGGCCAAGGCGGCCCTGCACCCGTGGTCCTGGGAGCTGGCGCTGCGCCTGGCGCCGGAGGGGATCACCTCCAACATCGTGGCGCCCGGCTACATCCAGGACACCGAGTTCTACGGCGAGAGGATGTCCCCGGACTTCCACGCCGGCCGCGCCGCGCAGGCCCCGATGGGCCGGGGCGGCACCGTCGAGGAGGTCGCCGCGACCGTGGCCCACCTGGCCGGACCGGACGCCGGATACCTCACCGGGCAGATCGTCCAGATCAACGGCGGCGCCATGGCCGGGCGCGGCTGACGTGACGGAGCCGCGCGCCCGCCGGGCCCGCGGCTCCGCCCGGCTCACACGGTGTCCATGACGGCCAGCCGTTTGCGGGCGTCGGCCACCGCGCGCAGGGTCAGCACCGCGGAGGACCCCATGTAGCCGGACGCGTCGAAGATCTCGTCCAGCTCCGCCGGGGCCAGCATCCCGGCCGCCCGCGCGTGCTCCTCCAGGACCGCCCGGACCGGCCGGGACTGCGTCTGCGCCTGCTGGGTGATGTCGTAGACCATCTCGTGCGCCCGCTGCTTGCCCATCTGGCGGCCCAGCGCCAGCATGAGCCGCTCCGACATGACGTGGTCGGCGGCGACCTCGGTGTTGTCCCGCAGCCGGTCCTCGTGCACCTGCAGCCCGGTGGCGCTCTCCAGCATCATCTCGCAGGCGGCCAGGCAGTAGTGCGACACATCGGGTACGCAGGACCACTCGATCCTCAGGGCGCGGGCGTCCCGCTCGTGGTCGCCGATCAGCGCGGCGAAGGAGGCGCTCGCCTGCGCGCCCGTCAGCCGGGCCATCACGACGACCTGTTCGAGGCGCTCGGGGTTGCGCTTGTGCGGCATGGTGCTGCTGCCGACCTTGCCGGGCCGCCAGGCCTCCGTCAGCTCCCCGAACTCGGGCCGGACCAGCGTGCGTATCTCGTCCGCGATCCGGCCGAGGGTGCCGGTGACCATCGCCAGGGTGCTGACGAACTCGGTGGGCCGGTCGCGGGCCGCGTGCCAGCCGATCGTCGGGGTGTCCAGGCCGAGGCGGCGGGCGAAGCGCTCCAGCAGGTCGGGGCCCTGCTCGCCGAAGCCCGCCATGGTGCCCGCGCCGCCGAACAGCTGCGCCACCAACACGCGTTCGCGAAGCTGCTCGACGCGCTCGTGGTGGCGCAGCAGCTCGTCCGTCCAGCCGGCCACCTTCAGGCCGAAGCTCATCGGGAGGGCGGGCTGCGCGTGGGTGCGGCCCAGGGCCAGGGTCTCGGCGTGCTGTTCGGCCAGCGTGGCGAAGGTCGTGACGAGCGCGGTCAGCCGGGCCTGGAGCACGTCCAGCACATCGCGGATCTCCAGGCTCTGCCCGGTGTCCTGGATGTCCTGGGTGGTGGCCCCGTAGTGGATGTACTGCCCGGCGTCCGGGCCGCAGGCCTCCTCGAAGACGCGCAGCAGCCCGACCAGCGAGTGGCCCGAGCGCTCGATCTCCCGCTGCACGTCGTCCAGGTCGATGTGCTCCAGGCGGGCGGTGGCCGCGATGGTGTCCGCCACGTCCTGCGGGATCATGCCGATCTCGGCCTGCGCGAGCGCGAGCGCGGCCTCGATGTCCAGCCAACGCTGCTTGCGGCAGACGTCGCAGAAGATGCGGCGGCTGTCCGGCGAGGCGTAGCGGTTGCCGTAGAAGCGGGAGTCGGTGATGTGGCCGCGTTCGTGCCGACAGGGCTCGGCGGCGGATTCCGGGTGGGCGTGGGTGGTCATGGCATCCCCTCAGGACGGGCGTCAGAGGCTGGAACGGGGTGGTTCAGAGGTCGCTCGGCTTGAGATACGGGCAGGTGCCGTACGGCGGGGCCGCGGCGTCGATCCGGGTGCGCTCCGCCAGGCGCAGCGCGGCCGAGCGCGGGCTCTCGGCGTGCCGGCGGGCCACCGTGAACAGCTCGTCCACCAGCTGGCGGGCCAGATGTGCGGACCGGGCTAGCACCTGGGCGGCGCTCGGTACCGTACGGGCGCCGAACAGCGCCTCCATGGACGCCGACCCCCCGATGCCGCCGATGAAGTCCGGCACGACGAGGATCCCCCGGGTGTGCAGGGCGTCCTCCGTCGCCTCGGTGAGCCCGTGGTTGGCGCCGACCGCGACCGCCGGGCAGCCGAGCGTGCGGGCCTGCTCCGCGCCGACGGCGTCGGCACCGGCGGCCAGCACCAGGACGTCGGCGGACACCCCGAACAGCGACGAGCTCCCCGGCAGGGCGCGCCCGGCGGCCAGCTCATGGACGGGCGTGCCGGGGGCGCTGCGCAGCAGCCGTTCCAGGTCGAGCCCGGCGGGGTCGGCCGCACAGCCGTACTCGTCGGCGATCGCCGTGACCCGGACACCCTCCTCCAGGAAGGTGCAGGCGGCGGCCCGGCCCAGGGTGCCGAAGCCCTGGAGGGCGACCGAGAGACGCCCCGAGCCGCCGGCCGCCCGGGCGGCACCGATCGCCGCGTGCGCGAGGACGTGGCCCGCCCGCCGGCCACTGAGCGTGAGCAGCCCGGCCTGTTCGTCCAGGCTCGCCATGCGGGCGAAGAAGTCCTGGTCGCTGAGGCGCTGGGCGGTTTTCACGGCGTACTTGACCGAGGGGACTCCCTGGGCGGCGGCGAGCCGCTGGAGGTCGTCCCACCGGGTCCCCATGTCCGAGCCCATGCTGAACCGCCGGTGCAGCTCGTCGTGGAGGAAGGCCAGGAAGCCGCTCATCGCCTCCTCGGCGTCAGCGGCCCTCGGGTCGTGGTCGACGCCGCACTTGGCACCGTCGACGTTGAGTCCCAGGACCCGCTGCTTGAGCGTCATCCGCTGTGCCAGCCCGGCCAGTTCGGCCGCGCCGAGGCCGGGTCGCATCCGGCAGCCGCCGGCCCCCAGCGGGGCGGTGTCACCGTCGTACGCCAGCCATCCGCGCACCCGGCCCGCGGGGTCCTCGTAGGAGAGGATCTGTGCCATGTCTGCCTCTTCTCGCCTTCGTCGGAAGCTGTCGGTCGGTCGCTGTCACCCGAGGAGGGCCAGCACGTCCGCCTCGGTGACCAGGCCCTCGGGCAGGCCTCCGGCCACCGCGACGGCGGCGGTGGCCCCGGCATCGGCGAGCGTGGCCAGCACGTCCGCCGCCAGCCGGCCGGTACCCGCCGGGGGCGGCGGCGGTTCCATGTGGTCGGCCACCTGGTCGTCCGGGCCGACCGCGCCCCGGGCCAGGCTCCGGGCGAGGGCGGCGGGGGTCAGCACGCCCTGGATCTCGGGGAGCCGCACCGGGGGCGGGGCGGAGGCGACCAGCAGATGGGTCAGGTTCCGCTCGCGCATCAGCTTCACGGCGGCGGTCACGGACTCGTGGGGACCGACGAACACCAGCTCACGGCGCGGGTTCTGACGGTCCAGCAGGTCGCTGACCCGGGCGCCCTCGCCGGGCTGGTCGGCGAAGCCGAAGCGTTCCGTCCAGGCGTCGTCGAAGATCTTCGAGAGGTAGCCGCGCCCGGAGTCCGGGACGAGTACCACCACGACGTCGTCGGGGCCCGCGTCACGGGCCGCCTCCAGGGCCGCCGCCACCGCCATGCCGCCCGAACCCCCGGTGAGGATGCCCTCCTCGCGGGCCAGCCGGCGGGTCATGGCGATGGAGTCGGCGTCCGAGACCTTGATGATCCGGTCCGGCACCGCCGGGTCGTAGGAGCCGGGCAGCGACGGCTGCCCGACGCCCTCCACGACGTACGGGCGCCCGGTGCCGCCGGAGTAGACCGAGCCGTCCGGGTCGGCGCCGATCACCCGGACCCGGCCGCCGGACACCTCCTTGAGATAGCGGCCGGTGCCGGAGATGGTGCCGCCGGTGCCGACGCCCGCCACGAAGTGGGTGACGCCGCCCCGGCTCCGGGACCAGATCTCCGGACCGGTCGTGCGGTAGTGCGACTCGGGGTTCGCCGCGTTGGCGTACTGGTTCGGCGAGAAGGCGCCGGGGATCTCGGCGGCCAGCCGGGCGGCCGTGCTGCGGTAGGAGTCCGGGTGGTCCACCGGGACCGAGGCGGGACAGACCCGCACCTCGGCGCCGTACGCCCGCAGCACCGCGATCTTGTCCGTCGACACCTTGTCCGGGCAGGTGAACAGGCAGCGGTAGCCACGCTGCTGGGCCACCAGGGCGAGCCCGACGCCGGTGTTGCCCGAGGTGGGCTCCACCACGGTGCCGCCGGGGCGCAGCAGGCCCGCCTCCTCGGCGGCGAGGATCATGCGCAGGGCGATGCGGTCCTTGGACGAGCCGCCCGGGTTGAAGTACTCCAGCTTCGCCACGACGGCCGGGGCCAGGCCCTCGGCCACCCTGCGCAGCCGCACCATCGGGGTGTCACCGATCAGGTCGATGACGGATTCGTGCCACCGTCCGGAGCCTCCGGATTCGTCCATCGCCGCAGTCACGCTCGGTCCTCGCTCTCCGTCGGGCGGCGGTACGGGCTGAGGTGCCGCAGACTCGTGCGCACCTCCACCACCGCCGGTCCTCCATGGGCCAACGCCTTGGCCAGTACGGGGCGTACGTCCGCCGGGGTGCGGGCGGTCAGCCCCAGGGCGCCGAACGACTCGGCCAGCCGGGCGAAGTCGGGGTTCGCGAGATCGGTGGCGATCGTCCGGTTCGGGAAGGTCCGGTCCTGGTGGGCCCGGATGGTCCCGTAACTGCCGTTGTTCGAGACGATGTAGACGACCGGCAGGTCCAGGGAGCACGCGGTCATCAGCTCACCGCCGTTCATCAGGAAGCCGCCGTCGCCGACCACGGCCACCACCGGGGTGCCCTCGGCCCGCAGGGCGGCACTCACCGCGCCCCCCACGGCGAAGCCCATCGAGCTGGAGCTGATGCCGAGCAGCCGGCCGCGCTCCCCGAAGCGCAGATAGCGGTAGACCCAGCTGGTGAAGGTCCCGGAGTCCACGACCACCGTGACCTCGCCGTCCGTCAGCTCGTCCAGGGCCGCCGGAACGGCGCCGAACACCACCCCGTCCCCGGCCTCGACCGGCTGCCAGACCGCCTTGCGCACCTCCAGGGAGTGCAGCTCCTCCCGCCAGTCCAGCCGGTCCGCACCGGAGGCCGGCCAGGTGGCCAGCTCCCGCAGGAAGGCCACCGGGTCAGCGGCGAACCCGGCCTCGGGCCGGTGGAAGAGGCCGATCCGGCCCGGGTCGGGGTGGATGTGCACCAGCGGCTGCGGGTGCGCCGGGTCGGGGGCCGGGAACCGCCGCCGCTTGGTGGTGCTGGTGTCCAGCCGGGTGCCGACCGCCAGGACGAGATCGGCCCGGTCCAGGGCCGCCAGCTGGTCGGCCTGGGTGGCGTTGTGCAGATGACCGGCGTACGAGGGGTGCCGGTTGGCCAGCAGGTGCTGGTGCTTGTTGCTCGTGACGACCGGCAGACGGTGCCGCTCCGCCACCGCCCGCAGCACCGCGCGCCCCTCGGCACCCTCCAGCCCCGCCCCGGCCAGCAGCAGCGGGCGGCGGGCCGCCGCCAGCAGCTCACGGATCCGGCGCAGGCCCTCCGCGTCCGGTACGGCGGGTCCGGTGGCCCGGGCCCGGGAGGGTACGCCCACGGGATCGGCCGCCGCCCAGACGTCCTCCGGCACCCCGAGGACGACCGGGCCCGGGGTGCCGGACTCGGCGACCCGTATCGCGCGGGCCGTGAACTCGGCGGCGGAGGCGGGGTCCTGCAGCGTCCACACCGCCTTGGCCGTGCCGCCGAACTGCCGCCCCAGGTCCATGGCCTGGAAGGCCTCCCGGTCCGCTTCGTCCACCGGCACCTGGCCCACCACCAGCACGAGTGGCGAGCCGTCCTCGGCCGCCGCGTGCACGCCCACGGCGGCGTTCGCCGCGCCCGGCCCGCGGCTGACCAGACAGACACCCGCCCGCCCGGTCAGCTTGGCGTCGGCCAGCGCCATGAAGGCCGCGGACCCCTCGTGCCGGCAGGTCACCACATCGATCGCAGGGGTGTCGTACAAGGCGTCGAGCGCGGGCAGATAGCTCTCCCCGGCCACGCAGAACACCCGGTCCACGCCATGGCCGAGCAGGCTCGCCACCACGGTGTGCGCCACCGTCGGGGGCCGGTCCTGGGGGCCTGTGGTCACTGTCGACACGCTGAGTCTCCTCGGCAGCAGAGGGTCGGGCCGGTCAGCCCGCGGAGGCGGACGACGGCGGCAGATAGGCGGCGGTGGCGGTCTGCGGCGGGTAGATGATCGCCGAGTCGTCGAAGCTCTGCTGGTACTCCTGGTACTGCAGGAGTGCCAGCTCCGGAGCGTTGTGGTGCCAGTGGGCGGGGCCGCGGCCGAAGCGCAGCGGACCGCACCAGGTGTCGAACTCCATGGCCTCCAGCGCGTCCAGCAGGTCCTCCCGGCTGTCCGAGCGGGCCGCGTCCAGGGCGGCGGCGATGATGGTGACATCGGTGAAGTGGGTCAGCGCGGTGTCCGGCGGGAAGGTGCCGTAGCGCTCCACATAGCGGTCGATGAACCACCGGCCGGTGTCGGTCAGGCCCTTCCAGGACGGCCGGTAGCGCATCCCCGGCCACATCGTGCCGACGCCCTCCTTGCCCGACAGCCGCCAGAAGTCGTCGGAGCGCAGCGGGAATCCGAAGGTGACCATCATCGGCGTGTGCGGCCGCAGCCCGACCTCGGCGGCCTGCTCGACGATCAGGTAGTTGGTCTTGATGACGGCGCCGTTGATGAACAGGTCCGGCTCGAAGTCCCGGATGGCACTCAGCTGTTCGCGGAAGTCGGTGGTGTCGTCCTGCGGGAAGTCGAAGCGCAGGAACTCCATGCCGTGCCGCTGGGTGCCGTACTCGACCAGGGTGTCGGCCATCTGCTGGCCGAAGACGGTGTCCGAGGCGATGAGCCCGATGCGGCGCATCCCGGCGGACGCGGCGAAGTCGAGCATCACCGGCACCCGGTCGGCGATCGAGAAGTAGGAGCGGAAGACGTTGCGCCGCTTCTGTGCCGTGATCAGGCTGTGCCCGTTCTCCACGAAGATCGGTACGCCGTACCGGGTCGCGACGTCCACCACCGACGGGGTGGTGCGCAGGTGCCACTGGCCGATGGCCGCCACCACGTCGTCCACGAGGGCCAGCTTGACCATCTGGGCGGCCGAGGACCGGGCCATGCCCTCCTGCTTCGCCGTCGCCTGGTCGTCGTAGAGCACGAACTCGACCTGCCGGCCGCCACGGACCCCGCCGCGCTCACGGACGTACTCGGCACCCAGGCAGGCACCCCGGGTCACCAGCTCACCGGCCGTGGGGTCGCCCGGCTCGTTCAGCGGGGTGACGATGCCGATGCGGACGGGGTTCTCGCCCGCCAGCTTGTTGACCTCGTCGACGCCGGCCCGGGCGCGCTCTTCGAAGGTGGTCGGGGCGGTGGTCATCGCAGCTCCTCCTGGTAGATGGCGCATTCAGAGTTCGAACGTGGCGAGATAGGGGGCGAAGCGCTCCTCGATGAGGCGTTCGGTCAGGCCGAAGCTCTCCGGCGTGTACGCGTGGTGGCCGGTCGTCGCGTCGTTCTCGGCTGCCATGAACGCGCTCATGCGCGCACGGGCCTCGGCGGTCAGGGGCACGCCGATGTAGTCGCACACCCTCTCCGCGGCACCGAGCGGATCCTTGACGACCTCACGGAAGCCGAGGTCGAGCGGGGGAGTGGACATCGGACCGGTGCCAGGACGCAGCCCGTTGAGCGCCCGGGAGGCGTGGTCCAGCCAGTAGTGGCCGATCTCCTCCCGGTCCACCCGGTCGGAGCGGGCCGAGCGGACGGCGGCGGTCAGGCTGCACACGCTGGGCACCGCCACCACCGGGGAGCGGTGCAGCCGGACGACCTTGGCGTCCGGGTACACGGCGGCCAGGTCCTCGGCGTGCCACAGGTGCGAGGGGCACTTCAGCAGCACGGGGGCGCCCGGGTCGCGGCGCAGCACGCACCGCAGCTGCTCCCGGTGGAACGCGTAGGCGTCCCGCATCGAGCGCCCGTCGAGCCAGCGGGCGTAGCCCGGCACCCGGTAGCGGAGCGCGTAGATCGAGTGCCGGAAGGCGTTCGCCGTCAACCGGTGGCATTCCTCGGGCAGTCCGGCCTTCAGCAGGTGGATCGACCGGAAGTCGGGTGCCGCCCGGTAGTACTCCTCGATATACGCCTCGCACTCCCGGACCAGCTGCTCGGGCGCCGCGGCCGAGGCCGGCGCCATGGTCTCCCACAGCCGGGGCGCGCGCAGATCCGGGTGCTGGGCCAGCAGGTGCTGGAGGAACGTCGTCCCGGTGCGCAGCAGACCGGTGATGAAGACCGGCCGCACCGGGACCTCCCGTACGGCGGGGTCGGCGGCGGTCATCCGGTCGACCCGCAGCTGGGTCACCAGGGCGGACCGGAGCGCCGTCCGGGTGCGGATCCGCCCCGCCTCGTGCAGCCGGGCCTCCGCGTCGATACGGGCGGTCAGTTCCGCCAGGTCCGTGAGGAAGCGCAGCGGGGTGTCCTCGTCCACCCCCGCGATCCGCCGGGCCTCGGCCGCCAGCGGAGCCGGGTCGAGGTCCGCGGGATGGGCAGAGGGAGGATCGAATGCGTCCGGGCTCATGTACTCCTGCCTTCTGCGGGATGCCGTGCATTTCGCAGGTCTTTTCGGTACGCGAAACCGGCCGGGCCAGGTGATATTCACGCCTGATTTCGATCCGGTCGGCGAGTACCAACAATAGGCGCCGCGGCCTGACATGCCGCTGACGCATACCTGACCATGTTCGGGACCGAAAAGCCTTGCGAGCGTATCCGCAGCTGTGCGATAACTGACGGAAAACTGAAGGTGATGGTCCGGCATGAACGGAAGTGAACATGACCGACGTCATGGAAGAAACCGACAGCGTGCTGGATGCGATCCAGCGGTATACGGTCGCGGATAATCCCAGCGCATTTCTCGCACTGAACAGCGGCAACAGCTATTTCACATCCGAGAACTCCCCGGGTGTGATCGTCTATCGCACCACCGGCCGGTATCTGGTGCAGTTCGCAGGGCCGTTCGCCCCGGAGGAGACCCGCTCGCGGCTGCTGCGGGAGTTCACCGAATTCGCCCGCGCGCAGGACCGGAAGATCGTCGCGGTCCAGGTCCAGGCCGGCGACACCGGCCCGTACCTGGAGCAGGGATTCACGATCAACCAGATGGGGTCGTCGTTCGCGGTCGGCCTCGACGACTTCACCCTGCGCGGCACCGCCTTCATGCAGCTGCGCAACAAGATCTCACGCTCGCTGCGCAGCGGCCTGGAGATCAAGGAAGTCCCGCTCGACTCCTGGAACGAGGAGATGCGTGCGCTGGACAAGCAGTGGCTGGGCACCAAGGGCGAGGAGGTCAAGCCGCTGGAATTCCTCATAGGCCAGTACGGCGGCCGCTACCAGCACCTGCGGCGCCTGTTCGTCGGCGTCCTGGACGGCCGGCTCACCGGCTACATCACGTACTCCCCGGTCTACGGGCGGCAGGCCGGCTGGCTCCACGACCTGACCCGGCGCCACCCCGACTCCCCGCCCGGCGTGATGGAGGCGATCAACAAGACCGCCATCGACACCTTCAAGTCGGAGGGCGTGCACTGGCTCCACTTCGGCTTCACGCCGTTCACGGCGCTCGACGCCCGGCCGCCGCTGCCGGGGCACAGCCGGGCGTTCCACTGGTTCATGGGCCACCTGTGGAAGCACGGCGAGGGCGTCTACCCGGCCCAGACGCAGCTGGCGTACAAGGAGAAGTGGGCCCCCGACCTCGTCCTGCCCGAGTACCTGGCCTTCCAGGACGGGGCGAGCATCCCGGGGCTGGTCCACATCTTCCGCGCCTGCAACGCCGTCTAGGGCCTTTCGTCCGTATCGGCCCCGGCACGATCCGGGCGAGAGGCCCTGGACGCCCACCCGGACAGAAATCAGGAGGAACGCAGATGTCGGAACAGATCGACTCGGCGGGGCAGCGCGTCTTCGAGATGTTCGGCGCCGTCGCCGCCGCCCCCGACGACGTGGCGGCCGGCGAGGAGGCCGACGCGTCGCTGGCCGCGCTCGAAGAGCTGCTGGTCGCGGCGGGCGGCCCGACCGCGGATCGGTGAGGGACACCCCCACGGGGCACGTCGTCCCGCAGGGGCTCCCGGCCTGGGCTCAGCTCAGGCCGGCGGCCCCTGCTTCGCGCGTTCCACCGCCTCCCACAGATACCAGCAGGCCACCGTGCGGTACGGGCGCCACAGGGCGCCCCGCTCCTCGATCTCGGCGCGCCCGGCCAGCTCCCGCAGGCCGAAGGCCAGCGAGAAGCCGTTGCGGATGCCGTAGTCGTCCACGGGCAGCACGTCCGGACGGCCCAGCCGGAACATGAGGAACATCTGCGCGGTCCACCGCCCGATGCCCCGTACGGCGGCGAGACAGTCCACGACGTCCTCGTCGGCCATGCCCGTGATGGCGTCCAGCTCCGGCAGCCTGCCCGACTCCACCCGGGCGGCCAGGTCGTGCAGCGAGGCCGCCTTCGCCCGGGAGAGGCCCGCCGAGCGCAGCCGCTCCTCGGAGGCGCTCAGGACCTGCTCGGGGAGCAGCCCCTCACTCGTCTCCGGGAACAGCGCGCGCAGCCGGCCGAAGATGGTGGCCGCGGCCTTGTTGGAGAGCTGCTGGTAGACGATCGCCTCGGCGAGTGCCCCGAAGACGGTGGCCGCCCCGTTCACCGGCATCGCGAACGGGCCGACCTCGTCGATGAGGGCGCCCAGTCCCGGATCGGACCCCCGCAGATAGGCGAGGGCCGTCTCCGGGTCGAAGGGGAAGGCGTGGCCGCCCGCGGGTGCCGCCCTGGGCGTCTCGGCCGCACGTTCGACGGCCAGCAGCCCCAGCTTGGTGGTCACCCCGCCGTTCGCCGAGAAGCCGCCCGGCTTCCCGCCCGCCGGGACCACCCGGTGGCAGGGCACCACCAGCGCGAAGGGATTGCGCGCGAGCGCCTGCCCCACGGCCCGGGCGCCGCCGGGCTGTCCGATCCGCTCCGCGAGCAGCCCGTAGGTGATCGTCGAACCAGCGGGGATCCGCCGCGCCGCCTCGTACACCCGGCGGCGGAAGGGCGGTACCGCGGACAGGTCCAGCACGATCGAGCCGAGGTCCGCCGGCGCGCCGCCGAAGTGCCGCACGAGCGTGTCGACCGCGGCGCGCACGGCGGGCGGCGGCTCCGCCTCCAGCCCCTCGGGCACCGCCCGCGCCAGGCGGGCCCGGGTGCCCGCCTCGTCCGGCTCGGGCAGCTGCACGCAGGTGACGCCGTGTTCGCTCCACGCGATTCCGCACCGGCCCACGGCCGAGTCGAACAACGCGAATCCAGGGTTCATACGTCCACCGTTCTCTCTCACGTCTCCCTCATGGCCCCGGAACGGGCGGCAGGGGCGGGCCGGCATGAATGCCGACCCGCCCCCGCTGTCGTCAGGCGCCCGGGATCAGGACGCGCAGATACAGAATTCGTTGCCGTCCAGGTCCTTCAGGACGACCCAGCCGTCATAGGCCGCGACCTCGGTGGCTCCGAGGCTCTTGGCCCGCTTGGTCTCGCCCTCCAGGTCACCCGTGAAGAGGTCCAGGTGCAGGCGATTCTTGCCTTCCTGCTTCTCCGGGACGAGCTGCAGCGAGAAACCCACCGCGTCCTTCTGCGGGGCCTCGAAGTACATGGTGGCCTCGTCGGCGGACGAGACGGTGTATCCGGTCAGCTCCTGCCAGAATTTCGACGCCTTCTTCAGGTCGTTGGTGTCGATACATACGTTGCCGATGGAGACGGCCATGTATTCCTCCTCGTACGGAATGTGCGGGCGACGGCCAAATCCGGGCGCCTAACCCGACGGACAGTTCTACAGGATTCGGGGTGCCCGTGCACGCAGAAGATCGATGGCTTCCGGGATGCCCATGTACTTCAGGCGAGATTCGGCCAGTTCGTCGTTCCAGCGGGCCGCCAGATCCCATCGGGATTGCGGAGTGGTGTCGAGCATTCGACAGCCGGGGAACAGTTCGAAATCGGTGAGCAGTTCCCGGTGCTGGAGCATGCCCTCCTGGAACAGTTCCTCGCGGTGCATGACGAATTCGCGGTCGTTGATCTCGCCCCACAGCTCGCGTCCGCGGCTCAGGATGTGCAGCACGTGCGCGCGGTCCTCGGGGTGGCTGATCAGGTGTTCCCGGACGATCGAGCTGCCGACCGCGAGGTGGCGGATCTCGTCGATCGCGGCGCCCCGGGCGATCTCGCCGGCGACCGGGTCCAGGACCCCCCACTTGCGCTCGCTGAGCTCGGTGGAGGCGGCCAGCACGCCCTCGATGATCACGGCGAACGCCACGACCCCGCCGATGAAGTCGCCCTCCTCGCGCGTCACTGTCTGCGCGAACTGCTTGATCGGGGTGAGGACCGACTTCTCGTACTCCGCACCGACCTCCCGGACCCACGGCATCAGCCGGTCGGCGGGC
The DNA here is from genome assembly GCF_040638585.1 of Streptomyces sp. NPDC025273. NCBI lineage: Bacteria > Bacillati > Actinomycetota > Actinomycetes > Kitasatosporales > Streptomycetaceae > Streptomyces > Streptomyces sp. NPDC025273. The sequence goes on from NZ_JBEZYP010000001.1 coordinate 240,924, forward strand.
ACCACGTCCAGGTCGAGGATGTGGTTGCGGAAGATCATGTGGTGGCGGGCCTCGTCCAGCAGCTGGGTGGAGAAGAACTCCAGCTCGGGGATGCCGGGCGCGGTGGCGACGTAGTCGGCCAGCACGCGGGTGGCCGCCTCCTCGTCCAGCGCCCGGTAGGCCAGCTCCAGGCTCAGCGCCTCCCGCAGCGGGCCGGGCTCGCGCATGTGGTCGGGCGTGGTCACCTCGGGGGCGTACCCCAGCGGACGCCCCCGCAGGGTGCCCTGGGCCACCGCCGAGAACCAGTACGCCAGGTCGCACTGATCGACCGTCAGGGACAGCGAGCCGGCGCCGTCCAGCAGGTTCGGCGCGTTGTCCCAGTCGGCCTCGATCGGTATGTCTACGGCCATCTCGGATCACTCCATGTCTAGTTGGTGGTCTGGGCGGTCTGGGTGGTCCGGGTGTGCGCGCCGAGGTCCGGGACGCCCTCGGGGTGCAGGCGGCCGGCGTAGGTGAGCAGGGGGGTTCCGCTTCCCGGCTCACCGCCGAGCACGTCTGCCGTCAGCAGGTCGTGGTCGCCGATCTGCCGGCAGTCGGACAGCGCGCAGGCCAGGTGGGCGAGGCTGCCGCCGATCAGCGGCGCCCCGGTCAGGGCGTCGGCCGTCCACTCGACACCCGCGAACTGGGCGTCGCCGTGGCCCCGGTCCGGGGCGGCGAACTGCCGTGCCAGATGCCTCTGTTGGTCATTGAGCACGTTGACCGAAAACACGCCTGCCTTGCGCACCATCGCGGTAAACGTGGACGAGGCCCGCAGGCACACCCCGAGCACCAGGGGTGTGCGGGAGAGCGCCACCACCGCGCTCACCGTGGTCCCGTGCCGCAGACCGTCGTTGTCGACGGTCAGCACGGTGACGCCGGCTGCCACGCGTCGCAGAGCGCGGCGGCCGCTCTCGGAGCTCAGCTCGTCCTGAGAGGCCGCCGCCGTACCCGGGGACAGGGAAGTCAAAGCCCGGCTCCCTGCGTGATGTCCGAGGCGTCGTCGGGCACCGTGACCACGGGTACCCGCTCGGACAGCCCGGCCGCCCCCGCCCGGGGCCGCACCTGGTCCACCAGCCGCTGGTAGAGCGGCTCGGAGACCGGTTCGAAGGGGAGCCCGAAGGGCTTGAGGAAGTTCCCGAACACCCCGCGGTCGCCCAGGACGTGGAACGGGATGGCGAGCAGTGCCCACTCGGGGCCGATCAGCCAGAGCCACAGTCCCACGACGGCGGCCTGGGTGATCAGGCTGTGCATGGTGTTGTAGAGCACGTAGAACACCTTGGGGATGCGCCCGTCGGAGCTCCGGCGGAAGGCGATCGCCCCGGGTATGTAGCCGATCAGGTCGATGTAGGCGAACAGTGCGATGAAGGGGATCCACCGGATCTCACCGAAGTGGATGATGATCAGTACGATCGAGAGTGCGAAGCCCACGAGATATTCGGCCCGGTGCAGCTTGAATGTGTTGGGCGTCTCGAACGGGTTCTTCTGGTCCACGATTTCCTCCGCAGAATGGGTCGTGCGGCCCGTGCACAGATGAGGTCAGGACAGGTGGAGCGGACCTCCCTCGAAATAGTCGACCAATTCCGTTGCGAGACTTCCGCGCGACGGTGGGTGGAAGGCCAGCGCCCGGACCGCGGAAGCCAGATAGGCCACGTCCGGCGAGCCGACGAACGCCATTCCGCCGAGCATCTCCGTCGCCGCGTCCACCGCGGCGGCGAGCAGGTCCTGGGTCGCGTACCGGGCCACCAGCACCGAGGCCACCGCCTCGTCGCCGTCGACGCCGTCCGCGATGGCGCGTGCCGCGCCCTCCTGGAGGTCCACGGCGGCCTGGAGGCGCACCGACAGCGCGGCCCGGTCGCTCACGCTGCCGCGCTTGCGCTCCAGCACCTGGCTGACCAGCTGCGCGGCGACGCCCGTGTAGGCGGACGTGACCAGCAGCTCGAACCAGGTGAAGCCGGAGGTCTGGAGGTCGTCCAGGCGCTGCTGGTCCTCCGGCGTACTGCTGATGACCAGCTCCTTGGGCACGCGTACGTTCTCCAGCCGCACCAGATCGCTCTGGGCGGCGGCGAGCACGGGCGTGGACCAGAACGGCTCGACGCTGATCCCGGGCGAGTCCGCCGGGATGAGCAGCAGTGCCAGGCTCGGGCGCCCCGCGTCGTCGGTGACCGTGACGCTCGCGGTCAGCAGGTCCATCGAGCGGGACAGACTGCACGGCTTCTTCGCGCCGTTGACCAGGTAGCCGTCGCCGTCGCGCTCCGCGACGACCGCCGGCAGCAGGATGTTCTGGTCCGTCCGGCCCTCCGCCCAGGCCGACGAGAGCAGCAGCCCGTCCGTCGCGACCGAGGAGAGCAGCTTCGACTGCGCCGAGGTGAGCCGGTCGGCGGACGTGGCGAGGCTGAAGAGCATCGCGACCGTGAAGTGGTGCATGACCGTCGCCACACCCAGGGAGGGGGACAGCGCACCCAGGGCACGCTGCACGCGCACGGCGTCGAGGGGGCCCGAGCCGTGGCCGCCGAACTCCTCAGGGACGAGCAGACCGGCGCCCGCGTGGGCACGGAAGATCTCCACCACCTGGCTGTCGGCCGATTCGCGTTCGGCAAGTGGAATGGCTTCGAGAGCCGCGATCAAACCCGGATGGAACTTCTCGGACGCGGCGCGTGCAGAAGCCAGGAATCGCATCGCTGTACCTCCTAGAACGGTGTAGCCATGGATGTGAGGCTGTCGCCGACGAAAATCGAGTATGTCAGTACTCGACTGACGTCCTGCTGACACTCAACTGACCCTCGGAAAACGTGTGCCCGGCGGATATGGATGTCAGCGCGGAGTCAGCAACGTGCCTTACCTTCGGTGAAATGAATCTTGCGGAAAGGGAATTTCTCGCGCACGCGGCCGGTCAGGCCGCCGACTATGTCGCCGGGGTCTGCGAGCGCCCGGCCGGGGCCACCGCCGGGGCCGGTGAACTGATGAAGCTGCTCGGCGGACCGCTGCCCGCCGGGCCCACCGAGCCCACCGAGACGATCGACCTGCTCGGCCGGGCCGCCGCGGAGGGCGGAGTCGTCGCCAGCTCCGGCCCGCGCTACTTCGGATACGTCGTCGGGGGCACCCTGCCCGTGGCGGTCGCCACCGACTGGATCGCCACCGCCTGGGACCAGAACAGCGGCATCTTCGACCTCGGGCCCGCGGTCGCCACGGCGGAACACATCGCCGCCGGCTGGCTCCTGGACCTGTTCGGGCTGCCCGCCGGCACCTCGGTCGGCTTCCCGACCGGCTGCGCCATGGCCCACCTGACCGCGCTGGCCGCCGCCCGCCACCACGTCCTGGCCGAGGCCGGCTGGGACGTCGAGCGGCAGGGCCTCCAGGGCGCGCCCGCGATCCAGGTGGTGGTCGGCGAACAACGCCACCTCACCGTCGATCTGGCCCTGCGCTACCTCGGGTTCGGCTCGGACCAGCTCCGTGTCGTACCCGCCGACGGCGAGGGCCGGATGCGGGTCGAGGCGCTGGCCGGGGTGCTCGACGCCTGCGAGGGGCCCACGATCGTCTGCGCCCAGATCGGGGACGTCAACTCCGGCGCCGTCGACCCGGTCTCCGAGATCTGCGACCTCGCCCACCGCCGCGCCGCCTGGGTCCATGTGGACGGCGCCTTCGGACTCTGGGCCGCGGCCAGCCCCACGCTGCGCCACCTGGTCGCCGGGGTCGAGAAGGCCGACTCCTGGGCCACCGACGCCCACAAGTGGCTGAACGTGCCCTACGACTGCGGACTCGTCTTCGTCTCACGCCCCGAGGCCCACAGCTCCGCGATGCTGCGGACCCGCACCGACTACCTGCCGGCCGGCACCCCCGGTGAGCGCGACGCCATCGAGTGGGTGCCCGAGCTGTCCCGCCGGGCGCGCAGCCTGCCGGTGTGGGCGGCGCTGCGCAGCCTCGGCCGGTCCGGCGTCGCCGACATGATCGACGGCTGCTGCGCCCACGCCCGCCGGTTCACCGAACTGCTCGGTGCCTGCGAGGGCGTCCAGGTCCTCAACGAGGCCGTGCTGAACCAGGTGCTCGTCCGGTTCGGTGACGACGACGCCGTCACCCGGGACGTGATCGCCCGTCTCCAGGACTGCGGCACCTGCTGGTTCGGCGGGACGACCTGGGGCGGCAAGGCCGCGATGCGGATCTCGGTCACCTCCTGGCGGACCACCCCCGAGGATGTGGACCTGACCGTGGCGGAGATCCGCACGGCGCTGGCCGGCGCGCTCGCGGCGGCCGCGGGCGGCGGGGAGGGCGGGAAATGACCGGCGCCCCGGCGTACGCGTACCACCCGTGCCCGGCCGGGCACGGTGCGGCACCCCTCATCGGCGGCGGACCGTTCTGGGGGTGTTGTCCGTGTCCCGACTGTTCGGTTCACTCGCCGGCGAGGTGACGAGCGCGGAACTGGCCGCCGCCGCCAGCCGCCAGGCCCACGGGGGGCGTGACGGACGGGGGGTGCTGCGGGGGCCCGGCTGGTCGCTGGGGTGCAACCGGCTCGCCGTGACGGAGACGGCCCACGGAGGACAGCCGTACCGGTCGCCGCAGGTCCCGGGCGTCGTCGCCGCTCTCGACGGCGAGCTGTACAACCACCGTGAACTCCGCCGCCGCCTGCGGGCCCGCGGGTACGTCTTCCCCGACCGCTCCGACAGCTCCCTGCTGCCCGCCCTGTACGCCGAGTACGGGCTGGGCTTCGCCCGGCACCTGGACGGCATGTTCGCGGTCGCCGTGATCGACCTGCGGACCGAGCCCTCCCTCGTCCTCGCCACGGACGAGCACGGCATGAAGACCCTGTACTGCCACACGGCACCGTCGGGGGCCGTGCGCTTCGCCTCCGAGCTGTCCGCACTGCTCGCCTTCTCCCAGGTCCCCGCCGAGCGGCGCGACGCGGGTCTCGACGAGTACCTCACCAACGGCGCCTGCCTCGGCAACCGGACGCTCCTCGAAGGCATCCGGGTCCTGCCGCCCGCCACCACCGCGTCGGCCACCGGCCGCCACGGACTCGTCGTGCGCCGCCGTGCCGAGCGCGCCCCCGAGCCCGCGCCGCACCCCGACGGGCCGGACGGCGCCACCCCGCTCCAGCGCGAGATCGTGCGGCTGACCCAGACGGACGCCCCGGTCTGCGCCGTCATGACCGAGGGCACCGACTCCCAGCTGGTCACCGCGCTGGCGGCCCGGCAGCTGAGGGAGACGGGGGCGCCGCCCCTGCACACCTTCCACGTCTCCTACCGCGGCCGCAGGCCGGGCGCCCGGCAGGGCTCGGCCCGCGCCGCGGCCCGCCGCAGCGGCACCACACACCACGAGATCGCCCTCGGCGGCGTCGAGCTGGCCGATCTGCTGCCCCGCACGGTCTGGCACCTGGGCCAGCCCAACGCCGACCCGGCCGCCCTCAGCATGTACGCCCTGTTCCGGGAGGTGCGCGGAGCCGGGTTCACCGTCGCCCTGTCCGGCGAGGGCGGCAGGGAGATCTTCGCCGGCCAGCCGCGCTTCGGCCGCGCCGAACAGGGCCCGCGCGGCCACGACTGGGTCGCCCCGTACGTGGACGCCGTCGCGGCCGTACCGAGGTGGCTGCGCGAAAGCCTGTACGCGCAGGACTACCGGGCCCATCTGCGCGCCCAGGGCTCCGAGGCCGACCGGCTCGCCGCCTCCCTGCGGGCCACCGTCGGCGGACGCCCCGAGACGCTCGCCGACTTCGAGACCCGCTACCGGCTGCCCGCCCACCGGCTGCGCCCGGTCGACCACCTCAGCGCCGCCTGGGCCGTGGAGGCCCGCATGCCGTATCTGCGCTCCGGGGTGCTGGCGTACGCCCGGCGTATCCGCACCGGGGACGCCCCCGCCGGGCCGGCGGGACCGCGGCCGGATCCGCGGCCGGAAGGGCTCACGCCCGCACAGATGCTGCTCGCCCCCGGCACCCCGCTGCTGCAGCTGGCCTACGACACCCTCTCCTCGGAGCAGCCGTACGACGGCCGGCTGGACCCGGCGGCGGTGCGGCGGCTCCTGGCCGACCAGGTGCGCGCCTCCACCCCCGAGGGCGCGAGCGCCGTGTGGGCCCTGCTGGTGCACGAGCTGTGGAGCCAGGAACTGCGCGTCATCGGCTCCGCCGAACCCCTCGTCCTGCTGCCCGCCGAACCCGCCCTGGCGGCCTGACCCGTACCGCACGGCAGCCGGCGCCCGGAGACACTTCGTCTCCGGGCGCCGGCTCGTGTCTGGGGGTCCCGGGGGCCGGGCCGGGATGCTCCCGGCCGCCGGGACCGGCTCAGTTACCGACCAGGGTGGGCTTCGCGGGACGCGTCACCCGGCCCGTCTCGTCGAAGCCGTCGTTGTAGACGAAGGCCGTGGGGATCTTCTCGTGGAACTGGTAGTCGGCCTGGATCAGGCCGTCCTCGGTGAGCACGACGGTGTTCTGGCCCGCCATCTGTATCTCCTTGGTCTCGTTGGAGACCATGACCCAGTTGAACCGCACGAGGTTGTGGTGGCCCATGGCGTTGTACGAGGACTTGAAGTGGTAGCCGAGGGGGAAGTAGATCCCCTGGGTGTAGATGATCTGCTCGGTGATCACGTCGAGGCCCACGAACGGGTCGCGCCGGTACATGATGTAGACGGCGTCCGGTGCGTACAGCTTCTCGACGCCTTCCCGCCGCCGGTCCGTGTCGGTCTCGTTCCACAGCGCGATGTACTGCTCCGCGAGCTGGTTGGGGGTGCGCTCGGACATCGTTTCCTCCTGGTGGTTACTACCGGAACGGTCGGGTCCGTCAGCTCGCACGGAGCCGGATCAGCGTCTGAGCCAGATCCGTGGCGATACCGGGACCCTGGTCATGGATGAAGAAGTGGCCGCCGGGGAACTCCCGGATGCCGAGGAAGTCGGCGCTGCGCGCGCGCCAGGACTGCATGGCACCGGGCGCCAGATACGGGTCCTCGCGCCCGGTGTAGGCGACCAGCGGGCAGTCGACCGAGGCCCCGTCGTCCCTGAAATCCGCGCACACGGCGAGATCGGCCCGCATCGGGGCGAGCATGAGCGGGGAGAGCCGGTTCCCGTCGAACGCCTCGGCCGGTACGGAACCGAGCTCGCGCAGCAGCTGGACGACCGCCTCGTCCGTCTCGTGGGCGGCCTTGCGGCTGATCGTCCGGAAACCCTGCGGAGCCCACCCCGACACCCCGAGCAGCGCGGGGCGTTCGTACCCCCGCCGGGCCATCGCGACGGCGACCCGGTAGGCGAGCATCGCCCCCATCGAGTGCCCGAAGAGGGCGTAGGGCCGGCCGTCCTGCTCCTTGGCCAGCACCTCGCACAACGCCTCCACGAGCGGATCGAGTTCGGTGAACGGCGGCTCGGACACCCGGTCCTGACGGCCCGGCAGCTGGACGCGCCGGCAGTCGACGCTCGGCGGCAGCAGGGCCGGCCACCGGCTGTACATCGAGACGCCGCCCCCGCTGTAGTGGAAGAGGAAGACGGTCGCCTCGGCGTCGGGCGACGGTTCCGCCGGGCGGAGCCATCCCGCCGTTTCCGACGGAGCCGGGGGGCGCGCGGTCACCGCTGTGCGGCCGACGGGGCGTACCGCTCCTTGAGCACCCTGCGCAGCACCTTGCCCGTGGGGTTGCGTGGGAGGGTGTCCAGGAACACGTAGCCGTTCGGGATCTTGTAGTCGGCGATCCGGCCGCGCAGGAACACCATCAGCTCCCGCTCGGTGGGCGTCTCCTGGCCCGGCCGGCGCACCACGGCGGCGCGTACCGCCTCGCCCCAGCGCGGGTCGGAGACGCCGAAGACGGCGACGTCCATCACGTCGGGGTGCTCCCGGATCGCGTTCTCGATCTCGACGGGGTAGATGTTCTGCCCGGCGACGATGATCGTGTCGTTGATCCGGTCGCGCAGGTACAGATAGCCGTTCTTGTCGAGATAGCCCGCGTCGCCCATGTGCAGCCATTCGCCGACCATCATCTTCTCGGTGGCTTCCGGCTGCTGCCAGTAGCCGGCGAACCGGGCGGGGCTGCGCAGGCAGATCCGGCCCGTCGAGCCGGGCGGCAGCGTGTTGCCCTCGTCGTCGATGATCTTCACCTCGTTGCCGGGGCAGACCCGGCCCGCGGAGGTGAGCACCGGGTTGCCGGGGACGTGCTCGGCGGACGTCAGACAGGTCACGAAGCTGCCGGTCTCGGCCGCCGCGTACGCCTGCGCCAGCTCGCACCCGCCGAACTCCTTGATGCAGCGCACCAGGAGCTCGTAGTCGATGGGGGAACCGCCGTAGACGATCTTGCGCAGCGAGGCGAAGCCCTCGGGGCTCGCCGCGGGCTCGTCCAGGATGAGCCGCAGCATCGCCGGCGCCGCCCAGACGGTCGTCACCTTCTGCTCGCGGATCAGCCGCACCGCGTCCTCGGCCACGAACATCCGCATGACGACACTGGTCGCCCCGACGTTGAAACAGTGCAGGAACCACGCGTACCCGCCCGCGTGGAGCCCCGGGAAGCAGGTGAGACTGCGGTCCTCGGGCAGCCAGTCGATCCAGTCCGCCCCGTGCTCGCGCATGTTCTCGATGAACGTGAAGAACGACCGGTGGGGGAGGACCACCCCCTTGGGCAGGCCGGTGGTGCCGCTCGTGTACATCTGGGCGATCGGTTCCTCGGGGTCCGCGGGCAGGCCCGGGTCGGTCTCCGGCAGCCCCGCCTTCCAGGCGAGGAACCCGGCGGCCCGTCCGTCCGCGGAATCCATCTCGACCACCGTCCGCAGCAGGGGCAGCTGCGCCCGCATCCGCTCCAGGACCTTGAGGAACTCAGCCTCCACGAAGATGATCTCGGCTTGCGAGTCCCGCAGGATGTGGTCCACCTCGGCCTTGATCAGCCGCCAGTTCACCGGTACGAGCACGGTCCTGCTCTTCGCGCAGGCGATGGCCAGCTCGTAGTAGTGCTCGGACTCCTTGCCCAGGTAGGCCACCCGGGCACCCGGCGCCAGCCCGGCGCCCAGCAGGGCGTGCGCGGTGCGGTTGCTCTCCCGGTGCAGCTCGGCGTACGTCACCTCGCGTTCCTCGGCGACCAGGGCGACGACGTCGGGGCGCTGCCGCGCGTGCAGGGCCGACCTCGCGGTGACCGTCTGTTCCATGGGATCGCTCATGTCCCCTCCTTGACCTTTCGCTCTTCCAGAAACTCCACGAGCTGCTCGATGGAGGGGTGGTCGAAGACGACCGACGCGGGCAGCGACAGCCCGAGTCCGGCCTCCAGCACGCTTCTCAGCTCGGCCGCCGTCAAGGAGTCCATGCCGAGATCCAGGAAGGCGGTGTCCGAGCCGATGTCCCCCGGGTCCTCCAGCCGCAGCAGCCTGGCCACCTCCGCCCGGACCAGCGCGGCCGTGGTGCCCTGCCGCTCGGCCCCCTGCCCGGTCCCGCCCGCCGTACCGGGCGGGCGCCCGGCCGCGGGCCGTCCCGCGCCCCGGTCCCCCGGGGCGGGAGCCAGCCGCCGGAAGGCCATGCCCGTGATCGTCAGCACCGGTTCCCCGCCTTCCAGCAGCAGGGCGTCGACCAGGAACGCCGTGTCGGCGTCCTCGGCCGGGCGCCGGCGCAGCACCGCCCGCAGGCGCGGTGCGCGGGGCTTCTTGAACACCCGCACGCGTGCCATGCCGACGGCCATGTACGCCGAGCCGTCGTCGGCCAGGGCCGCCAGGCCCTGGGTGGCCGCGTCCAGCAGCGGCGGCGGCATGTGGTCAGCCGCCGGGACGTCCCGGCCGTCCACCTCGCTGAGGGCGATGTCCTCGCCGAAGCGCTCGACCCACCCCACCCGGGAGAACTGCGGGCCGTAGTCCAGCCCGGCCGCCGCGTACGCCGCCCGGACCTCGTCGGACTCCAGGCGCCGCACCGGCTGCCCGCCTCGCTCCGCCTCGTCGCTCAGCCGCCGGACGAAGGCGTCGTCGGGGGACCCGTCCCGCACGGGCGGCTCGATCACGGCGGTGGCGTGCAGCCGCTCCGGGCCGCCGTCGGCCGCCCGGCTGACGATCTCCACAGTGCTGTCGCCGGTCAGCCGGGTGCGCAGCTCGACCGGCCGGTCCCCGAGGAAGAGCGCCTCGTGGAAGCGCAGCTTCCCGACCGGCCGGGCGGTGCTGCCGTGCACCGCGTCCATCAGGGCGAGCACCGCTTCCACATAGGCGCCCGCGGCCACGAACGGCCGCCCGCGCGAGGTGTGGTCGGCGAAGTAGGCGGGCGTCCGGGCCCCGACCCGGGTGGCGAACTCCCGTACTCCGTCGTCCCGGGGGACCTCCGTGCCCAGCAGCGGATGCGTCGCCGTGCCCCCGCCCAGCCCGTGCCGGCCGACCTGGTCGGGCAGCCAGTAGCGGGTGCGCTCGAAGGCGTACGTCGGCAGCGCGACGCGCCGGCCCGGCCCGGAGGCGTGCACGGCGGCCCAGTCGACGCTCAGCCCGGCGCCGTACGCGTCGGCCAGCGCCTGGTGGATCGTGGCGCCCTCGTCGTCCGAGGGGCGCAGGCTGGTCAGCCAGCGGTGCCGGTCCGGGGGCACGCAGCGCCGGCCCAGCGGTCCGAGCGCCGCCGACGGACCGATCTCCAGGAACACATGGCGCCCCCGGCCCGCCAGCGTGCCCATGGCACCGGCGAAGTCGACCGTCTCGCGGACATGGCGCACCCAGTACTCCGGGTCCGCCAGCTCCCCCCGGGTCGCGACCGCGCCCGTCAGGCACGAGACCAGCGGCAGGGACGGCTCGCGGAACCTCACCCCGGCCAGCACCTCGCGCAGCGGGCCCAGGATCTCGTCCATCAGCGGCGAGTGGAACGCCGAGGAGACCCGCAGCGGGGTGACCCGCACTCCTCGCGCGCGCAGGGCCTCACCCACCTCGGCCAGCGATCGTGTGCCACCCGAGATCACGCACTGCTGCGGCGAGTTCACCGCGCAGACGCTCAGGTCGGGCACCTGGGCCAGCAGGGGCAGGACCTCGTCCACGGGCGCGGCCACGGCCGCCATGCCGCCCGGCGCCGAGACCGACTGGATCAGCCGGGCCCGGGCCACCAGGAACGCCACCCCGTCGCCCAGGGTGAACAGCCCCGCGACCGTCGCCGCGACGACCTCGCCGACACTGTGACCCGCGACCACGTGCGGCCGGATGCCCCAGGACCGCCACAGCCCGGCCAGCGCGTACTCCAGCAGGAACAGCGAAGCGTGGACGTAGACCGTCTCGGCGAGCCGCTCCTCGGCGTCCGGGGCGGTGCCCAGCATCACGTCCCGCACGGACCGGCCGAGATGCCCGACGAAGATCTCGTCGCAGGCGTCGACCTGCTCACGGAAGACCGGGAACCGGCGGTAGAGCGGCGCGCCCATGCCGACGTACTGCGAGCCCGACCCGGTGAACAGGAACGCCGCCTTGCGCAGGTCGCTCGCCGGGTGCGCGTCCTCGGCCAGCTTGCGCGCCGCGCGCTCCAGCAGCGCCGCGGCCTCGCCGCTGTCCCGTACGACTCCGGCGACGCGGTGCGGGAAGTGGGCACGGCCCGTGTTGCGCGTCCGGCACAGGTCGGCCGCAGGCGTCTCGGGGTGCTCGGCCAGGAACTCCCGCAGCCGCTCGACCTGGCGGGCCAGTGCCGGGCGGCTCTTCGCCGACAGCGTCAGCACCTGGGGACCGGCGGCCACCCTGTCCGTGGCGGAGGGCGTACCGGCGTGCGCCGGGGCCTCCTCCAGGACGGCGACACCGATGGCGCCCGCCACACCGAAGCTGTTGACCACCGCTCGGCGGACCGGTGCCTTCCACTCCACGCACTCCGTCGGCACGACCACCGGATAGGTGTCCCAGGGGATGCGCCCCGACGGTGTCTCGTACAGATGCGGATAGATCACGCCCGCGCGCATCTGGAGGATCACCTTGATGATCCCGCCGAGCCCGGCGACCGGTTCCATGTGTCCGAGGTTCGACTTCACCGAGCCGACCGTCAGCGGCTCCCCGTCCCGGTGGGCGGCGCCGAACACCCCGTTGATCGAGCCCATCTCGATCGGGTCGCCCAGCGGGGTGCCGGTGCCGTGCGCCTCGACGTACTGGATGTCACCCGGCTCCAGCCCGGCGGCCGCCAGCGCCCGGCGCATCACGCCTTCCTGCGACGTCCCGTTGGGGGCGGTCAGCCCGGCGCTCTCGCCGTTGTGGCCGATCGCGGTGGAACGCACCAGCGCCAGCACACGGTCGCCGTCCCGCCGGGCGTCCGACAGCCGCTTCAGTACGAGCACCCCGCAGCCCTCGGCCCGCGCGTACCCGTCAGCGGACTCGTCGAAGGTCTTGCAGTGCCCGTCGGCCGCCAGCATCTGCCCCTGCGAGAGGATCGCGAAGATCTTCGGGTGGTGCAGCGCGTTGACCCCGCCGCACAGGGCCACCGAGCACTCGCCGCCCCGCAGCCCGGCGACCGCCATGTGCAGGGCCGTCAGCGTGGACGCGCACGCGGTGTCCGTGGTGAGGCTCGGCCCGTGCCAGCGCAGGAAGTACGACAGCCGGCCGGACATCGGATAGGCCCCCATCCCGGTGGCCAGCGTCCCGTCCAGCTTGTCGTACGGCACCGAGTCCAGCTCCAGTGCCTGGTCGAAGGGGGTGGCCCCCACGTAGACGCCACCGTCGGACACCAGGGTCGGATCGATGCCCGCGTCCTCCAGGGCCTCCCACGCGGTCTGCAGGAGCAGCCGCTGCTGGGGGTCGATGTACGGCGCCTGCTTGGGCGCGATGTTGAAGAACCGCGGGTCGAACTCGTCGATCCGGTCGAGGAATCCGCCCCCCGCCGTACGGATCGCACCCCGCGCCTCGGGATCCTCGGAGGTGAACGCGTCCACGTCCCACCGGTCGCGCGGCAGCGGCGATATCCCGCTGGACCCGGCGCGCAGGAAGGCGTCGAACCGGGCGGGCGTGTCGTTGCCCCTGGGAAAGCGCAGGCCCATACCGACGACGGCGATCGCGCCGCTGTCCCGGTCCGTACCCGGCGATTCAGGCACCCGCATCGGAACTCTCCGCGAAGAGGTCGGCGAGCAGATCGCTCATCAGGTACTCCACGAGCTGCTCGGCCGTCGGGTTGTTGAACAGGACGGTCGAACTGATCGAGCATCCCAGGCGTTGCTCCAGGCGTTCCTTGGCCTCGGTGACGCGCAGCGAGGTGAAGCCCATGTCGAAGAAGCTCTCGGACATGGGGAACTCTTCGTCGGCGGTCATGAGAAGCGTGTCCTTGAACTCCTGAACGACGATTTCCTCAAGGGCCTCGGGTCGCTCAGATTTAGGTAGCTCTCGAATATTCGGCGGAGCCGCGAAAGAATCTGTCATCAGCCTCTACCCATTTCTGATACGGGTCGCTGGCGAGGTGCCGGTACGGATTCAGATTGAAGCAGAACACGGTGACATGCGGCTGATAAGGCACTGACGAAAGAGCCGCCGGCTCCCGGGGGTCGGCATCAGAAGCGCATCAGTGCGGCGTCAGTGGTGCGTGCCATAGTTTTCGAAGCACCAACGGAACGCGGCAGCAGGCCGGTTCCGTCGGGAGAGGTAGCCGTAGTGGCCTAACGGATCCGCTTCTCGGAGCGGAAGGGCTCTGCCCTCGCAGGTTCGAATCCTGCCCTCTCCGCAACGCTGGTGGGCCGAATTCTCGGCCCACCAGCGCATTGTGGCGTCATTGGTGACTCTCAGAAGGAGAAACATATGTCGGCCGACGCGACCCGCACGATCGTCGTCACGCGGATGTTCACGGACGAGGCGGGGGAGACCCACTTCGCCGAGGAGAAGGTCGAGGTGACGGAGAAGAACTTCGCGCCGCCGGCCCCCGCGATGTTCATGTCCAGCCCGGCGGAGGCCAAGGCGAGCGTCTACCTGCTGCTGCCCGACGGCTACTTCGGCGACCTCCACCCCGCCCCCCGGCGCCAGATCATGACGCTCGTCCAGGGCGAGCTGGAGGTCGGGGTCAGCGACGGCGAGAAGCGGCGCTTCCTCCCCGGCGGGAGCGTCCTGGTCGAGGACACCACGGGCAAGGGACATTCCACCCGGAGCGTCGGCGAATCGATCGTCCTCGTCGCCCAGCTGTGAGGTCCGGCCCGTCGTGCACGTGTGTGAAGTCGTTGGAGGGTAGATGAAGGTCACCATGTTCGAGCAGGCGCCGTACAGGTTCCTGTCACCGGACTTCGAGCAGCATCACGATTCGGTGTGTTCGACGCCGTACGGGCTGACGACCCCGGAGGGCGTCTACACGTCGATGCGGGACCACATCGACGAACTCATGATCGGCGCACGGGCCGGACTCGACGGCATCGCTCTGACCGAGCACGGCCAGAGCTCGTACGACCTCATGCCGAACCCGGACCTCGTGGCCGCCGCCCTCGCCTACGCCACCGAGGCCGAGGGGCTCGACGTGGCGATCTTCCCGATGGGGCGCTCGCTGGGGAAGTCGCGGGAGCCCGTGCGGGTGGCCGAGGAACAGGCCATGATCGACGTCATCAGCGGCGGCCGGCTCGTCTCGGGCTTCCCCGTCGGCCTGAGCTACGACGCCAGCATCAACAACGGGGTGCCTCCGGTGGAGGTCAGGGGCCGGTTCGAGGAGAACCTCGAACTGGTCCTGCGCGCCTGGGGCGACCGCGAGCCGTTCCCCTGGAACGGGCGCTACCACCAGTACCCCCAGGTCAACATCTGGCCGCGGCCACTCCAGGAGCGCCCGCCGGTCTGGGTCACCGGCATCGGCAACCCGCGCACCATGCGGCTCACCCTGGAGCGGGACTTCGGCTTCAACTACTTCGGTTTCGCCGGGGCGAAGCTCACCGGCAAGCGCATCTTCGACCGCTTCTGGGAAATCGCGGACGAGCTCGGTCTGGAACGCAACCCGTACCGCGTGGGATTCCTCCAGACCATCGCGGTGAGCGAGACCGACGCGCAGGCCGAGAAGGACTACGGAAAGCACGTGGAATATACCTACCGTAAGGGCCTCGGCGCTATCCCCATGGAAAAGCTGAGCCTGCCCGGTGGAATCAACATCCACGGCGTCAAGGCCCTTCTCAGGGATCCGGCCGACTTCGGCATGTACAGCAAGATGCGTACGTCGACCTTTGCGGAACTCGCGGAGGCCGGCACGGTCATCGCGGGCAGCCCGGAAACCGTACGCGACCAGCTCGTCGAATACTGCCGGACCTACGGCATCGGAAACCTCCACGCGATGCTCGGATTCGGCTCGATGCCGAAGGAACTGGTGGAGAAGAACGTGAATCTGTTCGCCGCCGAGGTGCTGCCGCATCTGCGCAAGATATGGCAGGACGAGGGATTCAGCCACCACTGGTGGCCGGAGAGGCTGGGCGGCTCGCCCCGTTCCACTACGCGGAAGGTCGAGGTGCAGGCATCGTGACGACGGAAACCGGGCAGCTGCCCTTCCGCGAGGAGACGGCCGAGGTCTGGGGCGGGAAGCTCACCCTGCGGGTCAAGGTCGCGGGCGCGGGCCCGGCGCTCCTGTATCTGCACGGGGCCATGGGACTGGTCTGGGACCCGTTCCTGTCCCGGCTCGCCGAGAACCACACCGTGTACGCCCCGGAGTTCCCCGGCACCAGCCCGGCGGACGTCGACGCCGTACACACCATCGACCAGCTCTCCGACATCGTCCTCGCCTACGAGGAGCTGGTGCGGACCCTCGTCGCCGACGGCCCGCTCGTGGTCGTCGGGCACGACTTCGGTGGCATGCTCGGTGCCGAACTCGCCGCGCACTTCCCGGTGCTGGCCGACCGCCTGGTGCTGATCGCGCCGCTCGGCCTGTGGCGGGAGGACGCCCCCGTCGCCTCCCTGGCGGCCGCCGCGCAGTCGGAGGTGCCCGGCCTGCTCTTCCACGACCCGGCCGGAGAGGTCGCCCAGGCCGCCCTTGCCTTCCCGGCCGACCCGGAGGCCGCCGTCGAGGCCGCCGCCGGCATGGTCTGGGCGCTCGGCAGCACCGGCAAGTACCTCTGGCCGATCCCGGACCGGGGCCTCGGAGCGCGCCTGCACCGCGTCCGGGCCCGGACCCTGATCGTCTGGGGCCGGGAGGACCGCCTCGTCGCGGCCTCGTACGCGGACGACTTCGCCGGCCTGATCGAGACCAGCGAGGTCGCGATCATCGACGGGAGCGGGCACCTGCCCCAGGCGGAACGGTTCAAGGAGACCGTGGCCAGGATCGAGGAGTTCCTGCGATGACGCAGGGCACCGACCACATGTTCTGCCTGGGCGGTAAGACGGCTCTGGTGACGGGGGCCTCGCGCGGCATCGGCCGCGCGATCGCCCTGGAGTACGCCGCCGCCGGAGCCGACGTCGCCCTTCTCGCCCGTGGCATCGACAATCTGGAGGCGGTCGCCGAGGAAGTACGGCAGCTGGGACGGCGGGCACTCGTGCTCGCCTGCGACGTCCATGAGCCGGATCAGATGGAGGACGGCGTGCGGCGGGCCGCCGACGAGCTGGGCCCGCTGGACATCGTGGTGAACAACGCGGGCGGAATCACCAGCGCGGGCCCTTTCCTGGAAACCTCCCAGGAGCAGTGGCAGCGTGAAATGCGGCTCAATTTCGAATCGGTTCTCCAGGTGTGCCGGATCGTCGGCGGTGCGATGATCGAGAGAGGTCGGGGATCCATCATCAACATGTCCTCGATCGTCGGTGAATCGGGGCTCCCCAATTTCGCCCCGTATGCCGTCTCGAAGGCTGCCGTCACCGCACTCACCCATTCACTCGCCGCCGAATGGGCGCACTCGGGTGTGCGGGTCAACGCGATATCCGCGGGTTGGCTCCACACGGATCTCACCGACGTGCTCGTCACCGACGAGGAGTTGTCGGGACGCCTCCTGGACGTGGTGCCCGTCGGTAGATTCGGCACTCCGCAGGACCTGGTCGGCCTGGCCGTCTACCTGGCCAGCGACGCCTCGCGCTTCATGACCGGCGCGGCCGTCGTCATCGACGGCGGGGTCTCCTCCTTCTACGGCGGCTCCGCCATGCTGCGGCCGCCGGGGGGCGAGCTGGTCTCGGCGGTGACCGAGAACCTGTGATCGTTCCCTAGCGGAAACAGCCCCTGAGCGGGCAACTCGCGCATGTCTCCCTCGCCTGGCCCACCACCGGTACGCCGGTGGTGGGCCAGTGGCGTACCCGCCGCCGTGTCACCGAGCCCGGGGCAGGACGGCCGCTATTCCGGAAATCGGGCACATTATTTTTCGGCCATATATGCACGTGGAACGTCACAGACGGTACGGTCCGGTTCCTCGGACCCTGAATTGCCGCTATTTTATGCGGACCAATCAGCCTCTCCACCGGAGGATCCGATGGCCATGCAGGAGCGAGCGGTCCGGACGAAACAGTTATTGATCGTCTCGGCCGCAGAAATATTCACACACGACGGATTCGCCTCTTCCTCGCTTGCGGAGATCAGTTCACGGGCGGGTGTCAGTGGAGGTGCGCTGCACTTTCACTTCAGGAACAAGCAGGTATTAGGTGAGGCAGTGGAGTCCGCCGCACTGCAAATGCTGCACGACATTATGAAGAGCACTTCCGTCGGCCGCCCGAGCCCTTTGCAGATTGTCATCGACGCGTCGCACCTCCTGGCGCAGCGAGTCGCGGACGACGTGATTCTCCGGGCCGGGATGCGCCTCAGCAGCGATGCCACCTGGAAGGGCCGCGTCGAGCTCTGGCAGGAGTGGCGCTCCTGGGTGCAGACGGTGCTGAACGACGCCGGGAAGCAGGGGAACCTGGCATCCGACATCGTGCTGGGTGACGCTGTGTGCGCGATCACGGCGACCGTGGCGGGACTGGAGATGCTGGGCCGGATCGACGGCGCCACCGACACGCAGTGGTGCTCGCGGGACACGATCACCCGGTTCTGGTACCTGATCCTCCCGCGCCTCGCCTCGGAGGCGAGCAAGCCCGTGCTCGTCGCCGAAGGTACTCAAGCGGCCGAGCGGCTGACCGTCTGACGGCCGGCCCGGGGCGCGCGGTCCGGGAGCTCCGACGGCCCCGGACGCGCGCCCCTGAGCCTGCGGTACGCGCCCGGCGTGCGGCCGGGCGCCGGAGCGCCCGCGCACGAGCAGGGCGGGAGCGATGCATCTCGGCCAGTCCCCGATCCGGTGGCAGCGCCGACGGGAGCGGACCGGCGACCTGGTGAGCCGCGGACGGCGGCCCAGGACCGGCCGTCCGCGCCGGAAGCACCCTTCGAAACCTCGAACACGCGGGCCACGGGTCGCGCCTGCAGCCGATTTCGGTCATTCCTGCCGGGCCGATGAACCCGCTCGCCGCCGAGACGGTCATGAAATGAGTGATTCACGCGGCTCCGCCGCGGCCACCCGAACCCCGTGCAATACGCATGCGCAACAGCGCCGGTGGAGTATTGCGTGAGTATTACATGAGGTCGGGGAACGAATCTTCGATGAGTCCTATACAAGAAACCGATTGAATGGTTTCCTTTGAAGTCGGACCCGGAGTCGGCCGCGAGGTCGGCCCCAGCTCATCGTCCTCCCTTCGAAAGGGTGATGGAAGCATGCTCCGAACGTCTGCTCCGCAGTCAAGCGGAGGCAGGGAATCCGTCTATCCGTTCTTAAGCGGCCGCTCCGGGCCCTCGTTCGTGCTGATCGACGACGCCCGGCGGAAATGCGAAGGCGCGACCCGAAGTGCGGGGCCGGGGGCGCCCACGACCGACCCGTAGACGCTCTCGGAGTGCCCGGCGTCTTACGCAGTGACGGGGAGACGAGCAGGTCGCGAGGGGGAACGTGACGTGGGGGAGCGCCGCCCGTGATGACCACACGGACGGCTGCCGGCGTCACGGTCCGCGTACCCCGGGGGAGCGGTGAGCTCCCGTGTGCCCGGGCCCGGCAGGCGCCCTGAACCGGCACGATGGTCACCACCCTGACGTCTTCTCAAATGACCGAACGTGCCTTTCGCGGAGGGGTTATGCACTTCTTCATTCTTGGGCCCTCAGAAATAAAATCCGGCGACCATGCCGCCCAGCCGAAGGGGGCCATGCAGCAGTTGTTGTTCGCTTCTTTCATGGCAGCGGCGGGCAGGCTGTTGACGGTGGAATCCCTGGCGGATGAATTATGGGGGACGACACCGCCGAACAAGATGAACAATGCTTTGCAGGCTCAGATAAGCAGACTTCGGCGAACTCTGGTCCGGGTGGACGGTGGAGCAGCCGATCGAATCAGTACGACTGTTTCCGGATATCAGTTCAATATCCACCCAGGTGAACTCGACGCCCAGGTTTTCCTGGATTCGGTCGGAACCATCCGTGCGAGCTCCGAAGCGGACCCGTCCCGCAGCGCCGCGGAATTGCGGCGGGTCATCAGGCTCTGGCGCGGTCCGGTGTTCGGCGGGGTGGCCGGGGGGCCTCTCTGCCGCACCGCGGCCTCCAAGTACGAGGAGGCCCGGCTGTCCGCCCTGGAGCTCCTCTACGAGATCGAACTGAGGTCCGGTGAGTACGCGAGGATCGTGCCTGAGCTCACGGAGACCCTCTCGCAGAACCCGATGCAGGAGCAGTTCTGCGGGCTGCTGATGATCGCCCTGTACCGCTCGGGCCGCCAGATCGACGCCCTCCAGACCTACCGCCGGTTCCGCCACCGGCTCAACGAGGAACTGGGAGTCGAACCCTCACCGATGCTGCACTCCTACGAGAGCGCCATCCTGGAGCACGACGAGGCCCTACTGGAGCGGACGGCCTCGCTGCGGTCCCTGAGCCTGCGCACCTGACGGTGGCCGGCCGGTTGGCCACCGGCCCGCTGGAAGCGGGGGCTGCCGCCCCCCACCGTGGCACAGGGCGACGGGGGCCCTCGTACGGGTGATCATGCAGCTCCGAACGGGTGGCGGCGGACGCAGGGGTCCGCCGCCGATCCTACGATCGAACGGTCCGGCGCGGGCGTGACGCGCCGCCCTGATCGCCCCCGAGCCCGGAGTCCCTGTGAGCTTCTTCGTATCCCGCCGGCCTGCCCTCAGGGTGGCGTGACCGTGGCCTCCGTCGTCAGGGAGATCACCATCGAGGCCAATGCCGACGATGTCTGGGCGGTCATCGGGGACTTCGCCGAGGGGCCGCCGCGCATGGCGCCCGACTTCGTGGTCAGGACGGAGCTGGCGGCTGCCGACGTGCGGGTCGTGACCTTCGCGAACGGAATGGTGGCCCGCGAACGGCTGATCTCCCGGGACAACGAGGCACACCGCATCGTGTGGGCCGTCATCGGCGACACCATGTGCCCCGTGCACGACAACGCGTCATTCCAGGTACATGCCGAGGGGGAGCACCGCAGTCGCCTGGTGTGGATCCATGACGTGCTGCCGGATGAGATCGCCCAGGCCTTCGCCGCGACGATGGACCAGGGGCTCCTGGTCATCCGCGAGACACTGGCGGCCACCTGAGCCGAGCCGGCTCAGGTGGCGCTGTGAGGGAGCGGAGAGGGCAGGATTCGAACCTGCGTGAGCTGTGAGGCTCCTCCTGGCTGACGCCGGGATCCCGTTGGGCCGCTACGGGGACCTCTCCTTG
>NZ_JBEZYP010000001.1:261484-477920 GCF_040638585.1 Streptomyces sp. NPDC025273
TTGGAGCGGAGAGGGCAGGATTCGAACCTGCGTGAGCTGTGAGGCTCCTCCTGGCTGACGCCGGGATCCCGTTGGGCCGCTACGGGAACCTCTCCCTGGTGGTGCGCCGTTCCGTTCTGAGAACAACTATGACAGAGCGCTCTGTCACCACACTGACACGCTGCTGACACCCCGGAGAAGTCCGCGGCGTCCCCGGAACGCGAGAAGGCCCGACCTGTTTTCGCAGGTCGGGCCTTCGTCGATGAGGGTGAGTAACGGGACTTGAACCCGCGACATCCTGGACCACAACCAGGTGCTCTGCCAGCTGAGCTATACCCACCATGTCGCCCGGTCGTTTCCGACCGGCCGAGAAAAAGTGTACAGGGTCCGGGAGGGTGCTCGCGCACCCCTTTCCCCTGGGCCGGTCAGGCGCCCCCGGGCGGCCCCTAACAGGGCCGTGACCAGGGGTGTCGCCGCTACTGCCCGGCGGATTCGGCGTGCCGCGCGGCGATCTCCTTGGCACGGGCGGAGTCCGGGCCGGGCTGCGGCACGAAGACCGCGTCCCGGTAGTAGCGCAGCTCCGTGATGGAGTCACGGATGTCCGCCAGCGCCCGGTGGTTACCGTTCTTGTCCGGGCTGTTGAAGTACGCCCTCGGGTACCAGCGGCGCGCCAGCTCCTTGACCGAGGACACATCGACGATCCGGTAGTGGAGGTAGCCCTCCAGCGACGGCATGTCCCGCGACAGGAAGCCGCGGTCGGTGCCGACCGAATTCCCGCACAGCGGGGCCTTGCCCGGCTCCTTCACGTGTTCGCGCACGTAGGCCAGGACCCGCTCCTCCGCGTCGGCCAGGGTCGTGCCCCCGGCCAGCTCGTCGAGGAGGCCCGAGGCGGTGTGCATCTGCCGCACCACCTCGGGCATGGTCTCCAGGGCCGCGTCCGGCGGGCGGATCACGATGTCCACCCCTTCGCCGAGCACGTTCAGTTCCGAGTCGGTGACCAGTGCGGCCACCTCGATGAGTGCGTCGTCCGCCAGCGAGAGCCCGGTCATCTCGCAGTCGATCCACACCATGCGGTCGTTCATGGGCCCCACCCTACGGGGCACTCCGCTGCCCCGGCAGGGCCGGGCGCCCGGGAACGTACGCCTCGGGATCCGCCCTGAGGTGCTCCGTCGCACCACCGGAGGCCGCCGCCGCGATGACCGGGGACGGGCCGGAGGAGGCCGCCGTGGCGGCCCGCCGGCCCGATGCCGTGCCCTGGGCGGGCACGGACGCCTCGATCACCGTGGTGGCGCTCTCCAGTACCCCGCCCTGCGGACGGCGGGCCCGGTAGGCGGCCCGGTACGCGGCGGGGGAGGAGCCCAGCTGGCGGCGGAAGTGCCCGCGCAGCGCGACCGGCGAGCGGAAGCCGCAGCGGCCCGCCACCTCGTCGACCGAGTAGTCGGAGGTCTCGAGCAGACGCTGCGCCTGCAGCACGCGCTGGGTGATGAGCCACTGGAGCGGTGCGCTGCCCGTGAGCGAACGGAACCTGCGGTCGAAGGTCCGCCTGCTCATATAGGCACGCGCGGCCAGCGTCTCCACGTCGAACTGCTCGTGGAGGTGCTCCAGGGCCCAGGCCACGACCTCGGCGAGCGGGTCGGAGCCGATCTCTTCAGGTAAAGACCTGTCCAGGTAGCGCTCCTGACCGCCACTGCGCCGCGGCGGTACGACGAGCCGGCGTGCCAGCGCGCCGGCCGCCTCCGTGCCGTGGTCGGTACGGACTATGTGGAGGCACAGGTCGATTCCGGCCGCGGTCCCGGCCGAGGTGAGCACATCGCCGTCGTCGACGAACAGCTCACGCGGATCGACGTGCACCGACGGGTAGCGCTTGGCCAGCGTCGGTGCGTACATCCAGTGCGTGGTGGCCGGGCGGCCGTCCAGCAGGCCGGCCGCCGCGAGCACGAAGGCCCCCGTGCACAGTCCGACGATGCGTGCGCCCTCCTCGTGGGCACGCCTCAGCGCGTCCAGTGCCTCGGCGGGCGGCGGCGATGTGATGGACCGCCAGGCGGGTACCACCACCGTGCCGGCCCTGCTGATGGCCTCCAGGCCGTACGGCGCGCTGAGTTCGAGCCCGCCCGTGGTGCGCAGCGGCCCCTCCTCGCCGCCGCAGACCAGCAGGCGGTAGCGCGGAACTCCCGCGTCCTGCCGGTCGATTCCGAAAACGGAGAGCGGGATGGAGCTCTCGAAGATAGGGCCGCCGCTGAACAGCAGTACGGCTACGACTTCCCGGCGTCGCCGCCCGGTCAGTTTCCGGGCGGCCTCCGTTGCGGTGGCGGAGTCCTGGCTCATGACGCTAAGCCCCCCTCGGTGTTCGCGTCTCCCTGGTCCCTACGGGCCTGTCGCTCCTGCACGTTTCCCCTCGGTCTCGCACGCGTCCCCAGTCTTCGACACTCATGATCGAATCTACTGCGTTCCGTGGTGCCGACGTGACACGTTCCCCCACCGGCACTATGTCGACAAGGCAACTTGGCGCGAAGCATTCGATCACGAAGCGTTCCACTCGCGGGCCCCTCAGGGAAGTGCGCCTGACGATCATGGCCCGTCCGTGTTGGTTCAAAGCGTACCGCGCGGTCTATTCCTGCCTGCTGGCACGTGGGTTGGTCGGCCGGAACGCCAGGAAACAGGGGTCTGTGCGAAGTTGGCTGAAAACCAGCGGTTGCGTGCGCGTATTCCAGTCATGTGACCGGCGCACCACCTCGATGACGGACCGCTTCCATGCGCCCCTGTGCCCCCGCGGGCCACTCCGACCCGGGACGGGTGCGAAGCGGAGTCGAGCGATGGCGCGGCGTGACGGCCGGGCCCGCGGGGCCCGTTGTTCTTTCGGCCGCCTGGCCCCGGGTCCGGTCCTGCGGCCGGCAGGAGGCGGTGAGGTGAGGGCCGCCGGTCCGAGTGAGCTGGATGTAGGACACAACCGGCATTGCCATACGGGGCCGTGTCCGGCATGCTCCCTCCATTGCCGCATGCGCTGTGCGAGGGCTGGGCGGTGGAGGCGTGGCGCCGTACCCTTGAGGGTAGGGGGTTGGGAAGATGGTTCCCGGACACAGCTTCACCGCTCGCAGACACACGTCCACACCGCTCTCTCCTCACGAGGACTCTCTTCGCCGAGACACCGATGGCCGGTCACGAAATCCCTGAACCCGCAGACCGCAAGCAGGTAACCGACCCACGGTCGGACCCTCGGACGGTCGAAGAGTCGAGCCCTTCATGCGATCCTGCCTTCCGGCACGGAGTCGTGGTCGGTTTCGACGGCTCCATGTCCAGCGAGCGAGCCCTCGCGTACGCCATCGGCATGGCGAGCAGGCTGGGTTCCGGGCTGATCATCGTCCATGTGGCGAACCGGCTGCCCACCACCGTCTGGGCGGGCTGCGAGCCGCCCGTCTTCGTCGACGTACCCGATCACCGCACCGAGGTCCTCGGCTTGGAGCTGGCCTGCGCGGACTATCTGGCCGAGGTGCCGTGGGTGCTCGTCGAGCGCGGCGGGGACATCTGTCACGAGCTGGAGGAGGTCGGTCGGGAGTACTCGGCCGACGCGATCGTGGTCGGCTCCACCCACGGCATCGTGGGCCGGATCTTCGGCTCGGTGGCCGGCCGTCTCGCGCGTCGCGCCCAGCGCCCCGTCATCGTCATCCCCTGAACAGGCACCCGCCGTCCCTGGGTGGACACCTGCGCCCCTGGGCGGGCGTCCCTGCCGTTCCCCCATGCCCCTGGCGTACGCGAAGCCTCTGAGGGGCCGTCAGCGCCCGCGTGTGCCCATGAGTTGAGCCGCCACCGGTACCGGGAGCGGCCCCCGACGGAGAACGGCCCCCGCGTCCGCGATGGCGTGACGCGAGGGCCGCTCCCCGGTGCGGAACGCGGGTCTACTCGACGGTGACCGACTTCGCCAGGTTGCGCGGCTTGTCGATGTCACGGCCCATGGCCAGCGCCGTGTGGTACGCGAACAGCTGCAGCGGGATGCCCATCAGGATCGGGTCCAGCTCGTTCTCGTTCTTGGGGACGAGGATCGTGTGGTCGGCCTTCTCCTGCTCGCGGTGCGCCACGGCGAGGATGCGGCCGCTGCGGGCCTTGATCTCCTCCAGCGCGGCGCGGTTCTTCTCCAGCAGGTCGTCGTCCGGGACGATCGCGACCGTGGGGAGCGCCGGCTCGATGAGCGCGAGCGGGCCGTGCTTCAGCTCCGAGGCGGGATAGGCCTCGGCGTGGATGTACGAGATCTCCTTGAGCTTCAGGGAGGCCTCCAGCGCGACGGGGTAGCCCCGGACGCGGCCGATGAACATCATCGACTGCGCGCCCGCGTACTCCTCGGCCAGCTTCTTGATCTCGTCCTCCGACTCGAGGATCCGGCCGATCTGCTCGGGCAGCTTGCGCAGTCCCTCGATGATCCGCTTGCCGTCGGAGACGGACAGGTCGCGGATGCGGCCCAGGTGCAGGGCGAGCAGCGCGAAGGCGACCACGGTGTTGGTGAAGCACTTGGTGGAGACGACGCAGACCTCGGGGCCCGCGTGGACGTACATCCCGCCGTCGGCCTCGCGGGCGATCGCCGAGCCGACGACGTTCACGACGCCGAGGACGCGGGCACCCTTGCGCTTGAGCTCCTGGACCGCGGCCAGCACGTCGTACGTCTCACCGGACTGGGAGACGGCGACGTACAGGGTGTCGGGGTCCACGACCGGGTTGCGGTAGCGGAACTCGGACGCGGGCTCGGCGTCCGCGGGGATGCGGGCCAGCTCCTCGATGAGTCCGGCGCCGATCATTCCCGCGTGGTACGAGGTGCCGCAGCCCAGGATCTTGATCCGGCGGACCCCGCGGGCCTCACGGGCGTCCAGGTTCAGACCGCCCAGGTGCACGGTGGAGAAGCGGTCGTCGATGCGGCCGCGCAGCACGCGGTCCACGGCGTCGGCCTGCTCGGAGATCTCCTTGTGCATGTACGTGTCGTGGCCGCCCATGTCGTACGACTCGGCCTCCCACTCCACCGTGGTGGGCGTGGCCGTCGTGGTCGAGCCCTCGGTGGTGTACGTACGGAAGTCGTCGGCCTTGAGGGTGGCCATCTCGCCGTCATCCAGGGTGACGATCTGGCGGGTGTGCGTGACGAGGGCCGCGACGTCGGAGGCGACGAACATCTCCTTCTCGCCGATGCCGAGCACGACCGGGGAGCCGTTGCGGGCGACGACGATGCGGTCGTTGAAGTCGGCGTGCAGGACGGCGATGCCGTACGTGCCCTCGACGGACTTCAGCGCCTCGCGGACCTTCTCCTCCAGGGTGACGGCCTGCGAGCGGGAGATCAGGTGGACCAGCACCTCGGTGTCGGTCTCGGAGAGGAAGACGACCCCGTCGGCGACGAGCTTCGCGCGGAGCTCGGAGGCGTTGTCGATGATGCCGTTGTGGACGACGGCGACGTTGTTCTCCGCGTCCAGGTGCGGGTGGGCGTTCTCGTCGCTCGGGGCGCCGTGGGTGGCCCAGCGGGTGTGGGCGATGCCGGTGGTGCCGGCGAACCGCTTGGGCACGCGGGCCTCCAGCTCGCGGACCCGGCCCTTGGCCTTGACCGTCCTCAGGGTGCCCGGCTTGCCCGCGGCGGCCTTGCCCGTGATGACGATGCCCGCCGAGTCGTACCCCCGGTACTCCAGCCGCTGCAGGCCTTCCAGCAGCAGTGGAGCCACGTCACGCTTTCCGATGTAACCGACGATTCCGCACATAGAGTCTCTGCCCCTCCATCGACGTACACAATGAGTGCTCGGCCCGCCCGGGCCCGGCTCAGCCGTAGACGATGCGGCGCAGCTGGCGGAGCGAGAGCTCCTGCGGCGCCACAGCGCGGTGCGGCAGCTCGGCCGCGATCCGCTCGAAGATCTCCGTGTTCACCAGACCACCGGACTGCAGTTCGCGGTGGCGGCGGCGGACGAAGTCCTCGGTCGTCTCGTCGAAGTACGCCAGCACCTCGAGGATCACCCTGGCGGCCTCGCCGCGCTGGAGCGCGGTGGAGCGTACGAGGTGGTCGATGAGGTCGTCATGCGACGGGCGGCGTTCGAGCACCCGTCGATATTGCGTGCCGCGGGCGCATAGTGCAAGAAATCTGCCCGATATCGGGCAGGGATCACAGAAATGCGGGGCCATGCGCATCCGCCGGTCCCGTCCCGTGGGGCGGACGGGACCGGGGGCGGGTCAGCACCCCGCGATCGGGTTCCGCAGGGTGCCGATCAGCTGCAGCGCGCCCGACGGGTCGGCGAGGTCGACCATCTGCTGGTTGTTCCGCAGCTGCAGCCGGTTCAGGCAGGACAGCGCGAACTCCTCCGTGAACATGTCGTACCGCGCGAACTTGTCCGCCAGGTACGGCACCGACTCCTGGTAGCCCTTGACGCACGCGCCGACCGTCCGCCAGAACGTCTCCTCGTCGAGGACGCCCTCCGTGGCCAGGCCCGCGCCCATGAAGCGCAGGAAGCAGTCGAAGACGTCCGTGAGGACCGACAGGAGCCTCATGTCCTCGGGGACCTCGGCGCGGATCCGCTCGACCTGGGGCGGCAGCACCGCGTCCGGGTCCAGGACCGCGATCTCCTCGGCGATGTCCTTGAAGACCGTGCGCCGTACGACTCCGTCCTCGATGACCAGGATCACGTTCTCGCCGTGCGGCATGAACACCAGGTCGTAGGCGTAGAAGCAGTGCAGCACCGGCACCAGATAGGCGTCCAGGTAGTGCCGCAGCCAGTCGGCCGGGTCCAGTCCCGACTCGGCGATCAGCGCGCCCGCCACCGAGCTGCCCTCGTGATCGGTGTGGATCAGCGAGGCCATCGTCGCGAGCCGCTCGCCCGGTTCCAGCGCCGGTACGGGGCTCTCCCGCCAGAGCGCGGCGAGCATCTTCAGATAGGGGGAGCCCTTGGCGGTGGCGGCCTCGTACGCCCGGTGGTGGTAGCCGATCGCCGCCCGCTCCCGGATGATCGAGAACCGGGCCTCGCGCA
This sequence comes from Streptomyces sp. NPDC025273, assembly GCF_040638585.1. Classification (NCBI taxonomy): domain Bacteria; kingdom Bacillati; phylum Actinomycetota; class Actinomycetes; order Kitasatosporales; family Streptomycetaceae; genus Streptomyces; species Streptomyces sp. NPDC025273. The sequence goes on from NZ_JBEZYP010000001.1 coordinate 268,441, forward strand.
GCAGGGTGTCACTCCCGACGAGACCGGCGAGCCAGTCGTTGATCGCGGGCGTGGCCTCCATGTACGCGGCCGAGAGCCCTCGCATGAAGCCCATGTTGAGGACGGACAGGGCCGTCTTCACGTAGTGCTTCTCCGGGTGGTCGGCGTTGAAGAACGTACGGATCGACTGCTGGGCGAGGTAGGCGTCCTCGCCCTCGCCCAGGCAGACCAGATGCCGTCGGGCCAGCTCCCCGGCGAAGGTCACGGCGAGTTTGTTCCACCACTGCCAGGGGTGGACCGGGATCAGCAGGTAGTCGTCGAGGTCGAGTCCGAGGTCCGCCATCCGGGCCGCGAACCGGCCGAGGACCGCCTCGCTCAGCTCGCCGGCGATCAGCGTGTCGTAGTCGAGTCCGGTGCCCGCCGTGAAAGTGGCTCGATCGCGTCGGGCGGCCAGCCAGACCAGCCGGATCGCGGCCCCCGCCTCGGGGGCGTACGCGCGGTATTCGTCCACCGCGAAACCCAGCCGCCCGTTGTTGGCGACGAAGCAGGGGTGACCCTCGGTCACCCCCGTCTCGATGGGCTGGAATCCGGCCGCTACCAGCTCGGCGGCGGTGGTCGGTTTCCTGGTCAGCTTGTATGCGGTTCCGGCCAGCGTGGACGAGATCTCCTCCAGGTACACCGGGAGGATCTCCGCGGACAGGCCGAGCGCCGTGCGCAGCTCGACGAAGAACTCCAGCGCGTCCAGCGGGACGTCCGAGCCGTGCCGGCGGCGGGTGACGGACTCCGCGTCGACCTGCCAGTGGTCCAGGGCGAAGCGGCGGGCGGTGAAGCGGTACTCGGTCGCCCCGTCGTCGCTGTGCACGGCGTAGCGGTCGCCGCCGAGCGGGGTGGGGACCAGCAGCCGTTCGTGGGAGAACTCGGCCAGGGCCTTGCGGATCAGCAGCCGGTCGGCGGCGGCCCAGCGCTCGGGGGTGAGGTGGGCGACGCTGTCGGCGGGGGTCTGGGGGGTCATCGGTGGGCTCCTGTGATCGCGTCCTCGAACTGCTCCCTGGTGCAGGCGCTGAGCAGCGCCTCCTTCTCCGGCTTGGTGATCTCCCGGATCACCTCGAAGCCGACGGCCCTGTTCAGGGCCTGCACCGCGGTGTTGGTCACATCGGGTTCGACCACGACCCTGCGCACATCCGGATCGGCGAAGAGCGTCTCCATCACCGTGGTGATCACGGCCCGGGTGAAGCCGTGCACGGGGGTGTCGGACGGGGCGACCAGGAAGTGCATCCCGACGTCGCCGGGCTCGGCCGCGTACAGCCCCTTGAGCTCGACCTCGGTGGGGTCGTACCGCTCCATGAGGAAGGCGGGTTCCCCGTCGTGCAGCCCGATGAAGGCGTCGTGGTGCGGATGGGCGGCTATCGCCAGGTACTCGCGCTCGACGTCCTCGGGCCGGGCGTCTCCCATCATCCAGAAGGCCGCCTTGGGGTGGGTGACCCAGCCGTGCACCAGTGCGGCGTCGGCGACCGGATCCAGGGGACGGACGGTGAAGGATCCGGGCGTGCGGGTCATACGGCGAACTCCTGGAAGGCGATGGACTTCTCGACCGGGTAGTACTCACGGCCGAGCAGTTCGCCGATGATGTACGCGTTGCGGTAGGCGCCCATGCCCAGGTCGGGCGAGGTGACCGAGTGGGTGTGCACCCCGGCGTTCTGCAGGAAGATCCCGCGCCCCGTGGTGTCGATGCTGTAGTTGCGGGCGACGTCGAACCTGCCCCGGCTGTCGTGACGGAGCCGGTCGGTGACGGGCTCCAGGAACGCCGGCGCGGTGTAGCGGTAGCCGGTGGCGAGGATCAGGCCCTCGGTGTCCAGCTCGTAGTCCTTGCCCTGCTCCCCCTGGCGCAGCCCCAGCGTGTACGTGCCGGTCGCGGGCTCGTACCGTGCGCTGTGCAGGGCGGAGTTGGTGAGCAGGCGGGTGGGGACGGGCCCCGACAGGCTCTTCCGGTAGAGCAGATCGAAGATCGCGTCGATCAGCTCGCCGTCGATCCCCTTGAAGAGGCCCTTCTGCCCGGACTCGAGCCGGTAGCGGGTGTCCTCGGGCAGGGCGTGGAAGTAGTCCACGTACTCCGGCGAGGTCATCTCCAGGGTGAGCTTGGTGTACTCCAGCGGGAAGAACCTGGGGGAGCGCGTCACCCAGTTCAGCCGGTAGCCGTGTACGTCGATCTCGGAGAGCAGGTCGTAGTAGATCTCCGCCGCGCTCTGCCCGCTGCCCACCAGCGTGATGGAGCGCTTCGCCTGCAGGGCCGCCCTGTTCTCCAGGTAGCGGGAGTTGTGCAGGAAATCGCCGCCCAGGTCCCGGCAGGCCTCGGGGACGTACGCGGGGGTGCCGGTGCCCAGCACGAGGTGGCGGGCGCGGAAGGTGCTGTCGGCGGTGCGGACCGTGTACAGGCCGTCGGCCTCGTCATGGGTAACCGACTGAACGGTCTGGTTGAACCTGATGCTGTCCAGCTTGGCGGCGGCCCAGCGGCAGTAGTCGTTGTACTCCGTCCGCAGCGGGTAGAAGTTCTCCCGGATGTAGAACGAGTAGAGCCTTCCCCGTTCCTTCAGATAGTTCAGGAAGGAGTACGGCGAGGTCGGGTCGGCCATCGTCACCAGGTCCGACATGAACGGGGTCTGGAGGTGGGCCCCTTCGAGGAACATCCCCGCGTGCCACTCGAAGTCCGGCTTGGACTCCAGGAAGACGCCGTTCAGTTCGTCGATCGGCTCGGTCAGGCAGGCGAGCCCGAGGTTGAACGGGCCGAGTCCGATCCCGATGAAGTCGTGGGGGTCAGGAAGCGCGGTCAAGGGATTCTCCCAGGTACTGCTCGGCGTGGCCGGCGATCAGATCGAGTACCGCGCGGATGTCCTGCGCGGTCGTTTCGGGGTTGAGCAGGGTGAACTTCAGGTACTGGCGGCCGCCGACCTTCGTACCGGCGACGACGGCCTCGCCCGAGGCGAACAGGGCCTTACGGGCGTGGAGATTGATCCGGTCGACGGTGTCGGGCGACGTGACGGTGGCCGGGACGTAGCGGAACACCAGCGTGGACAGCTGCGGCCGTACGACGACGTCGTAGCGCGGGTCGGCGGCCAGCAGCCGCCAGCCTTCCCCGGCCAGGTCGCAGACCTCGTCGAACAGTTCGCCGATCCCGTCGGAGCCCATGGTGCGCAGCGTCATCCAGAGCTTCAGCGCGTCGAACCGGCGGGTGGTCTGGAGTGACTTGTCCACCTGGTTGGGGATCCGCTCCTCGGCCATCCGCTGCGGGTTCAGGTACTCCGCGTGGTAGGTGGCATGCCGCAGCGTGGCCCGGTCGCGGACGAGTACGGCGGACGAACTCACGGGCTGGAAGAAGGACTTGTGGTAGTCCACGGTGACCGAGTCGGCGTGCTCGATGCCGTCGAGGAGCGCGCGGCGGGTCCGTGAGGTGAGCAGCCCGCAGCCGTACGCGGCGTCGACGTGCATCCAGGTGGCGAACTGCTCGCAGAGGGCGGCGATCTCGGGCAGCGGGTCGATGGACCCGAAGTCCGTGGTGCCCGCCGTGGCGACGACCGCCATGGGGACCGCGCCCTCGGCCACGCAGCGCTCCAGCGCGGCGGCCAGGGCGACGGTCCGCATGCGCCTGTCGCCGTCGACGGGGACGGAGACGACGGCGTCGGGCCCCAGACCGAGGAGTTTCGCCGACTTCTGGACGCTGAAGTGGCTGCACTCGGAGGTGAAGACACGCAGCCGGGTGAACTTCTCGGGGCGGGACTTGGCCTCCTCCCGGGCCAGCAGCAGGGCCTGCAGGTTGGACTGCGTGCCGCCGCTGGTGAAGATGCCGTCGGCCGCCGGGCCGAGCCCGATGCGGTCGGCCGTCCAGTCGATCAGCCGGCGCTCGATGAGGGTGCCGCCCGCACTCTGGTCCCAGGTGTCCAGGGAGGAGTTGACCGCCGAGAGCACCGCCTCGCCGACCACGGCGGGAATCACCACCGGGCAGTTGAGGTGGCCCAGGTAGCGGGGGTGGTGGAAGTAGACGGCGTCACGGAGGTAGACCTCGGCGAGCTCGTCCAGGGCTGCTGTCACGTCGCCGAGCGGCCGGTCCAGGTCGATGGCGTCGACGGTGGGGGAGAGCTCGTCCACACCGATGCCGCTGAACGGGCGCTCGGTGGCTGCGAGGGTGGCCGCGACCCGTTCGACGCCTGCGGTGACGGAGCGTCGGTAGTGCTCCGCAGTCGTGTTGTTGAGCAGGTGCGCACGCATCAGAAAGGGCCTCCGGGTGAGGGCGGTGACATCGGAACCCTCCGGGCAGGAAGAAGGGTGACGAGGGATCAACAGTTAGGTTAGCCTAACCTAACTTTCCTCATTCCGTCCCTTCGCCCCCGGGAAGGCGGTGGCGGTCCGGCTCCACGCCGTCGCGCGGGAGGCCGGCCGAACGCCCCTCGCCGAGCTCGCGTCGCGCTGGCCGGCGAACGCGACCCGCCCGCGGTCCCACGGCCGCTTCCTGGGCGAGGGGGCGGCGGGTGGCCCGCGCCTCGGACGACTCGCCCGTGATCAGGAGGCCGGCGTCCCCCGGGCGGTTCGGCGGCACGCACGGCCTCCACGGCCGACCGCGCTCTCCTCCCGTACGGGCCGGCTGATCCGGGCGGCGCAGGCCGCCGTGCGGAGCTCCGGGCGGTCCCGGGCGTGCGGGACGTCCGGCCGGCCCCCGGCCTTCGTCCCGGAGGGCAGCCGCCCCCGCGCGGCGGAGGCGGCGGGGAGGGGTGGCCGGGCCAGGGCCGGCACCCGGCCGGTGTCCCGCGGCGGGCGGAGGCGGCGCGCCGCACGAGGGCGGCGGGTGGAGGGCAGCGGGCGGCGGGCGGAGGCGAGGGCGGCGGCCCGGCCCGGAGTCGCTCCGGGCCGGGCCTGTTCGTCAACTGACCTTCTTGGCCTTCTCGATGGCCTCGGCCAGGTCCTCGAGGATCGGTGCGCACTTGTCGTAGGAGTAGATGGGCTCCGTCGTACGCGGGACGACCTGGCCGGCCTTGACGGCGGGCAGCCGGGCCCACGTCGGCTTGGAGGTCAGGGCGTCGGGCTGCAGGGCCGAGGACCGGTTGTCCATCATGATGATGTCGGCCTCGTACTTGTCCACGTTCTCCCAGCTCAGCTCCTCGAAGAAGCCGGCCGCGTTGACCTCGGGCTCGACGAACCGCACGCCGAGCTCCTGGAAGTACAGGGTGTCAGCGGAGGTCTTGGCGAGCGAGACGTAGAAGAGGTCCTGGCTCGCCGAGCCGACCATGACCTTGATGTTCGGCTGGGACTTGGCGGCGGCGCGGAGCCGGGCCGCCGCCGCCTCGAAGCGGGTCCTGGCCTCGGTGATCTTCGTGGCCTTGACGTCGGCGCCGAGCGAGGCGGCGAGGTCCTCGTGGCGCTGGATCGCCTTGGGGACCGTCGTCCGGGCCGCCCACAGGGCCGCGCTCGGGGCCAGCTTGAGGATCTTGTCCTTGGACTCGTCCGGCACGTACCAGAGGGCGTCCTTCTCCCACATGGCGGTGACGAGCAGTTCCGGCGCGAGGCCGGCGTACTTCTCGACGTTGAACTCGCCCCAGACGTTGCCCAGCACCTCGACCTTGCTGATGTCGAGGTCACCGGCCTGCACATCGGCCTTGCCGTCGGCGGTCTTCGTCGGGCCGAAGACACCCTTGCACTCGATGCCGTAGTCGTGGAGCGCGGCGGCGACACCGATGAACGCGACGATGTTCTTCGGGGTGGAGCCGGCCTTCGCGGTCAGACCGCGGTCGTCCTTGAAGGTCCACGGACCGGACGCGGCGGCGCCGGACGACTCCTTCGCGGGGTCGCTGTCGCCGCAGGCGGCGAGCACCGCGCCGAGGCCGACGGCTCCGCCCGCGGCCAGCAGGCCGCGGCGGGAGAGTGAGGTGGTCCGGACGTTGGGCATGGGCTGTCTGCTTTCCTGCGGGGTCTTGGCTGGCCGCCGACGATTCGAAAGGTAGGTTAGCCTAACCTCAGACAGCAGGGTGGAGGGGGTGCGGAAGGCCGCCCTCCCGTTGCCGGAACGAGGGCGGCCCGAGCCGGCCCGGAGCCGCGTCCGGGACGCATGACCGGCGCGGCGGTCAGCCGCCCGCCGTCAGGCGGACATCCCCAACTCCCGTGCGATCAACATCCGCTGGACCTCGCTCGTGCCCTCGCCGATCTCCAGGATCTTGGAGTCGCGCCACATCCGGGCCACCGGGTACTCGTTCATGAAGCCGTATCCGCCGTGGATCTGGGTCGCCTCCCGCGCGTTGTCCACCGCCACCGTCGACGAGTACAGCTTCGCGATCGCCGCCTCCTTCTTGAACGGCTCGCCCGCCAGCAGCCGCGAGGCCGCGTCCCGCCAGCCGATCCGGGCCATGTGGGCGCGCATCTCCATGTCGGCGATCTTGAACTGGATGGCCTGGTTGGCGCCGATCGGCTTCCCGAAGGCGTGCCGCTCCCTCGCGTACTTGACCGACTCGTCCACACAGCCCTGGGCCAGGCCCGTCGAGAGGGCCGAGATCGCGATCCGGCCCTCGTCCAGGATCCGCAGGAACTGCGCGTATCCACGGCCCTCCTCGCCCAGCAGGTTCCCCGCCGGGACGCGCACGTCGGAGAAGGACAGCTCACGGGTGTCCGAGGCGTTCCATCCGACCTTGGAGTACGGGGCGGCGACCGTGAAGCCCGGGGTGCCCGACGGGACGATGATGGAGGAGATGCGCGGTGCGCCGTTCTCCTTGCGGCCGGTCACCGCCGTGACCGTGACCAGCTCGGTGATGTCCGTACCCGAGTTGGTGATGAAGCACTTGGAACCGTTGATCACCCACTCGTCCGTGGCCTCGTCCAGCACCGCCGTCGTCCGGGTACCGCCCGCGTCCGACCCGCCGTCCGGCTCCGTCAGCCCGAACGCCCCCAGTGCCTCGCCCGAGCAGAGCTTCGGCAGCCACCGCTGCTTCTGCTCCTCCGTGCCGAAGCGGTAGACGGGCATGGCGCCCAGCGAGACCCCGGCCTCCAGGGTGATGGCCACCGAGGAGTCGACCCGGGCCAGCTCCTCCAGGGCGATCCCGAGGGCGAGGTAGTCGCCCCCCATGCCGCCGTACTCCTCCGGGAACGGAAGGCCGAACAGGCCCATCCGCCCCATCTCCCGCACGATCTCGTACGGGAACTCGTGCCGCTCGTAGAAGTCGCCGATCTTCGGGGCGATCACATCGTGGGCGAACTCCTCTACGGTACGGCGTAGTTCCTCGTGCTCGGCGGTCAGCCGGTGGTCAAGGGACATGGGTGCTTCACTCCTTGTGGGACAGCGCACGGACGGTACGGGACGGGCTCGGTCGGCCCAGTTGTTCGGCCATCCACACGCTCGTGGCGGTGAGTGCGCCGAGATCGACCCCGGTATCGACACCGAGGCCGTCGAGCATCCACACGAGGTCCTCGGTGGCGAGATTGCCGGTCGCGCTCTTCGCGTACGGGCAGCCGCCGAGGCCGCCCGCCGAGGCGTCCACCGTCGTCACCCCCTGCTGGAGCGCGGCCAGGGTGTTGGAGAGCGCCTGGCCGTACGTGTCGTGGAAGTGCACCCCGATCGTGTCGGTGGGCACCCCCGCCCCGTTCAGCGCGGCGAGCAGGGCCACCACATGGCCCGGGGTGGCGACGCCGATCGTGTCCCCCAGGGAGAGCTCGTCGCAGCCGAGGTCCCTCAGCGCCTTCGCGACCCGGACGACCTGGGCGAGCGGCACGGCACCCTCCCACGGGTCGCCGAAGCACATCGACAGATAGCCGCGCACGTGCGTCCCCGCCGCCCTGGCCCGGGCCACGACCGGCTCGAACATGGCGAGCGACTCGTCCACGGTGCGGTTGAGGTTGCGGGCGGCGAACGTCTCCGTCGCCGACCCGAACACCGCGACCGACCGGACACCGAGCGCCAGCGCCCGGTCCAGACCGCGTTCGTTCGGCACGAGGACGGGCAGCGCCACGTCCCCGACGTCCGCGATCTCCCCCAGCAGCGGGAACAGCTGCTCCGCGTCGGCGAGCTGGGGCACCCACTTCGGGTGGACGAAGCTGGTCGCCTCGATCGTGGAGAGCCCGGCGACGGCCAGTCGGCGGATGAACTCCGCCTTCACCTCCGTCGGCACGACGGACTTCTCGTTCTGCAGCCCGTCGCGGGCCCCGACCTCATGGATGCGGACCCGGGCGGGCAGCCCCGCCACGGGCACGGTCATGGGCAGTCGGGTGTCGGTCACGATTCCTCCCTCGGGGTCACCACGGCCAGGATCTGGTCCATGGCGACCGTGGCACCGGCGGTGACGTCCAGCTCGGTGACCGTTCCGGCGTGCGGGGCGGAGATGACGTGCTCCATCTTCATCGCCTCCACGACCAGCAGGCTCTGCCCGGCCGCGACCTCGTCCCCGACAGCCACCTTCACCACCGTGACCGTCCCCGGCATCGGAGCGGCCAGGGTGTCGGCCCCGGCGGCGGCGCCGCTGAGCGAGGACGCCACCGGGTCGTGGTCCTGGACGTGCCAGGTGTCCCCGTCCCGGCCGAGCCAGACGCCCTCCGGGGAGGCGACGTGGCTGAACGTGTGGGTGAGGCCGTCCAGCTCGACGGTGAGGTGCCGCACGGACACCCCGGCGAGCCGCGCCGGCTGTCCGCCGGGCCCCGAGGGCATCGGACCGCAGGCGTCCGCCCGCTCGTCCCGGTCCCCGGCGTGCCCGAACGTCAGCTCGGCCGCACCCCGCGCACCCGCGCGCAGGCCCACGCGCACCGGGTCGTGGCCCGGGACACGGAAGTGGTGGAAGGTTTCGGCGGGCGTGCCGCCCAGCCGCCATCCGTCGGCCGCGGAGAACGGGTCGGCCCAGCCCGGGGCCCTCCCGGCCGGCCGCCGCAGCAGGGCCGCCGCCGCGTAGACCTCCTCCGGCACGCCGTCCGGCACCAGGCCGTCCGCCTCGCGCTCCACCAGCCCGGTGTCCAGATCACCCGCGACCACTGCCGGATGGGCCAGCAGCCGTCGCAGGAACCCGGCGTTCGTCGGGACGCCCAGCACCACCGTGCCCGCCAGCGCAGCCCGCAGCCGGCGCACCGCCGTGGCGCGGTCGGGGCCGTACGCGATGACCTTCGAGAGCATCGGGTCGTAGGTGCTGCCGACCGGGACGCCCTCGCTGAGCCCCGAGTCGGTCCGCACCCCGCCGCCCTGCGGCTCGTGCAGCGCGAGCACGGTGCCACCGGACGGCAGGAAGCCGCGCGCCGGGTCCTCCGCGCAGATCCGGGCCTCGATCGCATGCCCGGTGAGCGTGACATCGGCCTGGGTGTACGTGAGCCGCTCGCCGGAGGCGACCCGCAGCTGCCACTCCACCAGGTCGAGACCGGTGATCAGCTCGGTGACCGGGTGCTCGACCTGGAGGCGGGTGTTCATCTCCATGAAGTAGTACGAGGAGGGGTCGCCGCCCGGGACGATGAACTCCACCGTGCCTGCGCCCACGTACCCGCAGGACCGGGCAGCCTGGACGGCCGCCTCGCCCATCCCCGCCCGGATCCGCTCGTCGAGCAGGACCGAGGGCGCCTCCTCGATGATCTTCTGGTGGCGGCGCTGGAGCGAGCACTCGCGCTCGCCGAGATGCACCACCTGGCCGTGTCCGTCGGCCAGGACCTGGATCTCGATGTGGCGCGGCCGGTCGATCCACCGCTCCACCAGGAGCGTGTCGTCGCCGAACGAGGCGCGCGCCTCGCGCCGGGCCGCCGCGATCTCGTCCGCGAGGAGCGCCGCCTCGCGCACCAGCCGCATGCCCTTGCCGCCACCGCCCGCGGACGGCTTCAGCAGGACGGGCATCCCGATCTCCCGGGCGGACCGGGCCAGTTGCTCGTCCGTGAGGCCGCTGCCGGAGGACCCGGGAACCACCGGAACCCCGGCCGCCGCGACCGTTTCCTTGGCGCGGATCTTGTCGCCCATCAGCGAGATCGCCGAGGCGGGCGGGCCGATGAAGGCCAGCCCGGCGTCCGCGCAGGCCTGCGCGAAGTGGGCGTTCTCCGCGAGGAATCCGTATCCCGGATGGACGGCCTCGGCCCCGGTGCGGCGGGCCGCGTCCAGGATCCGCTCCACGGACAGATAGCTCATCGAGGCGGGCGCGGGCCCGATCCGTACGGCCGTGTCGGCCTCCCGGACATGCCGGGCGTCCGCATCCGCGTCGCTGAAGACGGCGACCGACCGTACGCCGAGCTCGCGCAGGGTCCGGATGACCCGGACCGCGATCTCGCCACGGTTGGCGACCAGAACAGTGCTGAACATGGAAGTCCTCACATCACATCCGGAAGACGCCGAAGCCCGGGCCGTTGGGATCCTTCTGGGGCAGCGGGGCGTTGGCACAGGCCGTCAGGGCGAGCCCCAGCACCCGCCGGGTCTCCATCGGGTCGATCACTCCGTCGTCCCAGAGCCGGGCGGTGGCGTAGTAGGCGTTGCCCTGCTGTTCGTACTGCGCGCGGACCGGATCCTTGAAGGCCTCCTCGTCCTGCGCGGGCCACTGCTCGCCGCGCCCCTCGATCTGGTCCCGCTTGACCGTGGCCAGCACGGAGGCGGCCTGCTCGCCGCCCATGACGGAGATCTTGGCGTTGGGCCACATCCACAGGAAGCGCGGCGAATACGCCCGGCCGCACATGGAGTAATTGCCCGCGCCGTACGAACCGCCGACGACGACGGTCAGCTTCGGCACCCGGGTGCACGCCACGGCCGTCACCATCTTGGCGCCGTGCTTGGCGATCCCGCCGGCCTCGTAGTCCCGGCCGACCATGAACCCGGAGATGTTCTGCAGGAACACCAGAGGGATGCCGCGCTGGTCGCACAGCTCGATGAAATGGGCGCCCTTCTGGGCGGACTCGGCGAACAGGATCCCGTTGTTGGCGACGATGCCGACCGGATGCCCGTGGATCCGGGCGAAGCCCGTGATCAGGGTCTGGCCGTACTCCGACTTGAACTCGGCGAACCGCGAGCCGTCCACCACCCGGGCGATCACCTCGCGTACGTCGTACGGCGTCCGTGAGTCGACGGGCACCGCTCCGTACAGCCCGGCGGGATCGACCTCGGGCTCGTCGGCCGGCTCGACGGACCAGGGGAGCGCCCCGCGGTCCGGGAGCGTCGCCACGATGTTCCGGACGATCCGCAGCGCGTGCGCGTCGTCCTCGGCGAGGTGGTCGGTGACCCCGGAGACACGGGAGTGGACCTCACCGCCGCCGAGCTCCTCCGCCGTGACGACCTCGCCCGTGGCGGCCTTCACCAGCGGCGGGCCGCCCAGGAAGATCGTCCCCTGGTTCCGGACGATGACCGCCTCGTCGCTCATCGCCGGGACGTACGCCCCGCCCGCGGTGCAGGAGCCCAGCACCGCCGCGATCTGCGGGATGCCGGCCCCGGACATCCGGGCCTGGTTGTAGAAGATGCGCCCGAAGTGGTCCCGGTCGGGGAACACCTCGTCCTGCATCGGGAGGAACGCGCCCCCGGAGTCCACCAGGTACAGGCAGGGCAGCCGGTTCTCCAGCGCCACCTCCTGGGCGCGCAGGTGCTTCTTCACCGTCATCGGGTAGTACGTGCCGCCCTTGACGGTCGCGTCATTGGCGACGATCACGCACTCGCGACCGCTGACCCGCCCGATTCCGGCGATCACCCCGGCGGCCGGTGCGGCGCCCCCGTACAGCCCCTCGGCCGCCAGCGGCGCGAGCTCCAGGAACGGCGAACCCGGGTCCAGCAGCGTGTCCACCCGCTCCCGGGGCAGCAGCTTGCCGCGCGCCACATGCCGGGCGCGGGCCTTCTCACCCCCGCCGAGCCGTGCCGTGGCGAGCCGCGTGCGCAGCTCCTCGGCGAGCGCGTGATGCGCCGCCTCATTGGCCTGCCAGGCCTCCGAGGCGGGATCGGCCGCGCTCGCCAGGACCGGTGCCTGCTGCATCGTGTCGAGCCCCCTTGCCCGTACCGCATGAGTCACGGTGTCCCCGCGACGGAGCGCGGACTTCGGACGTCCCGCGACCCTGCTTGTGGCATCGTCGCGGGGGACACCGTTAATGAGCGTTAACACATTGCGTTCAGGTTAACGAGCGCTAACCCGCCTGTCTAGAATGAATCTTCATGAGCACCCATGCCGCCGACCGCACCGCCGCACGTGCCGTCTCCCGTGTCGCGGCTCCCACCCGCCGTGAGCAGATCCTCCGGGAGGCCGCCCGCCTCTTCGCCGAGCGCGGCTTCCACGGGGTCGGGGTGGACGAGATAGGGGCGGCGGTCGGCATCAGCGGCCCCGGCCTCTACCGCCACTTCCCCGGCAAGGACGCCATGCTCGCCGAGCTGCTCGTCGGCATCAGCGAGCGGCTGCTCGCGGGCGGCAGACTCCGCGTCACCGAGGACGCGGAGTCCCCGGACAGTTCCCCCCAGGCCCTCCTGGACGCCCTCATCGAGGGCCACATCGACTTCGCCCTGGACGACCGTCCCCTGATCACGCTCCACGACCGCGAGCTGGACCGTCTGCGCGACACCGACCGCAAGCGGGTCCGCCAGCTCCAGCGGCAGTACGTCGAGGTCTGGGTCGAGGTCGTCCGTGCCCGCTACCCGGCCCTCGCGGAGGACGAGGCCCGGGTCACCGTCCACGCCGTGTTCGGCCTGCTCAACTCCACCCCGCACCTCGCCCGCCCCGAGGCGCTCCCCGGCCGCGAGGCCACGGCCGCCCTGCTGCACCGGCTCGCACGCGGGGCGTTCGAAGCGGCGGCCGGCCCCGGCTGACGGTCCGGCCACGACGGGGTCCGCGGGGCCCGGCCGGGCCCGGGCCGTCCAGGGGGCAGGACCATCGGCACACTGCGCGTGCCTCACGGCACAATGGGTTCATGCCGATACCCAGCCGCGCCGCCCTCGTCGAGCACCTCGTCCGCACCCGTATCGCGGGCGATGTCGCCACTCCCCGCGACAACAACCTCGACCACTACCGCAAGCTCGCCAACGGTGACCGCCACTACTGGCTGGGGCTGGAGCTCGGCGACCGGTGGCGCGACGAGCAGGACGTGCTCGCCGTGATGGCCGAGAGGTGCGGGGTCAACGACGACCCGGAGCACCGGCAGGGGCAGGACACCATCGACCCCGAGCTCACGGTCGACGCCCTGGACCGGATGGCGGCCCGGCTGAGGAAGGCCGCGGCGGACCGGGAGCGGGTGCTGTTCGCGACCGGGCACCCGGGCGGTCTGCTCGACGTGCACCGGCAGACGGCCGACGCGCTGCGGAGGGCCGGATGTGAGATCGTCCGGATCCCCGGGGGCCTCATGGCGGACGAGGGGATGGTCTTCCAGTTCGCGGACGTGGCCGTGCTGGAGCGGGGGGCCACCCTGTGGCACACGCACTCCCCGGTGCCGATGGCCGCCATCCTGGACGGCCTGGAGCGCGAGGGCAGGCCGCAGCCGGACCTGGTCGTGGCCGACCACGGGTGGGCCGGGTGCGCCGGACAGCGCGGGATCGACTCCGTCGGCTACGCGGACTCCAACGACCCCGCGCTGTTCCTGGGCGAGGCGGAGGGAACCCTCCAGGTCACCGTGCCGCTGGACGACCACGTCACCGACCCGCGGTTCTACGACCCGATGACGCGCTACCTGCTGGACGCCGCCGGACTGCTCGGATCCGTCGGACCGGCGTGACGGGCCGGTGGCTCCCGCGGGTGCGCGAGCGGCTCCGCCACGGTGGAGCCGTGGCCGGTCGTGCCCGGACGCACCGCGGGGCGCTCCGGTGGGCCGGCCCCGGCGTCCGGGACGGACGTCTCCCGGGCGACGGCGGCGTCAGTCCCGCGGGACGCGGACCACGCCCTCCTGGATGACCGTGATGGCCAGCTGCCCGTCCGCCGTCCAGATCCGGGCCTGGCCGAGACCGCGCCCGCCCGACGCCGAGGGTGACTCCTGGTCGTACAGGAGCCATTCGTCCGCCCGGAAGGGCCGGTGGAACCACATCGCGTGGTCCAGGCTGGCGCCCACCACGTCACCGACCGCCCAGCCGCCGCGCCCGTGGGCGAGCAGCACCGAGTCGAGCAGGGTCATGTCGGAGACGTACGTCGCCATGCACACGTGCAGCAGCGGATCGTCCGCCAGCTTGCCGTTCGTCCGGAACCACACCTGGGACCGCGGCTCGCGCGGTTCGCCGGCGGTGGCGAACGGCGGGGCGTCCACGTACCGCAGATCGACCGCCGCCCGCGCCTCGAGCAGCCGGTCCACCATGAGCGGATCGGCGAAGCGGTCCGCGTAGCGGGGCAGCATCTGCGCGGCCGTGGGCAGCGTCTCCGGGTCCGGGGCGTACGGCATGGGCGCCTGGTGGTCCATGCCCTCCTCGTGCACCTGGAAGGACGCCGAGAGGTGGAAGATCGGCTTGCCGTGCTGGACCGCGACGACCCGGCGGGTGGTGAAGGACCGCCCGTCGCGGATGCGGTCCACGGTGTAGACGATCGGCGCGCCCGGATCCCCGGGGCGCAGGAAGTACGCGTGCAGGGAGTGGGCCGACGGTGTCCGCCCGGCCCCGGCCGCGCCGGAGTCCCCGGAGGGGACCGTGCGGCCCGCGGCGACCAGGGCCTGTGCCGCGACCTGGCCGCCGAAGACCCGGGGCACGACCGCGCTGCGGCTCATGCCCCGGAAGATGTCCTGCTCGATCCGCTCCAGGTCGAGCAGATCGAGCAGGGATTCGAGTGCTGCGCTCATGGAGGAGAACGTAGCCGCTCTCAGAGGCCCATGGACTTGGCGATGATCGACTTCATGACCTCGCTGGTGCCGCCGTAGATGCGGTTGACCCGGTTGTCCGCGTACAGGCGGGCGATCGGGTACTCGTTCATGTAGCCGTAGCCGCCGTGCAGCTGGAGGCAGCGGTCGATCACGCGGTGCGCGACCTCGGTGCAGAACAGCTTCGCGGACGCGGCCTCGGCGGGGGTGAGCTCACCGGCGTCGAGGGCCTCGATCGCCCGGTCGCAGACGGCCTCGGCCGCGTCGACCTCGGCCTTGCAGGCGGCCAGCTCGAACTTCGTGTTCTGGAACGAGGCGACGCTCTTGCCGAAGACCGTGCGGTCCTGCGTGTACTGCTGGGCGAACCGCACGGCGGCGGCGGCCTGCGCGTACGCGCCGACGGCGATGCCGAGACGCTCCTGCGGGAGGTTCTGGCCGAGGTAGGAGAAGCCCTTGTTCTCCTCGCCCAGCAGGTCCTCGACGGGCACCTTGACGTCCACGAAGGACAGCTCGGCGGTGTCGGAGACCTTCAGGCCCAGCTTGTCGAGCTTGCGGCCGACCGAGTAGCCCTCGGACTTGGTGTCGACGACGAGCAGCGAGATGCCGTGGCGGCGGTCGTCGGCCCTCGGGGCGTCGGTGCGGGCGCAGACGATGACCTTGTCGGCGTGGACGCCGCCGGTGATGAAGGTCTTGGCGCCGTTGAGGACGTAGTGCGTGCCGTCCTCGGAGAGCTTGGCGGTCGTCTTCATGCCGGCCAGGTCCGAACCGGTGCCCGGCTCGGTCATGGCTATCGCGTACATGGTCCTGCCGGAGACGAAGTCGGGCAGCCAGCGCTTCTTCTGCTCCTCGGTGGCGTACGCCTTGAGGTAGGGCAGGCAGAGCAGGACGTGCACACCCGAGCCGCCGAAGGACACACCCGCGCGGGCGGTCTCCTCGTACAGGATCGCCTCGAACTTGAACGACTCCTCACCCGCGCCGCCGAACTCCTCGGGCACCTCGATGCCGAAGATGCCCAGCTCGGCGAGCTTGTAGTAGAAGTCGCGGGGCGCCTGGCCCGCCGCGTACCACTCGTCGTAGACGGGGACGACCTCGGCCTCGATGAAGGCGCGCAGGGTCTCCCGGAACGCCTCGTGGTCCTCGTTGTAAACCGTACGGCGCACGGGGTGCCTCCTCAGTGAGCTTCAGCATCGGGCGGGGTCTGGCTAAGCGCTTGCTCAGTCCTGGTCAAAAGTTACCCGGGGGTCACGGCGGCTGTCCAGGGTGATGCTGAGCACGCCTTGCCGGCTCCCCGGGTGATGCCGGGCGCGCCCGCTGCTTCGGGGCCGCCCGTCCCTCGTGCGACACGGAGAGTGCCGTGCCCGAGCGCTGCGTATACCCCGATGGCGGAGGGCGGAGGGCAGGCGCACAGTGAAATGAGGAGCCGGCGAGGAGGAGAGCCGCCTCGTCGCAACGAGCAACAACCGTCTGTGAGGCAGCCATGGTTGATGTCGAGTCCCTGGACAGGAGTTCAGCAACGGGCCGGAGCGGGGGTGGGGCCCCACGTGGCACGACCACCATCGCCGACAGCGTGGTGGCCACCATCGCCGGAATCGCCATCCGCGAGACGGACGGTGTGCACGCCGTTGGCCGGGGGGCGTCCAAGGCGATGGGCGCGGTCACGGGCCGCATGTCCGGGTCCTCGTCGGCGGGCCGCTCCGTCAAGGTGGAAGTGGGTGAGAAGCAGACGGCGATCGACGTCGACGTCAAGGTGGACTACGGCGTCCCGATCCACGAACTCGCCGACCGGATGAGGAGCCGGGTGACGGACGCGGTGGAGATGATGACGGGCCTGGAGGTCGTCGAGATCAACATCAACGTCTTCGACGTCCACGTACCGGGCGACGATGATGACGACGACGAGGGCAAGAGTTCGCGCGGTCAGTCCTCACGCGTGCAGTGAGCAGCCTCCCGGTGCGGTGAGCCCCGGGCGCCGGACACCTCGAATCCCGACACCCCGGCACCCTTCACGGCCGGCCCGCGGCGCGGCGAAGTCGGCCGCGGTCAGGGTGCCGGCGGGGCTCGGCGTCATCGAACCGGATCGCCGCCGCCGCTCCGGTCTGTGTGCGCGGCATTCCGTCCGCGCGCACCGCTCAGGCGCACAAGCGCCCAGCCTTGACGGCGGCGACGAACGAGGGCCGGCCTGCGGCCGGTATCAGCGGGGCGGGACCCGGGGTGACTCGGAGTCGCGGATACTGCGGGCAACGGCGGGGGATCACGGACGCCGTGAGTGAGCGAACCATCCTGACACCACGGAGCTGACCGGCCGGCGGAAGTCCTCGGCACCCCGGACCGGCACCTGACCCCGGCGTCGGGATCGGCGGCGGGTGCGACACGAATCGGGTGGGAGTCGTCACCCGGATTTCATGTCGAGAGGATTTGAACATCGTTACGCTGCACCGCAGTTGTCGACAACGCGGAGGCCTGCGGTGGGGGAGCCGACATTCGGAGTCCTGGGACCGCTCCAGGTGAGGGCGCAGGGTGTTCCGGTGCGGATCGGCGGGGCCAAGCCCCGGGCCGTACTGGCGACCTTGCTGCTCCAGCCGAACGGCTTCGTCTCGCTGGATCTGCTGACGGAGGTGCTGTGGCCCGGTGGCGCACCTCGGTCCGCGGTCGCCAACGTGCGCACCTATGTGAGGGCGCTGCGGCTGCCCCCTGCCGCCGTCGCGGGACTGCGCACCGAGCCCTCCGGTTACTCGCTGGACGTCGTACCCGGGGAGGTGGACATGCTGCTCTTCGAGCAGCGGCTCGCGGCTGCCCGTGCCGCCCGCGCCCGGGGAGAGGACGCCGCCGCACTGCGTGCCTACGAATCGGCCCTGGGGCTGTGGCGCGGCGGGGTGCTCCAGGACGTGCCCTCCAGCGTGGTGTGGGATCCGGCCATCACGCGCATGGAGGGGCTGCGGTCGGTCGCGGCCGACGAGTGCCTGGAGTTGCGGCTCCGGTTGGGGGACTACGCCCACCTGGTCTCCGGCCTGCGGTCCCGGCTGACCGAGAGCCCTCTGCGGGAGGACCTGTGGCGGATGCTGGTGCACGCGCTCGACGACGCGGGCCGCAGCGCCGAGGCGCGGTCCGCCTACGCCGAGGCGGAGCGGGTGATCGCAGCCGAGCTCGGGATCGAGCCGAGCGAACCGCTGCGGGCCATCGGCGCCGAGGTCAACGGTTACGCCGGCCGCCGCCGTGCGGCGATGGCCGTGCCCGTCTGCCAACTGCCGATGGACATTCCTGACTTCACCGGCCGCGCCGTCGAGGTCGCCGACCTGGAGCAGCTGCTGTCCACCGCCGGGCGGCAGCCGGTGGTCGCGGCGGTGTCGGGGCCGCCGGGTGCCGGCAAGTCCACGCTGGCCGTGCATGTCGCCCACCGGGTGCGTGACGCGTTCCCCGACGGGCAGCTCTTCGTCGACCTGGCCGGAACGAGCGAGTGCCCCCGCGAGTCGACGGACGTCCTGGCCGAGATGCTGCGTGGCCTGGGCGTCATCGACAGTGCGATACCCGGCGAACCGGGCGAACGCGCCGCGATGTTCCGTGCCCGTCTCGCCCAGCGGCGCTTCCTCATCGTGCTCGACGACGCCGTGGACGGCGCACAGGTGAGTCCGCTGCTCCCGGGCACCGGTGGCTCGGCGGTGCTGGTCAGCTCGCGGCGCCGGATGCCCGGCCTGCCGGCGTACGCCTGCGCGCTCGGGCTGATGCGGCACGACGACGCCCGCGCCCTTTTCGCGGCCATCGTCGGCGCGGACCGGCTGCGCCGGGAGGGCGCTGACGCCGACCGTGTCCTCGCCGAGTGCGGGTCACTGCCGCTGGCGGTACGGATCGCGGCCGCGCGGCTCGTGAACCGGCCCGGCTGGAGCGTCGGCACGCTGGCCGACTCGCTGCGCGACGAGCGTGGTCGCCTCGGGGCGGTCCGCCCCGGTGAGCTGGAGGTGCGGGCCGGTGTCGAACTCAGCTACCGCCATCTGCCCGAGCCCGCCGCCCACGCCTTCCGCACCTTCGGCGACCTGCCCGACGACCCGGTCCCGGGCTGGCTCGTCGCCGTCGCGACGGGGTGCGACAGCGAGACCGCGGGAGGTCTGGAGACCCTGCTGGACGAACACCTCGTCGAAGTCGTGGGCAGGGATCATCTCGGGCTGAACCGCTACCGCATGCACGACCTGCTGCGGTCCTACGCCCGGGAACTGGCCTTGACGGGCGATCAGGAGACCCGGCTGCGGCGGCGTCTCCACGTCATAGACGCGCTCATCGCCCTCGCCCGCTGCGCCAACGCGGCCATGCCCACCCGCTTCCTCGGCGTGCTGGGCGAGCCCGACGCGAGGGGCCTGACCGAGGGGCCGGCGCACGCCGTCGCCCCCACGGTGCGCGCCCGTCCCGTGGACTGGTTCGAGAGTGAGCACCGCAACCTCGTCGCCGCCGTCGACGCGGCCGTCCGGCTCGGGCGGACCGACCGGGCCGCCGACCTCGCGATCGAACTGGCGGGCTTCTTCGACATGCGCGGCTACTACGGGGACTGGCTGCGGACCCACCGGCTCGTGCTCGACGCCATGCCCCGTCACGACGACGTCAGGGCGGCGGCTCTGCTGCGCAACCTCGGCCAGCTCCATCTCTACCAGGACCGGTACGCGGACGCGCTCGTCTCCTTCGACCGGGCCAGGGCGCTCTTCGCCGAGCTCGGTCACCGGACGGGAGAGGCGGTCGCCGCGGTGGGGTCCGGCTCGGTCCACCGGGTCATGGGTGAACTCGGTACCGCGTTGGAGACGTTCACCGCCGCGCTCCAGGACTTCGCCGCGGCCGGCGACCGGCACGGGGAGGCGGTGGCACGCAACGCGATCGCCTCCGTCTGGCTGGAACGCAAGGACCCGGAGACCGCGGCCGGCTGGCTGCGCGGGGCACTGGAGCTGTCCCGTGCCGACGGGGACCGGCACCGCGAGGCACAGGTGCGCCGCAGGGTCGCCGTACTGCACGAACTGCGCGGCGAATCGCAGTCGGCCCGTGGCGAGCTGGAGCGTGCCCTCGGCATCTTCGACGAGCTGGCCGATCTGCACTGCGCCGCGTACGTGCAGCAGAGCATCGCGGAACTGTGCCTGCGGCAGGGCGACGCCGGTGAGGCCTCGGCGCTGTTGATCGGGGCACTCGCTGTCCAGCAGCAGCTCGGGGACCGCCGTGCCGAGGCCCGGGTGGCCGGCCTGCTGGGTGAGTTGCACGACGCGACCGGCCGCAAGCAGACCGCGCGGCACTACTTCCACCGCTCCCTCGCGACCTGGCGCCGCCTGGGCCTGCCCGACGAGGCCGGACGGGTGGACGCCAAGCTCCGCTCGATGCGCTGAGCGGCGAAGACGGAGACGGGTGCCGGTGCGACCGCGTCGCACCGGCACCCGTCACCCGGCGGTAGGTCAGCATCTGTTGGTGCTGGTCTGGTTGCGCTTGAGGTAGTCGCTCCAGGTGACACCCTGGACGACCGCGACCACGACCGCTCCGTCGAGCTTCTGCTCGTAGTGCAGGTGCGGGGTGATGTTGTAGAGGGCGGACGTGTTGCCGACCTCGCCGATCTTCTGGCCCATCGTCACCGTCTGGCCCGCGCTCACCGAACGCGTGTTCAGATGGGCGTACCGCGTCTGCCAGCCACCCCCGTGACCGATGACTATCGTGTTGCCGTACCCGGCGCCCGTCGAGTAGTACGACTCGAGGACCGTGCCACCGGCGCTGGCGAACACCCGGCGTCCCAGGTCGTCGGGGTTGCCGTTCGCGTCGTAGTGGTTCCAGTCGATCGAGTGTGCGGGACTGTGCCCGGACCAGTTGCTGCCGAGCCATGTCTGGTTGCACTCGAAGGGCATCTTGAAGGCGGGCCGTGCGGCCACGGCGGCTTCCGACGCGTCCACGACCGGCGCCGCCACAGCGACCGGAGCGATGAGCGTGACTGCCGCGAACGCGGCCATGGTGATCAGCGACCGGCGAACATTCCTGTGCATGGTTCTCCCCTTGTCGTCGGGTGACACGGCGTCGGGTGACACGGCGATTCAAGGAGGCGGGCATACACGGCGGATACATTCCGCCCGCCGAGCCCCGCGAGCACACTCCACGGGTCGGGCATACGGATGGTGGGGGCGATGACATACGTGGTCACGGAGTCGTCCGGGACTCTCGTCCTCCGCAGCGGTACGCCCCGTGTCATTCGGGCGTGTGGACCGTCTGGATCAGCCGGTTCGGCCGGCCCTTGCGGATGAGCACACCGCGTCCCGCCGGCTGCCGGCTCGCGTACACGCCGGGGAACAGCCGGCCCTCGCTGCGGTCACCGTCCATGAGGACGGCCGAGGCCCCCGACTCGCGCAGACCGTGGACCAGCGGCTCGTACATGCCCCACGACGCGCCCGCCACCTGGCGCGACAGGATGAAGTGGAGTCCGATGTCCGCCGCCGAGTGGATGTACGGCAGGAACGGCGCGAGCGGCGAATAGCCGTCCTCCATCAGTACGTCGTAGTCCTCGACGAGCACCACGATCCGCGGGCCGGTGCCCCAGCCCTCGGAAGCCAGGTCCTCGGGAGAGGCGCTGTCGTCGGGCAGCCGCTTCTCCAGCTCGGTGGCGATACCGGCGGCGAGACCCTCGCACAGTTTGGCGTTGTACGCGTAACCGCCGTCGAACTCCTCGGGGATCGCGCCGCGCAGACCCTGCCTCGGGTCTATGACGGCGAAGACCAGCTCGTCCTCGCCGTAGCGGTCGATGAGGCCGCGGGCGACGGTCCTGAGGAGATTCGTCTTGCCGCACCCGCTGTCGCCCAGGACCAGCAGGTGCTGGTCCTGGTGGAAGAGGTCCAGCAGAACGGGGGCGAGCGCCTCCTGGTCCAGACCGATCGGCACCCGCCGGGGCTCGGCCGCCGGGCCCGGGAGCAGGTGCGGTTCCAGAAGGTGGGGCAGCACCAGGACGGGCTGGGCGACCTCACCGCTCCAGGCGGCGCGGACCGCACGAGCCGTGCGGTCGAGGACCGCCTCCAGATCGGTCGTGTCCGCGCGTCCGTCCGTACGCGGGAGCGCGGTCTGGGCGAAGAGCCCGCGGTCGGTCAGGACGCGGCCCGGTTCGTGGGGTGACAGCGTCTCGGCGAGTGTGCGGTCGATGCCGGATTCCCCGGGGTCGCTCAGGCGCAGCTCGACCCGGGTGCCGAACGGCGCCTGTGTGGTGGTGTGCACGTCTCTCCGACTGAGCAACCCGGCCACGACGTGGATGCCGTAACCGCCGCCGCGCTCCAGGAGGTCGACGACCGTGTCGTACAGCTCGTCGAAGCCGTCGCGCAGTGCGTCGAACCCGTCGAGGACCAGCACGATCTCGGCGGACGCCAGCTCGGGCAGCCGTCCCGCCGTGTGCAGGGTGCGCAGTTGCTCGAGGGAGGCGATGGCGTGCTCACGGAAGAGTTCCTCGCGTGCTTCGAGCATGCTCCGCACCATCTCGACCGTACGGACCACGCGCTCGGGTTCCGACCGGCTCGCGATGCCGCCGACGTGCGGCAGCCCGGAGAGGACCTGGAGATCGTCCCCGACCAGGTCGAGGCCGTAGACGCCGACCTCCTGCGGGGTGTGCGTCAGCGCGAGCGAGAGGACCAGTGTGCGCAGGAGGGTCGTCCTGCCGGACTGCGGCCCGCCGATGACGGCGGCATGCCCGCCCGCCACCGTGAGGTCCAGGTACCACGGGCCCTGGCTCTGTCCGGCCGGGTCGTCGAGCAGACCGAGCGGAACCTGCAGCGGGCCCTGCCGACCGGCGAGCCGCATTCCGCGCGGGCCGGCTTCCAGCGGACCGGCGGCCTTGTCGAGGGCGAGCGCGGCGGGCAGCGGGGGCAGCCAGATGCTGCGTACCGCCGCTGCGGCGTCCTCCAGCTGTTCGACCACGATGTCCAGCTCCGTCGGACCGGGCTCCCGGTGCCCGGACGGCACCGGTTCCCTTCGGCCCGACTCGTCCGGTGCGGGCAGGGTGTCGTACGCCTCGTACTCCAGGGCGAGAGGCGGGCTCTCCACCTCGTCCGCATGCGGCGAGGGTCCCCGGTAGCCGCCGGAGACACAGCCGGCCTTGAAGCGCTCGTAGCGACCGGTATCGGTCTTGAGGTATCCGAAGCCCGGCAGCGGTGGCAGGTGGAACGCGTCCGTGGTGTCCAGGACCGCGCGCGACTCGTCGGCGGAGGAGGTGCGCAGGCCGATCCGGTACGAGAGGTAGGTGTCCAGACCCTCGAGGCTGCCGTCCTCGATACGTTCGCCGGACAGGAGCAGATGCACGCCGATGGAGTGTCCGAGGCGGCCGACGGAATGGAACAGGTCGATGAAGTCGGGTTTGGCAGCCAGGAGTTCAGCGAACTCCTCGACCACGACGAACAAGTGCGGCAGAGGGTCCAGCTCGGGCCGCTCCTCGGCGCGCAGTGCGGCGTATGCACCGATGTCGGCGACGTCGCCCGCGTCTTCGAGGACCCGCAGGCGGTGCTCCACCTCACCGGTGAGGGAGGCGTGGAGGCGCTCGATAAGGCCTGCCTCGTTCTCCAGGTCGGTCAGGGCACCGGCGACGTGGGGAAGCATCGAGAGCGGCGCGAAGGTCGTACCGCCCTGGTGGTCGACGAGGATCAGGGAGAGGTCCTCGGGCGGGTGCGTCGTCACCAGGGCGAGGACGAGGGAGCGCAGCAACTCCGCCCTCCCCGAACCGCTGGCGCCGACACACAGGCCGTGCGGGCCCATGCCGAGCTCCGAGGAGTCCTTGAGGTCGAGCAGCACCGGTTCGTGCGTGTCGCTGACGCCGATGGGCACGCGCAGGAAGGCGCGTTCGTCACGTGGGGCCCACAGCCGTGCCAGGTCGAGGTGCGCGACGTCGTCGATCCCGAGCAGACCGGCGAAGCCGACGGTGCCCGGCAGAGGGGCCTCCATCAGCGCTTCGGCGGACAGCCGCAGCGGGGCCAGCATCCGGGCCAGGCTCTCGGCGAAAAGGCTGCTGATCTCGTCGACGGTCCCGTGGGCGCTGACGGGCTCGGCTTCGCGGAGGTCCTCGACGAGCAGCTCGAAGCCCTTGACGGTGATCCGGATGCCGACGTGTCCCGGCTCCTGGACGCGCTGTTCGAGCAGGTGCAGGACGGTGACGCCCATGTCGGACAGGCCGACCGTGTTGTCGGGACGGGGTAGATCGACGGCATCCTCGCCGTGTCCGTCGGTGACGACGAGGAGCGGGGGAGCCATGGACAGGGCGTCCTGTCCGGCCGGGCCCCGGCGCGCCTCGGCCGCGTAGGACGCGCGGCGGCGCAGGTCGGCGCCGAGCCGCCGGGCGAGCTGGGGGGCCGACGGGGCGATGCGCCGGGCGGCGACCGGACCGTCGAGCTGCTCGACGTCCAGGAGGTGCGGGAGCCACATCGCCCACCCCCAGTCGGCGATCCGGTCGCCGGGCACGGCGAGCGCCATCGCCACGTCGACGGGGGCATGCGTCGCGGCGGTCTGGACGAGCAGGGCGCGGACCACCCGCAGGCAGTCCTCGCGGGGGCCGATCAAGCTGATGTTGCCGACCTGGCCCAGCGGCACCGTGAGGGGCAGGTCGATCCCCGTGCGGAAGCGCTTCATCAGCGCCGACGCCTCGTTGAGCATGAAGAGATCCGGCGGAGTGAGGACGGACGAGCTCCCCTCGGCGATTTTCAGGTCGCACACGGTCACCTCCCCGATGCCGGCCCGCACCCGCAGGAAGTCCGCGTCGCCCCGGCGACGTTCCCACAGGCGCGCGGGGTCCCGCACGATGTCGTACAGGGCGTACGGCGGCGGATCGAGCACATCGGCACGCTCCCGGCGCGCGCGCTCCTCCGAGGCGAGCTTCTCACGCAGGTCCTCGACGTAGGCGAGGTAGGCCTTCCGCCGGGTGCGGCGAGTGCGCTGGGCCTTGCCGTACGGGGAGAGGAGGAGCGCGACGGTGCCGATGACCGTGACGACGAGGATGATCGCGCCCAGCGCGGCCAACCGGTTGTCGCGTACGACGGTCATCATCACGAGGGAGGACATGACCCCGGCGACGGGGAGCAGCGACATCGCGATGGTGCCCGTCATCCCCTCGGGCAGATCGGGCGGGGCCTCGATGGTGCGTGCCGGTGTGGCGACCGGCGGCCGGATGGTTCTGGCCGGACGGTGTATCAGTCGGGTGCTCATGGACGTCCGTCACTCACGCTCGGGCTCGGCATGGGGTCAGCGATGCTTCTGCGACAGTTGGAAGACGCCTGCCGGCCACCTCGCGCGCCGCTGACGAGGAAACGATTCGGCGCAAACCGCGCACCGTCCGCGACGCGAAGGGCTCGCCCCGCCACCGTTCCCGGCGGGCGACGGGGCGCCGGTGCGAGGTCTGCAGGGGGAGGCCGTCGGCCACCTGGTCCGCGACGTTGTGCATGACGAGGGCGGGAGGCGCGGAACGGAACCTGACGAGTAGGGGGAGTGCGGCACCGTCGGACGTCGGCAACTGCCGAACCAGCGAACGCGATGAGATTCGATCGTTGAGCAACTGGTGCATATCCGGCAGCAAATGGCCAACGGGCGTACGCGAGGGCAGGACGATGTCGGCCCGATGCCGTTCGCCGACCAGGGTCACCGGCTCAGTTCCGTCCGGGATGTCGTTGCCGTGCTCGCCACTTACGGAAACCTATCATCGCGATGCAGGGAGATTCCGGGCTAACTGTGCATATTGATCAGAAACTCATGGGGTTCTCGTCCAGTGCGGAGTGGGCACGCGGACCACCGAAGTAGCCGCGGACGATGCCAGGCCGACACCGGTGTCTTCGGAAGAAGCGGCGCGTCTCCGCGACGAGTTCCGCTTGGCCCCGGACTTGGTGCTGTCCGGGCAGTCTGTGCCTGAGGCCGGCATTGTCACGCAGCCAGCTGGGGTGTTCGTCGACCTTCGCCGCCCGGTAGGCCGAGGTGCCTTGCCGTACCGGCGGCGGGTTGAGCCTCGGCTCGTGGGTTGCGGGCGGCCTTCCCCGAGCAGGTCGTCGATTTGGGAAGATGTCGAAGACTTCGCTGAGTTCACCGACTTTCCGGAAGGCTGGGGTCACGCCCTTGCTGAAGCCGCGCGGCCGGGACGGGGCGTTGCGGGGCTGAGCGAATTGGCCGAGACCGGTTGTGGCACCCTCTTCTGCTCTCCAGACATGAACGTGTTTCACGGAGGCGGCGGCCTGCACCTGGAGGGGACCAACGGCGGCACGTCGGTGTTCGTGGACGTGCTCATACTTACCGTGTCCGCGCTGGCCGACGAGCCGTGGGACTTCCAGGGCTTCGCTGGGGGAGAGGCCGCGATCGTAAGCGGAGCGTAGGAGATCCAGCCATTGAAGTCCGGACACGTACGCCTCATCGTCCCCGACGTCCCGAGGATCGAAGCTTGCCGCCTTCGCTGCGTCAGAGGCCCAGAGGAATCCCAGTACTCTGTCCTTTCCCGTATCGGTACGTATTGCACTAGGCCCTCTGCAGGGCGCTTGTATCCGAGGCGACCAAACCCGGGTGCGTGCGTGAACTTGCTGTACCGGTAGGGAACTTCGAAGCTTGACCACACATCGGACGCTGTGCCGCCGTGATCGAAGTAGTTATCGACGCCAAATTCGGTCGGCTTGCCGAAGTTGGTCAGATCATCCAGCCCTTCAGCGATGCTACGCGCCGGCCGGAAGTAGCGAGTGGGCCGCTCATGAGCTGCTCGTGGCCACCGTTCTTGCAATGAGGTTCGCGGCCTCCACTTCATCCAGCCAGATCAGCCCGAAGTCTGCAGCGGTGTCCGCGGACGCTGGGAGCGTGCCTGCGGGCTCCCAGCGCTGGGTGCCCCGGTTGAATGCCTCGTTGTGCTGAGCATCCTGTACGGCGCGTTTCCGCATCAGCGTTCCCTGCCCGTTCGCTGCCGTGTAGTAGGTGATGCGCCCCTCTGCATCCACCGCGTCGAGCACCGCGTCATCAAGGGAATCAAGGCGCGGCGTGCTCAGGTGGCCCTGCAGAGTGCCGGGGCGTAGCGACACACCGGTGAGGTCGATAAAACCGGCGTTGTCTCGGAGGAATTCTCCGCCCCGCTCGTAGAAAAGGACGAGTGGTTCGTAGAGATCCGGCAAATCAGCACCGAACGCAGGATCCTGTTCCCTGAACTCAGCAATGCGTACCGCACCTGAGCAGGTGCGCTTGATGGCGTAATCTCCAGTCAGTTGGTTCAGGTAGGTCTGGAGATCTTTAGCCAATTCCGAGGGAAGCGTGAATTGTGAGTCCATGTACTCAGTTACATCGAAGAATGGCCATGCAGCCTCAGCTGAATATGCCTGGGCCCACATTCCAGCGCGTCGGAGGTATTCTCGCATCAGGATGCGGCGAGACATGACGTGCGCTACGGCGTCATCCCAATCGCCCGTCCAGATCACCGCGCGCAAACGCTCCAACATGGCGCGTGATGTCCCGTCGGTCACTTCGTCATTCCCTTCGATCGCAGCTCCTCCAAGAGGGCTGCCGTCACTTCTTCAATGTTGGTCAGGCCGGGTGCCAGATCGATCTCCGGGAGGTCGAGGCCTAGCGCGCGCCACTGGCCGAACCCGCCGCGGTTTTCATTCAGTGCCAGTTCGTGTGCGCCAGCATCTCGATAGCTCTGGGGCCAGTTGTGATAGTACCCGGACTCGTCCGAGTTGCGGTAATATTCCCAGAGGTGATCCGCGTCGCGCAAGTATGGCAGCCCGGCCTCAATGAAATAACTTTCCGTGTATTCATGACCGATGTACCGCTCGAATTTCTGAGTCTCGGCAGGGGAAAGGTTACGCTGGCTTGCCGCTTCCCAAATGTCGGCGATGTCGTTTCGTGGCGTAAAATAGGCTCGGCGTGAGAGGCCCGGTCCTTCCGTCACTATATGCTCGGTAAGGAAGAAGTGAGTGCGAACGCGATCCAGCACGGCAGTGTCAATTCCGGTGTTCTCTGAAATGCTTCGAATGTTCAGAGATTCTGGATTGGCGCGCACCTGATCGTAGAATTGTGCTGCCGCTGCGTGCTCGGCTGTGGGCTCCTCGACGTAGCGGGCACCGTCTGGCCTCGGTCCGGATCCTCCAGGGAGGGCCGGATCGCCAGGCGGGCCGCCTTGCTGGTCGCTCTGGCCGGGCCTGTCGTAGTCACTGCGGAGATCGGTAGGAGTATCGCCACTGTGTCTGGTCGACGTGGCAGGGGGCTCGTGGCTGCCGCCGACGGGCGTGCCGTCCGTATGGCCCGTGCCGCCACGGCCATCGGTATGGCTACCACCATGAGGGTCGAGGTTGCCGGCTCGGCCCCCGCTGAAGCCGTCGGCGTGGGCGCCCGGATTAGTGCCCGAGTGCCCCGTCGAGAGGTGATCGCTGGCATGGGCGGGTTTCGAAGTGCCCGAGTCTGCGCGGATCGGATTGCCGCCGTTTTGTCCGGTGATATGCGCCCCCGCACCGGCCAGCACCGGTTGCCGTACCGGGGTTTCCACGCGGGCGTGGTCCGGGGTGCTCGTGTCGGTGTCGGTCTTGCCGGCTTCCGTACGGGCGGACTCGGCGCGCTGGACGAGGTTGCCGCTCTCGTCGTAGAGGTTGCCCTTGCGGTCGGCGTAGGCGGCGCCCTCGTCGAAGGGGTTCTTGACCGTGCCTTCCGGGAGGGCGATCACCCCCTCGGGGAGTCTGACCGTGCCGTCGGCGAGCCGGACCGCCCCCTCCGGGAGGGTCGCGCCCGCGGGGAGGTCGATTGTGCCGTCGGCCAGGCGTACGGCGCCTTCGGGGAGGGTGAAGACGTTGTCGGGCAGGGGTGGTATCTCGACGGCGCCCAGGCCCTTGAGGCCGGTCATGGCGTCGCCGATCTTCGACATGCCGAAGCCCGCGCCCTTGAAGACGTAGGTCATCGGGTCGACGAAGCGGCCCACCTTGCCCGCCGTGGACAGGGCCTTGGCGGCGAGGGCGGCCTTGCCGCCACCGGCGACCGCGCCGCCGGTGCCGCCGGTGAAGACGGTGGTGACGACGTTGAAGGTGACCGCGCCCGCTGCCCGGGAGGGGTTCTCGCCCCATTGGTCCCAGGCCACCAGCGCCTTGCCCGTCTCCTTCATCGCCGTACGGGAGTCACGCAGCCAGGAAGGGAGTTCGTCGTCCTTCGCCGTCCAGTAGGCGGGTCCCGCCACCACGGTGACCAACAGGCCGGTACCGAGCTGGGCCAGGCCCTTCCACGCCTGACCGGCCGCCTCGAAGCCGTCGTAGCCCACCAGGGTGCCCAGGCCCTTGATCGTGCCCCAGACCCCGTCGACGAAGAAGCCCTTGGTGAAGTCCCAGGCGTGTTCCCACACCTGCCAGCCCGGGGTGGACTCGACGAGCGGGTCACCCCAGGGCAGGCCTTCGGCCTGCTTGAGGGTTTCGGCGTCGTAGCCGTACTGGTGCGAGCTGTCGGAGCCGTCGCTCTTCTTCAGAGGAAGCAGACAGACCAGGGCGGTGATCTTGTTGTAGCAGGCGATCTCCGCGTCCTGGAACGCGGAAAGGGTTTCGACGATCTCGTCGCGGCGGTGGTTGTTCTCCTCGATGAGGTCGCCGTCCTCGCGCCACTTGTCGTCGGCGTCGACCTTCACGAGGAACGCACCGGCGTCCCGTTTGATCTGCTTGAGTTTCTCGACCAGCGGGTGGACCTCGTCGGAGTACGTGCTCAGCGCACCGGCGATGGTCCTGAGGTCGGACTTCAGCGTCTGCCCGCTGTCCGCGACCGGCTTCGTCGTCGCGAACAGCTGATCCGCCTCGGGCGCCCGGTAGAAGGCCTGGAGGCCGCCGAAGCTGCTGTGGACGTCACCGGTGGTCGCCGCGATGGTTTCCGCGGCCGAGGTCAGCTCGGTGACCTTCACATCCAGTGTCGCCAGGTTTCCGGTGAAGACCGGTATGCCTTCCAGGCGGATGGGCTGGTCGTCGCTCATCCGTGCCCCCCGGGAGCGTCCTTCAGCAGGTCCAGCCGCACGGCCCTGGCCGCGTCCTGCGCGTGCTTCGCCGCGTCCAGGTCGCCCGCCACGTACTCGTTGGTGGCCTTCGCCGCCCCCAGCACAGCGGCCTGGATGCGCTCCGCCATCGACTTCAGATAGCCCTCGCGCTGTTCCAGGTACTGGCTCAGCGCCGAGGCCACCGGCCCCAGCGTGGCCTTCTGCGCCAACGGGGCCGCCCCCACCGGAACCGGGCCCTGCACCGGCGCCGAGGCCTCCGTGCCCGGAACGGCCGTCCCCGCAGCCGTCGCCGCCTCCGACATCGTCGTGACCAGAGCCGTCAGAGCCTTCTCCAGGTCACCCGCATGTGTGCCGGTGACCTGCAACTGGCCCTGCACCCCCTGCGGCTTGATGTCCCATGCCGTCATAACGCCCCCCGCGTAACCGAGTTTCCGCACCGTCGTCGCCCGCCCGCAGGATCGTTCCTCCTGTGGCAGGCACGCATGGCTCAGCCGATGTTGTCGACCGCGGCCTTCGCGCGCGCGAGCGTCTGCTGCGCCGTGCCGTCGTTCTTCTCCAGCGTCGTCCTCAGCAACTGGATGATGTTCCTGACCTCGTTCGAGGTGTTGTTCCAGCGCAGTTCCTTGGCGTGGTACTCGTCCGCCACCCCGTCGGCGGCGAAGTCCGCCATCGCCGCCTTCACCTGGGCGTCCCGCGCCTGGATCACCTGCTCCAGGCGGGCGATGACCGCCTGGATGTTGCCCTGCGCCTCCGAGGACGCGCCCGTGTCGTACGAACGGCGGTCACTGTCCGTGGCCATGGTCGATTACTCCCCGTGGAATGAGATCCGAGCCTGTCGTGAAATGAGGGATGGTCAGCCGCGACCGGAGAAGCGGGCCGCGTCGAAGTTCGCCGACGCCATCTGCGACTTCGCGTTCTCGCCCTGCTCCTGGTCGCCCTCGCCGAACGCCGCGTCCATCCCGGACTGACCGCCGAGCAGCGCGGCCAGCGATCCGTTCAGTGCCGCGGTGATCTCGTCCGAACGCGCCTTGAACGAGTCGAACGCCACCTTGCCGGCACCGTTGAACTTCCCCTCCAGCGGCTGCGCCGCCTGGATCAGCTGATTGATCAGCGTGCCCAGGTCCGTGCTCGACTCCGTGGAACGCGACATCAGGTTCGACAGAACCGATGCCCCCATATCGAACTTCATCAGGTTCCCCCACCAGGCTGAACAGCCGTACGAATGATCATGTCTATCAACTCGCACATCGCTGATGCAATCAGCAATCAGGTCACTGTGACCATCCCCGGACGGTCCGGCAGCCCTCGTCACGCACCCTTCAGATGCCGCGTCAGCCGCTCGAAGTCCTGCCAGCCCGACAGGTCGGACGGATCACCCGGCAGGGGGTAGTACCACGCGGGACGCGATCTGGGGCCGAGCTGAACAGGCGCTGCGGACAGGGGAGTACGCCGGGCGCGGTCGCCCGGTAGCGCGCGGACCTCGTCGGCGCCCAGTACGAAGGCGAGCGGGACGCCGGGGCCTTCGAAGCGGGGCGGCACGGCGAGATCGCGGCGGGCTTTGCGCAGTTGTACGAGCATCGACTGGAGCCGGTGGCGGGTGGCGAGCACCTCGGCGGCCCGGGGCAGCGTGTCCAGCGGCATCTTCTCGTCAGCTCCGTAGCCGAACGCGAGCGTCACCTCCTCCTCCACCCCCGCGGGCGTGCGGGTGACCCGCACGGTGGCGAGGCCGGGCCGGTCCGGACCGCCGACGACCACGGCCCAGGTCGGTCGGGGGGCGCGGTCGAAGGCGAGGTCCGTGAGGCGCCGCGGTGACCAGGGGAGGTTCGCGGGTTCCGCCGTCCCCCAGCCCGCCGGAGGCGCACCGGTGAGCTCGCGCCACACCGACTCCAGGCCGCCGCCGAGCACCAGGCGGTCGTCTGCTGGGTGGACCGAGCGGAACGTCACCGCCAGCTGCCGCTCGCCGGTGTCCGACACCTCCCCGTAGGACGCGGCGACCAGGCTCTGTGGTTCGCCGTCGGTCGCAGCGGGTCCTGCGACCGGCGCGAAGATGCCGTCCTGCCAGCGCAGCACGGCTCCCGAGAGCCCGTCGTAGTAGCCGTCCCGTTCGTCCTGGACGATCCATCGGGACGGCCACGTCCCCAGCAGGTGGCGTACGGCGGGGGAGAGCGTGGTCCCGGGTGGTGCGACGACCTGGAGTCCGAGCCCGGCCTCCGTGGCCGCCCGGTAGGCATCCGCGAGCCAGGCCGTCAGGGCGACCACCGGACGGTCCTGGATGACGACGGCGACCTTCTCGGTGAGTACGTCGACGGCGGGGACCGCGGCGGCAGGGGTGGGGGCGACGCTCACACCGTCGGAGGGCACCACGGCCAGTGAACGGGCGGCCTCCGCGGGCCAGGCGGAGCCACCGGCCAGGTGGGCGAGCCGGGCGGCGAACGTGCCCGCGAGCTGCTCGGCCTCCGCGACACCGGTGGTGGCGCGGGCCTCTGTCCACCAGAAGGGGACCGGCGGCGCCTTCGCTCCGAGGAGGCGTTCCGCCTCGCCGGCCACGTGGACGAGCAGCGGCGCCTCGACGGAGACCAGCGGACGCCCCTCCGGGTCGCAGAGCTGCACGACGGCTCCGTCGCCGTGGGTGCCCACCAGCTTGTCGGGGCCGCCGGAGAGCAGCCCCACGAGCACACTCCACGGGTCGGGCATACGGGTGGTGAGGGCGATGACGTCCTTCGTCATGGGATCGTTCGGTCCTTCGTCGTTCGTAGCGGTGTGCCGAGTGTCATCCGGGCGTGTACACCGTCTGGATCAGGCGGTTCGCCTGGCCCCTGCGGATCAGCACACCGCGTCCCGCCGGCTGCCGGTTCGCGTACACGCCGGGGAACAGCTGGCCTTCGCTGCGGTCACCGTCCATGAGGACGCCCGAGGCCCCCGACTCGCGCAGACCCTGCACCAGCGGCTCGTACATCCCGCGCGACGCGCCCGCGACCCGGCGGGTCAGGACGAAGTGGAGACCGATGTCGACCGCTGACGGGATGTAGGGCATGAAGGGGGAGAGCGGCGACTGACCGGCCGTGGTCAGCACGTCGTAGTCGTCGACGAGGACCACGATGCGCGGCCCGCCGCCCCAGCTGCCGGGCTCCACGTCCTCGATGTCCGCGTTCTCGTCGGGCAGCCGCTTCTCCAGTTCGGTGGCGATTCCGGCGGAGAGGCCCGCGCACAGTCTGGTGTTGTACGCGTAGCCGCCGTTGAACTCCTTCGGGATCGCGCCGCGCAGGCTCCGTCTCGGGTCCATGACGGCGAAGACCAGCTCGTCCTCCCCGTAGCGGTCGATGAGTCCGTGGGCGACGGTCCTGAGGAGATTCGTCTTGCCGCACTCGCTGTCACCCATGACCAGCAGGTGCTGGTCATGGTGGAAGAGATCGAGCAGAACAGGGGCGAGCGCCGTCTGGTCCAGGCCGATCGGCACCCGGTGGGGTTCGGCTGCCGGGCCCGGCAGGAGATGAGGTTCCAGGACCGACGGCAGGACCCGTACCGGCTGGGCGACCTCACCGCTCCAGGTGGCGCGGACCGTACGGGCCGTGCGGTCGAGGACGGCCCCCAGACCGGTGGCGTCCGCGCGTCCGTCCGTACGCGGGAGCGCGGTCTGGGCGAAGAGCTTGCCGTCGGTCAGGGCACGGCCGGGCTCGTCGGGTGACAGCGTCTCGGCGAGCTTGCGATCGATGCTGGACTCGGCGGGGTCGTTCAGCCGCAGCTCGACCCGGGTGCCGAAGGCCGACTGGGTGGCGATGCGCACGTCGTTCCAGCGGAGCATGCCCGCGACGACGTGGATGCCGTAACCGCCGCCGCGCTTGAGGATGTCGACGACCGCGTCGTCCAGCTCCTCGAAGTCGTCGCGCAGCGCGCCGAACCCGTCGAGGACCAGCACGATCTCGGCGGAGGCCAGCCCGGGCAGCCGTCCCGCCGCGTGCAGGGTGCGCAGTTGCCCGACGGAGTCGATGCCGTGCTCACGGAAGAGGTGTTCCCGCGCCCCGAGCATGTTCCGCACCTCCTCGACCGTGCGGGCCGCACGCTCGCGGTCGGCGCGGCCGGCGATGCCGCCCACGTGCGGCAGGCCCGACAGGGCCTGGAGGCCGCCGCCGACCAGGTCGAGGCCGTAGACGCCGACCTCCTGCGGGGTGTGCGTCAGCGCGAGCGAGAGGACGAGCGTGCGCAGGAGCGTCGTCTTGCCGGACTGCGGCCCGCCGATGACGGCGGCATGCCCGCCCGCCACCGTGAGGTCCAGGTACCACGGGCCCTGCCACTGCTTCGTGGGGTCGTCGAGCAGACCGAGCGGAATCTGCAGCGGGCCCTGCCGACCGGCGAGCCGCATACCGCGCGGACCGGCGTCCAGCGGCCCCGCGACCTTGTCCAGGGTGACCGCGCCGGGCAGCGGGGGCAGCCAGATGCTCCGCACCGGTCCGGCGGCCCCCTCCAGCTGTCCGACGACGACGCCCATCTCGGTCGGCCCCGTCTCCCGGCGCCGCGACGAGGGCTCCTGCGGGCCGGAGCCGTTCGGTGCTGTCAGGGTGTTGAACGCTTCGTACTCCAGGGCGAGCGGTCCGGTCTCCGCCTCGTCCGCGCGCGGTACGGGGCCCCGGTAGCCGCCGGAGACGTAACTGGCCTTGAAACGCTCGTAATGACTGGTGTCGACCTTGAGGTAGCCGAAACCGGGCAGCGGGGGCAGGTGGAACGCGTCCGTGGTGTCCAGGACGGTTCGCGACTCGTCGGCGGAGAAGGTGCGCAGGCCGAGCCGGTACGAGAGGTAGGTGTCCAGACCCTTGAGTCTGCCGCCCTCGATGCGCTGGCTGGACAGCAGCAGATGCACGCCGATGGAGCGCCCGATACGGCCGATGGACAGGAACAGATCGATGAAGTCGGGCTTGGCGGTGAGGAGTTCCCCGAACTCGTCGATGACGACGAACAGGTGCGGCAGTGGGTCCAGGTCGGGCCGCTTCTCGGCACGCAGCGCGGCGTAGTCACCGATGTCGGCGACGTTGCCCGCGTCCTTGAGTGTCTGCTGGCGGCGCTTCACCTCACCGGCGAGGGAGGCGTGGACACGCTCGACGAGGCCTGCCTGGTTCTCCAGGTTGGTGATGACCCCGGCGACGTGGGGCAGCTTCGCGAACGGCGCGAAAGTCGCACCGCCCTTGTAGTCGACGAGTACCAGGGCGAGGTCATCGGGCGGGTGCGTGGCGACCAGGGCGAGGACCAGGGAGCGCAGCAGCTCTGACTTTCCCGAACCGGTGGCGCCGACACACAGGCCGTGCGGGCCCATGCCGAGCTCCGAGGACTCCTTGAGGTCGAGCAGCACCGGTTCGTGCGTGTCGCTGACGCCGATGGGCACGCGCAGGAAGGCGCGTTCGCCGCGCGGGGCCCACAGCCGTGCCAGGTCGAGGTGCGCGACGTCGTCGATCCCGAGCAGACCGGCGAAGCCGACGGGACCCGACAGAGGGGCGTCCACCAGCGACTCGGCGGACAGCCGCAGCGGGGCCAGCATCCGGGCCAGGCCCTCGGCGAAGGGGATGCCGACCTCGTCGACGGTGCCGTGCGCGCTGACAGGCTCGGGGTCGCGCAGGTCCTCGATGCGTACCCGGGTGCCCTCGACGGTGATCCGGATGCCGACGTGTCCCGGCTCCTGGACGCGCTGTTCGAGCAGGTGCAGGACGGTGACACCCATGTCACGCAGGCCGACCGCGTCGTCGGGGAGCGGCAGGTCGACGGCATCCTCGCCGTGTCTGTCGGTCACGACGAGGAGACGGGAGGACATGGACAGGGCATCGCGCCCGGCCAGGCCTCGGCGCACCTCGGCCGCGTAGGACGCGCGGCGGCGCAGGTCGGCGCCGAGCCGCCGGGCGAGCTGAAGGGCCGACGGGGCGATGCGCCGGGCGGCGACCGGACCGTCGAGCTGCTCGACGTCCAGGAGATGGGGCAGCCACTTCGCCCACTCCCAGTCGGCGATCCGGTCGCCGGGCACGGCGAGCGCCATCGCCACGTCGTCGGGGGCATGCGTCGCGGCGGTCTGGACGAGCAGGGCGCGGACCACCCGCAGGCAGTCCTCGCGGGGGCCGATGACGCTGATGTTCCCGACCCGGTCGAGCGGCACCGTGAGGGGCAGCTCGGTCCCCGTGCGGAAGCGCTTCATCAGCGCCGACGCCTCGTTGAGCATGAAGAGGTCCGGCGGAGTGAGGACGGAGGAGCCCTGATCGGCGATGCTCAGGTCACGTACGGGCATCTCCCCGGTGCCGGCCCGCACACGCAGGAAGTCCGCGTCGACACGGCGGCGTTCCCACAGACGTGCGGGGTCCCGCGCGATGTCGTACAGGGCGTGCGGGGGCGGGTTGAGTACATCGGCGCGCTCGCGGCGCGCTCGCTCCTCCGCGGCGAGCTCCTCACGCAGGTCCTCGACGTAGGCGAGATAGGCCTCCCTCTGGGTGCGGCGGGTGCGCTGGGCCTTGCCGCGCTGGGAGAGGAGGAGCGCGACGGAACCGACGACGGTCACGACGAGGATGATCGCGCCCAGCGCGGCGAACTGGCTGTTGCGTACGACGGTCATCATCACGACGGACGACATGACCCCGGCGACGGGGAGCAGCGACATCGCGATGTTGCCCGCCTTCCCCTCGGGAAGGTTGGGCGGGGCCTCGATGGTGCGTGCCGGTGTGGCGGCCGGCGGCCGGATGGTCCTGGCCGGACGGTGTATCAGGCGGGTGCTCATGGACGTCCGTCACTCACGGTCGGGCTCGGCATGGGGTCAGCGACGCTTCTGCGACAGTTCGAACACGTCCGCGGCGAGCCGGGTGACGGCCTGCCGCGTCGCGTGCGCGAGCAGCTCGGTACGGATCGCCCCGCCGGCGGCCAGATGGCGGTCGAACGGGAGGACCTGGACGCTCGCCCCGGTGGACGCGAGCTTCCGCGCGGCCTTGTCGAGGTCGATTCCCGGCCGGGGCGTCTGTTCGGTGAGTACGACGACCGTGCCCTCGATCACATGGCGGGGCAGCGCCTGGATCCACTCGAGCACGTTGTGGGTGCTCGTGATGCCCTCCAGCGTGGCCGGGGCGGTCAGTACACGGGCCTGGGACGCGGAGAGCGCGACCCGGGCGACCTCGGCGGGCAGCGTCTCGCAGTCGACGACCGTCACGCCGAAGTAGCGCCGCAGGGAGACCATCACCCGCTCGTAGGCCCTGGTGTCCAGCATCGCGCCGATCCGGCCCTGACTGCCGGGCAGCAGCCAGGCCTTGCCGGGGAGTTGGACGAGATAGCCGGTGACGTCGAGCAGGGACATCTGTGGCTCGACGATGCCCGCCATGTCGCCGGTGGTCCAGCGCAACGACTGGGCGCCGAGCCGCAGCGGCAGCGAGCCGAGTGCCGGGTCCGCCTCGACGAGCAGGACGGGGTCCTGCCTGTAGTGCGCGTACGTGGTGCCGAGCAGCGCGGCGACGGTCGACTTGCCGGCGCCACCCCTGATCGAGGTGACGGCGATCTGTCGGCCGGTCGTCACGGGGTGCTGGAGGCGCTCGGCGGTGCGGGTGATCTCGGCCACCTCGCGCGCCGCTGACGAGGAAACGATTCGGCGCAAACCGCGCACCGCCCGGGACGCGAAGGGCTCGCCGTGCCGCGGCGTGCGCACCGCTCCGGCCAGGCCGTCGTCCGTCACGGGCCGGGAGTCGGGGGCGGTACGGGGCGGCCTGCCGGCGGGGGTGGAGGGGGAGGCAGCCGGCTGTTCCCTGCCCTGCCCGCCCGGGTGCTCGGGCGGAGCGACCGCACGAGCGGCGTCCGGCGGCGGGGACAGACCGGGCCCCGACGCGGGAGTGTCGCTGCCGGGGGCGGGGCCGGTGCCGCCCCGCCCGGTGGGCGCGGCCGCGCCCCTCAGGTCGCGCAGTACGTCGCCCTGCCAGTTGTCCGTGTTCGGCATGTCCGTCTTTCCCCTCCACCGCCCCGCCTCAGCGGAGCGCCCGCACGTTGACTCAGAACTTGTCGAGCAGCTGTCCGAACACACCGAACACACCCACAGCGAGCGGGAAGAGGGCCACCATGCCGATCGATTCGACCAGATCCGCGGTGCGGCGCAGCCGGACCCGCACATGCTCCGGCGGCTCGAACGCCAGCACCAGCAGGGGCAGCAGCGCTGCCGCACCGAGCACGGCGATCGCCCCCGCGCCCCCGGCATGCTGCGTCCACAGCGTCATCAGGCGTACGAGGAGGACTCCGGCGGCGGCTACGAGCGCCACCACCTCCACGACCAGGGGGAACGCACGTGCCCTCGACAGAAGCACCACGGCGACCACCGAGGCCAGCACCACCGTCCACGCGGTCGGCTGCCCGGCCGAGGCGAGCAGCCAGCCGGCCGCGGCCGCCGAGACGGCGGTGACCAGCGTCGCGAGTGCCAGTCCCCGGTGCGTGGCCGCGAGGGCGTTGCCCACCTCGTGACGGCTGACGGAGACGCCGCCGGAGCGGCGGTCGTCGAGTGCGGTGAGTCCGGACGCCATCAGGGCGATTCTCGGCAGCACTCCGAGCAGCACGACGGAGAAGACCGCCATGGCGGCTCCCAGCCGGACCGGGTCCTGCTGGAGGGCGGCAGCGCATTCCCACACCACGGTGATCGAGGCGGTCGCCGCGGCGCCGATCAGCCCGCCGCGGCCGAGCGGCGAGAAATATCCGAGCAGCACCAGCGTCAGGACCAGCGCGCCCGCGACGGCGGCCAGACGAACGGCTCCCGCCCAGTCGTACGCGTCGGCCGCGGTCCAGGCGGTGAGCACCCCGAGACCGCCGGAGACGGACAGCAGCGCGGTGGCCAGCCCGAGGTTGCCCTGCTTCGCCCTGGCGGCGAGCGCACCAGCGGTCAGGAGAACGAACGTGACCAGGGCGAGGACACCGGCGAGGGCGCCGAGCGAGAACTCCTGGCGAGCGAGCAGCGCGGCGATCACCGCGAAGACGGTGGTCGCCACACCCGCACTGGTCCGGCGTGCGACCGGACGCCAGCGCCAGGCCCGCAGATCGAGGTCGTCGGCCACCTGGTCCGTGACGTCATGCACGACGGGGGCGGGGGGCGCGGCATGGGACCTGACGAGCCGGAGCACGGCGCCGTCGGATATCCCGGCCGACGCCAGAGTGCTGTCGTGCGGCAGTGCCGAGCCGTCGGACGTCAGCAACTGCCGGGTCAGCGGGCGCGAGGCGACCCGGTCGTCGAGCAACTGGAGAATGTCCGGCAGCAATTGCCCGATCGGTGTGTCGGAGGGCAGGACGATGTCGGCCCGACGCCGTTCGCCGACCAGGGTCACCCGGCTCAGTTCCGTCCGGGATGTCATTGCTGTGCTCGCCACTTACGGCAACCTATCATCGCGATGTAGGGAGATTCCGGGCCAACTGCGTACAGCGGTAGGGTCGTTCTCCACCATTCCCGGAGAAGGCTCGCCGCGGGCCCGGGAAACCTGGCGACCTGTCCGGCTTCTTTCCGGATCCCCCTCGGGCAGGGCTATTTCGCCGGTTCCGGCGCGGTCGCGGGCTGCTCGTACTCCTGGGTCCGACGCTGCTGCTCCGCCTGCTGTTCCGCCAGGGTGTGCTGGAGAAAGGACCACCCCACGCATCCCGCGCACAGGACAGCCGCGACAGCGACCCCCGCGAATGCCTTCCCGAGCCGTTCGTCCGCCGTACGCCGTGCCCGCTGCGCACCGAACAGGAGCGCGTCCCGCATCCGCCGGCGGCGTACCCCCACCGATTCCAGCAGTTGGCTGTCGTAATCCCGTGCCATTCCGCTTCCGCCCCCCTCGCTTTGCCTGTGCAACATAAGGCATCGGTACGAGGCGGTGCACCTCAGGGGCGCCTGCTTTCCAGCCGTCCGAGGCTCCGTCGCCCATGGCCCGGCCCTTCGTCAGCGCAGCGCGAACCACAGCTCCGTCCGTACGTCCATGTCGTCCAGATCCGCGTCCAGCAGCGCCGCGCACCGGGCGATGCGCTGGCGGACCGTGTTGCGGTGGACCCTGAGGGCCACGGCCGTCCGGTCCCAGCTGCCGTGCAGGCTCAGCCAGCAGCGCAGGGTCTCGGCCAGGGGTCCGGTGAGCGGGGCCAGCAGGGTGCGGGCGTGCGCCTCCGCCCGGTCGGCGGGGATCAGGCCGGCCAGGCCTCCGACGCCCGGACGGTGCGTGGCCAGCGGGGAACGGGTGGCCTCCGCGCGGCCCAGGGCGCGGGCCGCCTGGGTGTCGGCCGTGGGCAGGGCCGTGACGGGGGAGGGGGCGGAGGCACCGAGGACCCAGCCCGTCCGCGCCGTCACCTCGCGAGGGCCGGTGAGCAGGACCCGTACCGTTTCGCGGTCCGCGTCGACCAGGGCGGAGCCCAGCGACGTACCGAGGGACCCGGCGGTGAGCGGGTCGGGGACCGCGCCGTCCGCGCGGCGGGCATGCACCACCGTCCAGGGAGCGCCGTCGTCGGCCAGGAGCGGGGCCGCCTCCCCCGGGGACGCCCCCAGCAGCATCCGTACGAGCGCCGCCGAGCGGCCCGCCGCGTCCACGCCCTGGTGCGGGGCGGTCAGCAGGGCGAGCAGGACGACGGCGATCTGGGCGACGGTGTGGTCGCCGGGACCGCGCCGGCGGGTGGCCAGGCCCAGAGCCAGGCCCTGGCCGCCGCCCAGCGCGTAGGCGGCCAGCTGCGCGCCGTCCAGGGTGTCGGTCGCGGAGGCGGGCGAGGCCCGTCGGCCGGAGGAGACCACCCGGGACAGCCGGGCCAGGGCGGCACGCTCCTGTGGCGGCGGAGCGCCGCCCGCCGCGTGCAGCTCCTCGCCCCGCGCCGTGAGCAGCACCACCCGGCCCTCCAGCTGTACGGCGAGCTGGTGCAGCACCGCGGGCACCGGGTCGGGGCGCGCCGCGGCGGCGGCCAGGGCCTGCTGGGCGCGGGTCACCCGGCGCAGCTCGCGGTGACGGGCCTGTGCCATCAGCCGCCACACCGCGCGCGCGATCGCGGTGAAGGGGGTCTGCGGGGGCACTTCCAGCAGCGGCAGCCCGTGCCGGTCGCAGGCCTCCACCAGCGCGGCCGGCACCGCGTCGTGCACCGGCGCCACCCCGAAACCGAGCGCCGCCGCCCCCGCCTCCACCAGCCGGGCCACATACGTGTCCGCGTCGGTGAGCAGCACCCCGGCGCTCAGCAGCAGCTCACCGCCGAGCAGATACGGATACGGATCGGCCATCTCGGAGGTGTGCACCCACAGCAGGTCCGCCCGGTCCGGTCCGGCGATCCTGCGCAGCCCCAGCTCCTCCCGGGCCAGCAGCTCGGTCAGCGGGACCGGCGGGGTCGGCGGCGCCGGAGGTCCGGCGGCGGAGTCCGGCATGGATGTTCCATCCGTTCGGTGGGCCGAGAGTGGATGAAACGTACACTTCAGCGTGGGCTTCCCGCCACCTACCGTCTTCACCGGGCACGACCCGTGCCCGGGGCGCCCCCACGCGGCGCACCACCCGTAGAGCCCGAAGGAAAGGCACCCCGCCCCATGAGCAGCAACGAAGCGCCGCGCGGCCCCGTCGACTCCTCCCGCATCCCGCGGTACGCCGGTCCCGCGACGTTCGCCCGGCTGCCCCGGCTCGACGAGGTCGGCTCCGCCGATGTCGCCGTCGTCGGCGTGCCCTTCGACAGCGGCGTCTCCTACCGCCCCGGCGCCCGCTTCGGCGGCAACGCCATCCGTGAGGCCTCCCGGCTCCTGCGCCCCTACAACCCGGCTCAGGACGCCTCCCCCTTCGCCCTCGCCCAGGTCGCCGACGCCGGGGACATCGCCGCGAACCCGTTCGACATCAACGAGGCCGTCGACACGGTCGAGGCCGCCGCCGACGACCTGCTCTCCACCGGCGCCCGCCTGATGACGCTCGGCGGCGACCACACCATCGCGCTGCCCCTGCTGCGTTCCGTCGCCAAGAAGCACGGTCCCGTCGCCCTGCTCCACTTCGACGCGCACCTGGACACCTGGGACACCTACTTCGGCGCCGAGTACACCCACGGCACCCCGTTCCGCCGGGCCGTCGAGGAGGGCATCCTCGACACCGAGGCCCTCTCCCACGTCGGTACGCGCGGCCCGCTGTACGGCAAGAAGGACCTCACCGACGACGCCAGGATGGGCTTCGGCATCGTCACCTCCGCCGACGTCATGCGGCGCGGCGTCGACGAGATCGCCGACCAACTGCGGCAGCGCATCGGCGACCGGCCGCTCTACATCTCCATCGACATCGACGTCCTGGACCCGGCGCACGCCCCCGGCACCGGCACCCCCGAGGCCGGCGGCCTCACCTCGCGCGAGCTCCTGGAGATCCTGCGCGGCCTGACCTCCTGCCACCTGGTCTCGGCCGACCTGGTCGAGGTGGCCCCCGCCTACGACCACGCGGAGATCACCTCCGTCGCCGCCTCCCACACCGCCTACGAGCTGACGACGATCATGGCCCGCCAGATCGCGGCCGAGAAGGGAGCGCGGGGCAGGTGAGCCACGACCACGACGACCGGCCGCGGCTCACCCCCGCACAGGCCGAGGCGGCGTTGAACACCCCGCCCGGACGCAACGGCGGCGACCTCGTGACCGAGACCCTCCAAGGCCTCGGCGCCACCACCGTCTTCGGACTGCCCGGCCAGCACGCGCTGGGCATGTTCGACGCACTGCGCCGCTCCTGCCTCACGTACGTCGGTCTGCGCGTCGAGAACAACGCCGGCTTCGCCGCCGACGCCTACGGCCGGATCACCGGCGAGGTCGCCCCGCTGCTCCTGTCCACCGGACCCGGTGCGCTGACCTCGCTGGCCGCGCTCCAGGAGGCGGCGGCGGCGTCCGCGCCCGTGCTGGCGGTCTGCAGCCAGATCCCGACCGCCGGGCTCGGCGGCGGGCGCCACGGCTATCTGCACGAACTGCGCGACCAGCGGTCCTCGTTCCGCGACATCGTGAAATCCGTGCACACCGTGCGCACGGCCTCGCAGATCCCGTCCGCGATCGCCGCCGCCTGGGAGTCCGCGCTCACCGCCCCGCACGGGCCCGTCTGGGTGGAGATCCCGCAGGACGTGCTGCTCGCCGAGACGGTCCTGCCGCCCGTCAGCGCCCTCGACGCAACCCCGCGCGAGGTGTACCCGCGCCCGGAGCTGACCCTCGTCGCGGCCCGTCTGCTGTCGCACGCCGAGCGGCCCGCGATCATCGCGGGCGGCGGCGTCGTACGGTCCGACGCGAGCGGCAAGCTGCGCGCGCTCGCCGAGAGGATCAACGCCCCCGTCGTCACCACCTTCGGCGGCAAGGGCGCCTTCCCCTGGGAGCACCCGCTCTCGCTCCGGTCCTGGCTGGAGGACCGGCACACCACGGACTTCCTGGAGTCCGCGGACGTGCTGCTGGTCGTCGGCTCCGGGCTCGGTGAACTCTCCTCGAACTACCACACGTTCGCGCCGCGCGGCCGGGTCGTCCAGATCGAGGCGGACGCCGGGAAGCTGGAGTCCAACCACCCCGCACTCGGCATCCACTCCGATGCCCGCGAGGCCCTCTCCGACCTCCTCGACACGGTGGAGGCCCGCCCGGACGACACCGCCGCCGAGCGCGTCCGGACGGTGCTGCGGGCCGTCCACGACCGGATCGCCGCCCAGGACCTCACCCTGGAACAGCAGGTGCTCGCGTCCGTCCGGGAGGCGCTGCCCGACACCTCGCCCAGCTTCTGGGACATGACGATCCTCGCCTACTGGGCCTGGTCCGCCTTCGACGCCCGCCACCCGAACACCATGCACTCGGCACAGGGCGCGGGCGGCCTCGGCTACGCCTTCCCGGCCGCGCTCGGCGCCGCGGTGGCCGACCCCACGAAGCCGGTCCTCGCGGTCTCCGGGGACGGCGGCGCGATGTACTCGATCGCCGAGCTCGCCACCGCCCGGCAGCACGACCTGGCCGTCACCTGGCTGATCGTCGACGACGGCGGTTACGGCATCCTGCGCGAGTACATGACGGGCGCCTTCGGCGAGGCCACGGCGACGGAGCTCTCCCGCCCGGACTTCGTGGCCCTGGCCGGGTCCTTCGGCGTCCCCGCCGTCCGCACGACACCGGAGACCCTGGCCACCGACCTGGGCAAGGCCCTGGCGGCTCCGGGGCCGTCGGTCGTGGTGCTTCCCGCGCTGCTGAAGATGTTCGAGCCGACGCACCTGTAGCCGGGTCGGCGGCCCGCCCGGCGCCCGGCCATGGGCCCGGAATCGTTGCGGCGGGATGAAATCCGCAGCTGAGCGTGTTGGTGTCGTGCGGTAGGTCCGGCGATGTGGTGGGGCGAACGGGAGGCACGGGGTGGCGGT
The DNA here is from genome assembly GCF_040638585.1 of Streptomyces sp. NPDC025273. Lineage (NCBI taxonomy): Bacteria > Bacillati > Actinomycetota > Actinomycetes > Kitasatosporales > Streptomycetaceae > Streptomyces > Streptomyces sp. NPDC025273. The sequence goes on from NZ_JBEZYP010000001.1 coordinate 312,368, forward strand.
CGCGAAGGAACAGGGCGCGAAACAGGGCCCGGAACAAGGCGCGGAGCCGCAGAGCTGGGGCCGGCGGCTGACGGGGTACGCCTGGCGCTACCGGCGCAACGTCCTGCTGGCCCTGGGCTCGTCGCTCGCCGGCATGGCCGTGATGGCCCTCGTACCGCTCATCACCAAGGTGATCATCGACGACGTCGTCGTCGACCACACCCGCTCCCTCGGCGTCTGGACCGGGCTGCTCATCGGGGCGGCCGTCCTCGTCTACGTCGCCACGTACATCCGCCGCTACTACGGCGGCCGGCTCGCCCTCGACGTCCAGCACGACCTGCGGACGGACATCTACACGACCCTCACCCGGCTGGACGGGAAGCGGCAGGACGAGCTGTCCACCGGGCAGGTCGTCGGGCGGGCCACCAGCGACCTGCAGCTGATCCAAGGGCTCCTCTTCATGCTCCCGATGACCATCGGGAACATCCTGCTCTTCCTCATCTCCCTGGTGATCATGGCGTGGCTGTCGCTGCCCCTGACCCTCGTCGCCCTCGCCGTCGCCCCCGCCCTCTGGTTCATCGCCCGCCGCTCCCGCACCCGCCTCTTCCCCGCCACCTGGTACGCCCAGGGCCAGGCCGCCGCCGTAGCCGGAGTGGTCGACGGGGCCGTCTCCGGGGTGCGGGTCGTCAAGGGGTTCGGGCAGGAGGAGCAGGAGACCGGCAAGCTCCGTGAGGTCGGCCGCAGGCTCTTCGCGGGCCGGATGCGCACCATCAGGCTGAACTCCCGCTACACCCCCGCCCTCCAGTCCGTCCCCGCCCTCGGCCAGGTCGCGATGCTGGCGCTGGGCGGCTGGCTCGCCACCCGCGGCGAGATCACCCTCGGTACGTTCGTCGCCTTCTCCACCTACCTCGCCCAGCTCGTCGGCCCCGTCCGGATGCTCGCCCTGGTCCTCACCGTCGGCCAGCAGGCCCGCGCCGGAGTGGAGCGCGTCCTGGAGCTGATCGACACCGAGCCGTCCATGCGCGACGGCACGAAGGAGCTCCCCGCCGACGCCCCGGCGAGAGTCGAGTTCGAGGACGTCCGTTTCGGGTACGCCGCCGACCGCCCCGTGCTCGACGGGTTCTCCCTCACCATCGAGCCCGGCGAGACCGTCGCCGTCGTCGGTGCCTCCGGCAGCGGCAAGTCCACCGTCTCGCTCCTGCTGCCCCGCTTCTACGACGTGACGCACGGCGCCGTCCTGGTCGGCGGCCACGACGTCCGCGAGCTGACCCAGGACTCGCTCCGGGCCGCGATCGGACTCGTCCCGGAGGACAGCTTCCTCTTCTCCGAGTCGGTCGGCGCCAACATCGCTTACGGGGTCCCCGGAGCCACCCGGGAGCAGATCGAGCGGGCCGCACGCGCCGCCCAGGCCCACGGCTTCATCTCCGAGCTGCCCGACGGGTACGACACCAAGGTCGGTGAGCACGGGCTCACCCTCTCCGGCGGCCAGCGCCAGCGTGTCTCGCTGGCCCGCGCCATCCTCACCGACCCCCGGCTGCTCCTCCTCGACGACGCCACCTCCGCCGTCGACGCCCGGGTGGAGCACGAGATCCACGAGGCCCTGGCGCAGGTCATGGCCGGCCGCACCACCCTGCTGATAGCGCACCGCCGCTCCACCCTCGGCCTCGCGGACCGCATCGCCGTCCTCGACCGGGGACGGCTCGCCGACATCGGCACGCACGCGGAGCTGGAGGAGCGCTCCGCGCTCTACCGGCGGCTGCTCACCGACCCGGACGAGCTGGGCGGCACCTCACCGGGCCACCAGGCGGTCACGGCCGGGCTGCCCGAGGACGACGACCGCGCGCTCCACGAGGAGCTGGACGCCGAGTTCGACGCCGAGCGCGGCATCACCCCCGAGCTGTGGATCCGCAAGGAGGAGCCGCGTGACGCGGCGGCGGCCGGGATGCCCGCCACCCCGGAGCTGCTCGCGCAGGTCGAAGCGCTGCCTCCCGCCACCGACACCCCCGGCATCGACGAGGCGAGCGCCGTCCGGCCGGAGGAGTCGTACGGGCTGCGCAGGCTGCTGCGCGGCTTCGGGCTGCCGCTGCTGGTGAGCCTGGGCCTGGTCGCCGTGGACGCGGGCATGGGCCTGCTCCTGCCCGTGCTGATCCGGCACGGCATCGACGACGGCGTCACCCAGATGGCGCTCGGCGCGGTCTGGGCGGCGGCGGGACTCGGTCTGCTGGCCGTCCTCGTCCAGTGGGCGGCGCAGATCGGGGAGACCCGCATGACGGGCCGTACCGGCGAACGCGTCCTGTACTCCCTGCGCCTCAAGATCTTCGCGCAGCTCCAGCGCCTCGGCCTCGACTACTACGAGCGCGAGCTGACCGGCCGGATCATGACCCGCATGACGACGGACGTCGACGCGCTGTCGACCTTCCTGCAGACCGGTCTGGTCACCGCCTTCGTCTCCGTCGTCACCTTCTTCGGCATCTCGGTCGTGCTCCTCGCCCTCGACGTCCAGCTGGCCCTGGTCGTCTTCGCGACGCTGCCGGTGCTGGTCGTCGGCACGTTCTTCTTCCGCCGCAAGAGCGTCCAGGCGTACGAGCTCGCGCGTGAACGCATCAGCGTCGTCAACGCCGACCTCCAGGAGTCCGTCTCCGGGCTGCGGATCGTGCAGGCGTTCCGGCGCGAGCACGACGGCGCCGAGCGGTTCGCGACGCGCAGCGACCACTACCGCCAGGCCCGGGTGCGCGGGCAGTGGCTGATCTCCGTCTACTTCCCGTTCGTGCAGCTGCTGGCCTCGGTCGCGGCGGCCGCCGTGCTGATCGTCGGTGCGGGACGCGTCGACGACGGCACGCTGACGACGGGTGCGCTGGTCGCCTACCTGCTCTACATCGAGCTGTTCTTCGCCCCCGTGCAGCAGCTGTCCCAGGTCTTCGACGGCTACCAGCAGGCCACCGTCTCGCTCGGCCGGATCCAGGAGCTCCTCCGGGAGCCGACGTCCACGGCCGACCACGACCGGCCGCAGGACGTGACGTCGCTGCACGGCGACATCGCGTTCGAGGACGTGTCGTTCGCGTACGGATCGCTCGACGACGCGACCGTGAAGGAGGAGGCCCTCACCGGCATCGACCTGCGGATCCCGGCCGGCCAGACGGTCGCCTTCGTCGGTGAGACGGGCGCCGGCAAGTCCACCCTGGTCAAGCTCGTCGCCCGGTTCTACGACCCGACGGACGGGCGCGTCACCGTGGACGGTACGGATCTGCGCACCCTCGACATGACCGCGTACCGGCACCGGCTCGGCGTCGTACCGCAGGAGGCCTACCTCTTCGCGGGCACGGTCCGTGACGCCATCGCCTACGGGCGGCCCGAGGCCACCGACGCCCAGGTGGAGGCGGCGGCCCGGGCGGTCGGGGCGCACGAGATGATCGCCACCCTGGAGGACGGCTACCTGCACGAGGTCGCCGAACGCGGCCGCAACCTCTCGGCCGGCCAGCGCCAGCTGATCGCCCTCGCCCGCGCCGAGCTGGTCGACCCCGACATCCTGCTGCTCGACGAGGCGACCGCCTCCCTGGACCTCGCCAGCGAGGCCCTGGTCAACCAGGCCACCGACCGGCTCACCGGCCGCCGCACCACGCTCGTCGTCGCCCACCGGCTGACGACGGCGGCCCGCGCCGACCGGGTCGTGGTGATGGCCCACGGCAGGGTCGCCGAGGACGGCACGCATGACGAACTCCTCGCCAGGGAAGGCCGGTACGCGCGGCTGTGGCGCACCTTCGTAGGAGAGGACGTAGGAGAGGACGCCCCGGCGGGTGTGTGACGCCCGGCGTCCGCCCGCCGGAGGGAACCTTTCCGCCCGCCCCGCGCGTCGTACGCACATGCGTACCTATGTGTGCACGAAGGCCGGAGGTCCGATGGAACAGGTGGGGTGGCCGGGATGGTGAGACCGCTGAGGTCGTCGCGACCGTCGGGAGGATCCGTCGCCAGGCGGGTGGGCGCCGGACTGCTCGTCCTGCCCCTGCTCGGGGCGGTCGGCCTGGTCCAGGGCACCTCCGGGGCGACTCAGGCGCACGCCGCGTCGGCGTGTTCCGGACGGCTGGTCAAGAAGGTGACGTTCTCCACCGGTTCGCTGCGCGTCTACGAGAGCCGCGCCTACGCGTGCGCCGTCACCGTCGCCAAGAAGCCGGGCACGCGCCGCGCGATGCGGGTGTCGCTGCAGCCGCGCGGCGGCCGGGCGGCCGTCGACAGCGGGAACTTCACGAAACTGGCCGGGCCGGTCACGGTCCACGCGCTGAACCGCTGCGTCCGCGCGTCCGGTTCCGTCGCCGGGGTGTCCGGATCCACCGGGTGGATCCTGTGCTGAGATCCGGCCGGGTCTGGCGTGGCAGGTGTTACCCCCGCTAGGTTCACGGCGTCTGTCGTGAATCAAGGGGAGGGTGCATGCGCAAGGCGCTCAGAGGGGTTCTGTCGCTCGCGGTGCTCATAGGCACGGTGAGTGCGACGGGAGCCTCGGCCGGTGCGGCTACCGCCGCGGAACCGACCGCGAAGCAGAGCAGCGGCTTCACCAGCAGCAGCGAGAGCAGTAGCGAGGACATCAAGGACCGCATCCTGGCCATCCCGGGAATGAGTCTGATCCAGGAGAAGCCTTACCCCGGCTACCGCTTCTTCGTCCTCGAGTACACCCAGCCGATCGACCACAAGCAGCCGTCCAAGGGCACCTTCCAGCAGCGGATCACCCTGCTGCACAAGGACACGACCCGTCCGACGGTCTTCTTCACGAGCGGCTACCACGTCTCCACCAATCCCAGCCGCAGTGAGCCGACGCAGATCATCGACGGTAACCAGGTCTCCCTGGAGTACCGTTTCTTCACCCCGTCCCGCCCGGAGCCCGCCGACTGGTCGAAGCTCGACATCTGGCAGGCCGCCAGCGACCAGCACCGCGTCTTCACCGCGCTGAAGAAGATCTACTCCGAGAACTGGCTGACCACCGGCGGCTCCAAGGGCGGCATGACCGCCACCTACTTCGAGCGCTTCTACCCGAAGGACATGGACGGCGTCGTCGCCTATGTCGCGCCCAACGACGTGGTGAACAAGGAGGACTCGGCGTACGACCGGTTCTTCGCGAAGGTCGGCACCCAGGAGTGCCGCGACCGGCTGACCGGAGTCCAGCGCGAGGCCCTCGTCCGGCGCGAGCAGCTGGGGAAGAAGTACGAGGCGTACGCCGCCGAGAACGGCTACACCTTCGACACCGTCGGGTCGCTCGACAAGGCCTACGAAGCCGTCGTCATGGACTACGTCTGGGCGTTCTGGCAGTACAGCAAGGTCGCCGACTGCGCGTCCCTGCCGGCCGACGCCCCGTACGCCACCGACGAGGAGATCTGGGACTCGGTCGACGCCATCTCCGGCTTCTCCGCCTACGCCGACCAGGGCCTGGAGGCGTACACGCCGTACTACTACCAGGCGGGCACCCAGCTCGGTTCGCCCGACATCGCCCAGCCCTGGCTGGGCGACCTGAGCCGCTACGGCTACCAGCCGCCGCGCTCCTTCGTCCCGCGCTCCATCCCGATGACGTTCCAGCCCTCGGCGATGCGGGACGTCGACAGCTGGGTCAGGAACAACGCCCGGCGCATGATGTACGTCTACGGGCAGAACGACCCGTGGGGTGCCGAGCCCTTCCGCCTGGGCAAGGGCGCCCGTGACAGCTACGTCTACACGGTGCCGGGCGGCAACCACGGCGCCAAGGTCTCCGGTCTCGTCGACGACGAGAAGGCGAAGGCCACCGCGGCCATCCTGCGCTGGGCCGGCGTGGCCCCGGCGGCCGTCGAGGCCGACCCGGCCAAGGCGAAACCGCTCGCGAAGTTCGACGCGCGCCTCGACAAGCGGGACGCGGAGCTGGAGCGGAACGGCGGCACACTGCGGCCGTAGGGCTCCCGTCCGGACCGGGCCGGGTCCTGACCGGTCGTCCGGCCGCGCGCACCGGGTGGATCCACACCCGGTGCGCGCGGCGCACGCCCTTCCCGATGCCGGTTCGCCCCCCCAGGCCGGCTACGTCCGGTACGACAGTCCGTAGCCGACCGGGTACAGCGTCTGCGTGGGTGCGTCCGCGCGCTGCACCGGCACCGGCAGCCTGCCCTCCGGCTCCGCCCGTCCGGCGATCACACGGGCGGCGGCCCGTAGTTCGACGTCCGTCCAGGAGTACGTGGCAAGGCTCGCGGTGTAACCGGTGCCGGCCAGCCGGGCGATGTCGTAGGGGTTGCGGATCGCCACCGTGACCACCGGGACCCCGGTCGCCGCGAGGGCGCTGACCAGGGTGCGCTGGGAGCTGGTCGCCGAGACGTTGTACGTGCCCACGATCACGGCGTCCTTGCCCTGTGCGGCGGCCACCGCCTCGGCGATCTTCGCCTGGGAGGGGGCCGTGCCGGTGGACAGGACGGTCGCCGTGAACCCCAGCTCCTCGAAGGCCCCGGCGAGTGTGGTGGTCGGCGGCCCCGTCGTGCCGGACGGGGAGGCCGGGTCCGCGCCGACCACGAGCAGGTTCCGGTGGGACCGGCGGGACAGCGGCAGCAGCGAACCGGTGTTGGCGAGCAGCGTGGTCGTGTGCTCGGCGATCCGGTCGGCGGCGGCCAGATGGGCGGGGACGCCGACGGTGCGGTCCACACCCCGGGCCGTGACGTAGGGGTCGCGGAAGAGGCCCAGCTTCGCCTTCAGCCGCAGGATGCGCAGGACCGATTCCTCGACGCGGGCCACGCTGATCTCACCGCTCTTCACGGCCTCCAGGACGGCGTTCCAGGCCACGGACAGATTCGGCGGGTTGAGCAGCTGGTCGACGCCGGCCTGCAGCGCGAGTACGGGGACGCGATCGTCTCCGTACTTCGTGCGGACCCCCTCCATGCCGAGGGAGTCGGTGACCACGACACCGTCGTAGCCGAGCTCCTCGCGCAGGATGCCGGTGAGGATCGGGCGGGACAGCGTGGCCGGGTCCTCCGAGGGGTCCAGGGCCGGGACCACGATGTGCGCCGTCATGATCGAGTCGATGCCCGCGGCGACGGCCGCCCGGAAGGGCGGGGCGTCCAGCTCGGCCCACTGCTCGCGGGTGTGGTGGATGTAGGGCAGCCCGGTGTGGCTGTCGGTGTTCGTGTCGCCGTGGCCGGGGAAGTGCTTGGCCGTGGCGGCGATCCCGGCGCCCTGATAGCCCTTCACCTGGGCGGCGACCAGGCCCGCCACCGAGTCGGGGTCGGAGCCGAAGGAGCGCACCCCGATGACCGGGTTGGCCGGGTTGACGTTGACGTCGGCGACCGGGGCGTAGTTCTGGTTGATGCCGACGGCAGCCAGTTCGGCCCCCGCGATGCGGCCCGCCGCGCGCGCGTCGGAGCGCGAGCCGCCCGCGCCCAGGGCCATCGCGCCCGGGAGCAGCGTGGCGGGCTCGCCGACGCGGCAGACGATCCCGTGCTCCTGGTCCGTGGAGACGAGGAGCGGCAGGGGCGTCGGCCCGGCGAGCCCGGCCCGCTGGATGCCGTTGGAGAGAGCGGCGATCTGGTGCGGGTCGCGGGTGTTGTGCGCCCAGGCGAAGTAGATGATCCCGCCGACGTGGTACGTGGAGATCAGCTCGGCGGCGGTGCGGACCCCGATCTCGCTGAGGTTGGCGTCGATGTCCGCCTGGTCGGGCGCGGTGGCGGAGTGCCCGTACACCCGCATCACGAAGAGCTGGCCGACCTTCTCCTCCAGGCTCATCCGGGCGATGAGCCGCTTGAGGCGGCTGTCCGTGGAGGTGCCGGACGCCTGAGCGGCGCCGGGGACGGCGACGACGCCGGTCGCGGCCGCGACGGCGGTGGCTGCGGTGGCGGTGAGGAGGGTGCGTCTGGAGGTGCGGTGGTGCACGTGAGCCCCTTCCGGTGCTGAAAGAAACTTCCAAGAAGGTACGGATATATGGAAAGTAACTACCAGTCAAGAGTGCCGCCCGAGAAAGGGGGTGACACGCGGGAGAGCGGATGGACATGCCCGGACATGGCCCACACCCGCGCCGCACGGCGCCGCCGGTGCGCCGTTACGCGGTCAGTACCGCCGCGCCGTGCTCCTCGAGCGCCGTCACCGCCGCCGTGATCGCCGGCCGCCGCGCCGCCCCCGAGCGCCACAGCGCGTACAGCCGCCGCACCGGTACGGGATCCAGTCGCACCGCCGCCACACCCGGTGGCAGCGGCCCCCGCCCCAGCCGCGGGATCATCGCCACGCCGAGCCCGGCGGCGACCAGGGCCAGCTGGGTGTGGTTCTCCTCGGCCTGGTGCCGGATGTCCGGCTCGTACCCCGCCGCCCGCAAGGTCCGTACGAGCCAGTCGTGGCACACCGTGCCCGGCGGCTGGCACACCCACCGCTCCCGCGCCAGCTCCTCCCGCCGCACGGCCGTGCGCCCCATGAGCGCGTGCCCCTCCGGCACCAGCAGATCGCACCGGTCGTCACCGATCACCGCCTGCGCCACCCCCTCCGGCGCGGGCAGCGGCGCGATGTCCCAGTCGTGCGCGACCGCGAGATCGATCACGCCCTTCGCCACCAGATCGACCGAGAGGTGTGGATCGACCTCGCTCAGCCGTGCGTCCAGATCCGGATGGCGGCGCTCCAACTCCGCCAGCACACCCGGCAGCAGCCCCCGCGCCGCCGACGGGAACGCGCCGATCGACAGCCGTCCGGTGGGCAGCCCCCTGCGCTCCTCCAGGCTCGTCTCCGCCCGCTCCACGATCGCCAGCAACTGCTGTGCCGTGGCGGCGAGATGGAGCGCCTCCTCGGTGAGCGCCACTCCGCGTCCCCGCCGTTCGAGCAGGGTCGTCCGGGTCTCCCGCTCCAGCTTGGTGATCTGCTGGGAGACCGCCGACGCGGTGTAGCCGAGCGCGGTCGCCGCACCGGCGACGGAACCGTGGACGGAGACGGCGTGCAGCGCGCGCAGCCGGGACAGGTCGAGCACCGGAACCTCCGAGCGGAAGCATGAGGAATGGTTGATCCAACCATGAGGAAATCCGCGCTGGTGCTCCATGGTCCCCGCGATCGGTCCAGCGGGACCGGCATCATCGTCCACGTCGCCCGGGTCACCACGGTCTTCGGCTTCGGGGCCGGGGCTTCCTGCTCCGTCACCACCCGGCCACGTCCGTCGCCCCGTTCACCCTGCTCGTGCCGGTCTTCGGGATGTCCTCGGCGGCGCTGTCCCTCGGCGAGGACATCAGCCCGCCGCGGTGGTGCGCCGCGGCGCTGACCTCCCTGTCCGGCCCCCGGACCACCGCCCCGCGGACGCCCTCGCCCGCCGAGGCGCGGGCGAGGCGGGTCTGAGGCCTACTGCTTCGGCGCGCCGAGCCGCAGCAGGTGCTCCCGCCCCGCGGCCAGCAGCCCCGGCAGCTCCGGCGCGCCGGGGTGCCAGCGCTTCTCGTACTCCCAGCACACCCACGTGTCGGTGTCCAGCACGTCCAGACAGGCCTTCAGCGGCAGCACCCCCTCCCCGAGGGCCAGCGGCGCGGTGTCCTGGGCCGACGCGATGTCCTTCACCTGTACGTATCCGAGGTGCGGGGCGAGCACCGCATGGCCGGTCACCGGCTCCTCGCCCGCCAGCCAGGTGTGCATGACATCCCAGAGCGCGCCGATCTGCCCGTGCCCGACCGTCCCCACCACCCGGGCCACGTCGGCCCCGGCGCGGTGCGAGTCATGGGTCTCCAGGAGGATCCGTACGCCCATGTCGGCGGCGTGCGGAGCCGCGGCGCCCAGCCGCCGGGCGGCCGTCGCGTCGGCCTCGGCGAGGTCCCGGCCGCCCCCCGGGAACACCCGGACGTAGGCCGCCCCCAGGTCGCGGGCCAGCTCCACCAGCCCGGCGAGCTCGGCCAGCACGGGCGCGTCCTCACCCTCGGCGGCGACCCGCACATACCCGGCGAGGGCCAGGATCTCGACCCCGCCCCTCGTGAACTCCTCGACCACCGCCGCCCGTTCGCGCGGAGTGAGGCCCGGATGCACGGGCTCCTCGGGATGGGTGCGCAGCTCCACGCCCTGGTACCCGTGACCGGCGGCCAGTCGCACCACCTCGGCCACGGGCATACCCGGCACTCCGAGGGTCGAGAAAGCGAGCTTCACGTGGTGTCCTTCCTCTGGTCAGCTGCGGGAGCCCGGTCCGGCGCCCTCACCGGCTCCTGCCCGCCGGGCCGGTCGGCACTCCTGCGAGCGGCTGCCCGGCGCCGCCGTCAGCCGGTACCCCGCAGCACCTGCTCCAGACTGCCGAGCAGCCTCAGCGCGTCCTCGCGCTGCGCCCCGTCCAGAGACCGGCCGACGGGAACCGGGCTGCCCACGGCGCGTTCCGGGGTGATCACCCGCAGGGCCGCGGCGGCCTGCCGGGCGAACATCGCCAGCAGGTCCAGCTCGCGCACGCCCGACCGGGCCTGGGGCGAGGGGTCCAGCACCTCCAGCACCCCCAGGATCCGTGATTCGCTGATCAGCGGGGCCGCCATCAGCGCGTTCGGCACATAGGCGGTGGACTCCGCCAGCGAGCGGTCGAAGGAGGAATCGGTGGTCAGGTCGTCCACCACCATCGGCTCGCCCGAGGTCGCCACCCAGCCGGCGATGCCGCGCCCGGCCGGGAAGCGGCGGCCCACGAGGAACTCCTCGCCCTCCCCGGAGACCGCCTGGAAGACCAGTTCGTCCGCCTCCTCGTCGAGCAGGAAGACCGAGCTGGCCGCGGCGCCGAAGATCGCGCGCGCCACGTCGACGACGGACTGGAGCAGTTCGCGCCGGGGACCGTCGGCCGGGGTGGCCGCGGACGCGAGGGGGGAGTCAGTTCTCGGAGTCGTCACGGATGTCTCCTGCCGCTGTGGAAGGACGCGGGCCGTGGTGCACGTTGGCCGCGGACAGATAGAGGGCGTTCTTGAGCTGGAAGACCGTCACGCCGGGGTGCGCGGAGAGGATGCGGGTGCACAGCCCGGCGATGTACGGCGTGGCGAAGCTGTTGCCGGTGGTCCGGATCGTCCTGCCGCCCAGCCACGGCACGGACACGTTCTGACCCGGCCCGAAGAACTCCACCGGGGGGTCGGGGTTGTACAGGTGGAGTCCGGGGTCGTCCTCCTGGTGGCTGCCGACGGAGATCACCGAGGCGAACCGCCAGGGGAAGCTCTCCACCGGGGTGTTGTGGGCCGAGGCCACGATGACCGTACGGGCGAAGTAGGCGTCGTCGGCCAGGCTGTGCAGCTCCTGGGCGAACCGGGTGCGGGTGGTCGACAGGCTCAGGTTCACCACGTCGAAGCGTTGCTCCACGGCCCAGCGCAGCCCGGCCATCAGCACATCGCCCGTCCCGGAGAAGCGTTCGCCGAGCACCCGGACGCTGTGGATCTCGCAGTCGGGGGCGGTCCGGCGGATGATGCCCGCGCACGCCGTCCCGTGCCCGCAGGTGTCCCCGGTGGTGGTCGGCTCGACCGTGATCTCGCCGGTCTCCCCGTCCTTGACCACCACCCAGGACCCGGCGAGCGGGCCGACCTGCGGATGGTCGCGCTCCACCCCCGAATCCACCACGCACACCCGTACGCCCCGCCCCGTGGCGGATTCCTCGGGCCGACCGCCCGGCGGCCCCGCGTCCGCCAGCACGGGCACGTCCTCGGGGCTGCGCCCCCGCAGGCTCCAGGTCAGTCCCTGCCCCGGTGCCGTGCCCGTTCCCGTGCCCGTTCCCGTGGTTCCCATCGGTCAGCTCCTTTCCGTCGTCGTGACCACGGGCCCGGCCCCGGCCCCGTCCCCGGCCCCGTCCCGGGTGAGGCCGGCGGCCCGGCGGACCCCCGGCAGGTGCCCCTTGCTCGCGAAGTGGTCCCGCGCGGCCCGTGCGCAGACCAGGGCATCGGCCCGTCGGCCCAGCGCGGACAGGGTGCGGGCCCGGTCCAGCTCGGCCGTCGCCTGGACCAGCGGGGAGTCGGTGAGCAGCGAGGCCCGCACCGCCCGGTCCGCGTGGGCGACCGCCTCCGCCGGACGCTCCCGGGCCGCCGCCAGCCGGCCCCGCAGGCCCTCCAGGTCGACGGCGTCGGCATGGCTCAGGTCCGATGCCTCGCCGACGGAGGCGACCCAGGCCGCGGCCCGCTGCGTCCGGCCGTCGTCGAGTTCGAGCCGGGCCGCGTCCAGCGCGACGGCCGTCCGCATCCCCGTCCCACCGGAGCGCCGGGCCGCCTCGTCCGCCCGGGCCAGCAGGGCGAGCGCGGCGGAGCCGTGCCCGAGCAGCGACTCCACCGCCGCCCGGAACACCGGGAGGAAGACGTCCGCCTCGGCGAACCCGAGCTGCCGGGCCAGCGTCTCCGCCTCGGCCAGGGCGCCGTGTGCCTCGCGGGGCCGGTCCTGGAGCGCGTACAGCACCGCCAGCGGGCAGTTGAGGGTGAGCCGCACCGTGGGCCTGCCCCCGCCGTGCGCCGCCAGCAGGGCGCGGCAGCGGGTCACCGCCCGGGGCGCCGGGACCGGGCCGCGCCACAGGGAGATCCCGATGGCCCCGAGGGCCCCGGCCCGCTCCGGTTCCGCCCCGGCGAGCACCGCCTGCTCCAGGGCCCGCGCCTGGTCGCGTTCCGCCTCCTCGTGCCGGCCCGAACGCTGGAGCTGCTGGGCGAGCCGCAGGTGCGCCCGCGCCCGGCCGACCGAGTCCCCGGCCGCCTCGAAGACCGGCAGCACCGCCCGGGCCGTGGCCGCGGGGCCGGGCCCCGGGCCCCGGGGATCCAGGACCGCGAGGGCCAGCCGGGCGTGCGCCGCCTCCACCGGGGCGGACTCCAGATCCCGCACCCGGCGCAGCAGTCCGGCCCCGGCCTCGGTGTGCCCGAGCGCCACCCGTACCTCGCCGAGCCGGCGAACGGAGCCCGCACCGCCCGGGTCCAGGTCCACCGCCCGCTCCAGCAGGCTGTGCGCCCAGGGCAGGTCGGACCGGGCCGCGGCCTGCGCCCCGGCCCGGCCCAGGGCCGTGGCGGCGCGGTCCCGCAGCTGCCGGGTGCGGTCGTCGAGCAGCCCCAGCTCGGCGCGGTAGCGGTGGGCCCGCTCCAGGTGGCCGCCGACGGCGCCGTCCCCGGCCCGCAGCACACTGGGCAGCTCGGCAGCCCAGGCGTGCCGGTCCGCCTTGGCCCGCTTGGACAGCGAGGCGTACGTCACCTCGTGCACCAGCCCGCTGCTGAACCGGTACGCGGGCAGGTCCGAGGCCGGTGGGGCCGGCTCCACCAGGCGCCGCCGGCCCAGCACCGTCAGCGCTTCCTCGACGCGCCGCAGGTCCCGCGCCCGGTGGCCGACGGCCACCGGCCCGGACGCGGGCCGCTCGGCCGTCCGCGTGGACAGCTCCAGCAGCACCAGCTCCGCGGCGGTGAACTCCCGGCCGATCACGGCCGCCAGGTCGACCACGTTCCGCTCCGCCCTGGCCAGCGCCCCGATCCGGGCACCGAGCAGGGCCTGCAGCGTCGGGGGCAGCTCCACGTCCGGCCGCCCGGCTCCCGGCGCCCCGTCCGGTGTGCCGACCAGCAGCTGTTCCAGGTAGAGCGGATTGCCCTCGGAACGCGCCACGAGCCGTTCGTCCACCGGGCCCGGCCGGCCGTCGATCCCGGCCAGCCCGGCGGCGAGCAGGGCGGCCTCCTCCGGCGGCAGACCGGTGAGCTGGAGATGCCCCGCGTCCCGGCCCGGCCCGCCCGGACCGATGTCCGCCGCGTCCGGACGGCCCACACAGACCACCAGCACGCCCGCGGGTCCCGCACGGTTCGTCAGCCGCTCCACCGTGCGCACCAGGAGGGGCTCCGCAGCGTGCCAGTCGTCGAGGACCAGGAGGACCGGGCGGATCCGGGCGGCCCGGTCCAGCACCGTGGTCAGCGCCGCGCACATGTCCTCGAAGGGCGCGTTCGGGGTCCCGTCGCGCAGCAGGCCCCCGGAGAGCAGCGCCCGGGCGTCCCCGTCTGCCCCGTCCTCGTACCGGTGCGTCCGGGCGGGGGCCGGCAGGGAGCGCAGGGCGTCGGCGAGCGGGGTGAGCGTGCCGTGGTCCCCGTAACTGCGGCACCGGCCCGCGCCGTACGTGAGGATGCCCTCGGCCGAGCGCCGCACCAGCCACTCCCGTACCAGCCGGGTCTTGCCGATGCCCGCCTCCCCGGTGATCCGCAGCAAGCCCGCGCATCCGCTCCGCACGGTGTCCTCCAAGGCCGTGTCCAGGGCGTCCTGTTCGGCCCGGCGCCCGACGAACGGGACGTCGAAGCGGCGCAGCTGCTCGGGATCGTCCGTGCCCAGGGCGAGCAGCCGGTAGGCGTCCACGCTGTCCTGCTTGCCCTTCAGCCGGAGCGGTCCGGTGGCCTGTGCCGACACCGTCGGCCCGGCGGCGCGCAGGGTGTCGGGACCGATGAGGATCTCACCGGGGCCCGCGTTCTGCTCCAGGCGGGCGGCGATGTTGACGGTCTCCCCGGACACCAGGGCCTGGCGGGCCGTCGCGTCGCCGCCGGCCACCACCTGGCCGGTGTTGACGCCGATCCGGGTGGCCAGCCTGATGCCGAGCGTGGTGTGCAGCTCCTCGTTGAGGCGGGCCAGCGCGTTCCGCATCCCCAGTGCGGCGGCCAGCGCGCGGCGGGCATCGTCCTCCCGGACCACCGGCACACCGAACACCGCCATGACGGCGTCCCCGATGAACTTCTCCGGGGTGCCGCCCCGTGCCACGATCTCCGCGCTCATCGCCTCGAAGTACCGCAGCGTCACCGTGCGCAGTGTCTCCGGATCCAGCACGCCGGACAGCGCCGTGGAGCCGACGAGGTCACAGAAGAGCACCGTCACCGGCTTGCGTTCGTCGTCGGCCGGCGCGGCGGCGACGGCGCACGGCGTTCCGCAGAAGGAGCAGAACCGGGCAGCCGGCGGCAGGCCCTGGCGGCACGAGGGGCAGGTCATGAGGAGTCCTTGTCTCCGGGATCGGGCAGTGCTGCCCGGCCGGGGTGGTCGGCCGGTGCGGCCGTGGCGTACCGGCCGCACCGGGCCCCGGCCGGCCTCTCCGAGGGTCCTGGGGCCGCTCGTTCGGACCGTGCCGGGCTCGCGGCCCCGGCACGCGCGTCCGGGGCGTTGCCGTCAGTCGCCGAAACCTCCCCCTGCTCGGCTCCGCCGAGCAGGGGAGACCCCGTCGCACGTACCGGAGCCCGCTCCCTGATTCCGGCCCTGTCCGAACGGAAGCCCCCTAGAACAGGGCCCCGCCGGCTATCTCGCCGTGTGCCCGGACCTCGGGTTCCACGGCGTCGAGCCTGCTCTTGATGTCGAGGAGCACGGCGAGCTCCTGCGCGGTCAGCTCGCTGAGCACGAGGCGCTGCTCGTCGGTGAGCAGGTCCACGGGCAGCCCGGCCTCGTACAACGCGGCGGGCAGGGCGGGCCGTTGCCCGCCCTCGGCCGGGCGAGGAGCTCCGCTGCTCCCGGACGGTCCGGTCATGGTGTGACTCCGATCGGTGAGGAAGGTCCGGCTCCCCGCGGCGACGGCGCCGCAGCGGAGCGCCCGAGCCGGACGAACAGCTGGGTGAGCGCGTCGAGGGAGTGCAGTGCGCTGACCGTCACGGCCGCCTCCTGGTCCCGGGTCAGCGGCAGCCGGTCCAGCAGTGCGTACAGCTCGTCCAGGTGGCCCGTGTCGAGCGTGGCGTGTTCCCGTACGGTCCGCAGTGCGGCGTCGGGCAGTCCCGTCAGCCGGGCGACGCGGGGCGTCAGGCCGGGGGAGGGGGCGTAGCCCTCCAGCACCGCGATGTAGCCGAGCAGCGTCACCGGGTGGTGGTGCTCGATCCAGTAGTACTGGGCGCCGGCGAGTCCGGCGACGTCCGGTGACGGCATCGGGCCGAGGGCGTCCGCGGGGACCCAGCCCGCCGAGCGGAGGTCCTCCAGCAGCCAGGTGTCGTGTCCGTCCTCCTCCTGGACGTGCTCCGCCAGGTAGTCGGCCAGCGGAGCGCCCAGCGGGTCGCCGCAGGTGTCCAGCAGCCGGGCGCGCTCCCGGGCCCTGAGCATCAGGGGGACGGAGGCCCGCACCACGGCGTGCATGGCGCACAGATACCTCCGGTAGCGGGGCAACAGGTCCTCGGCACGCCACATGTGGTCCAGCGCGCCCCGCAGACCGCTGTCCCCCAGCCGCAGGGTGATCCGCAGCCGCGCCGACGGGCTCGGTCCGGTGGCGCTCACCGGGGGCTCCGCCGGGCAGCGCCGGTGACGGAGCCGGCGGCCGGTCCGCCCGCGACGACGAGTGGTGCGTACGCCGCGCAGCCGTGCCGCCGGACGACTCCCTCCGGACCGTCCGCCGCGCCCCGGTGGGCCGCCGCCAGGTCCAGCAGCGCCCCCGCCGCCCCGGCCGCCAGTGCCCCGGCCGCCGCCTCCTCGTCGGCGCCCAGCGCCCGGCAGCCCTCGCAGTACGAACCGGGCCGGGACACGGATGACCTGGCGGACAGATGCGTGGGTCCGACCGTACGGATCATGCGGAGCACCGGGGACTCCTGGGCGCGCCGGCGTACGGCCGCCCAGTCGTCGACCGCGATGTGCCCGAGGTCCAGGTGGGCGGGGACGGGCCGCAGGTCGACGGTGTCCTGGTTGCAGCAGGCCAGCACCCTGCCGTCGAAGGCGACCACGGGCCAGGCTGCCATCGCGCACGGCGACGCCGCGCCCGCGTCCGGCGCGGTACGGGCGGGCCGCGCCCAGGACGCGGCCCGCCCGAACGGCCGCACCTCGTTGACGAGGCAGGGCACCCGGCCGTCGAACTCCTCGTCGACGGCCCGGGTGATGTCCGCGAGATAGGGGTCGTCCGCGCCCGTCCCGGTGAGATGGAAGCTCACGGCCACGCCCGTCTCCCGGATCCGGTGCACGGCACGGAACACGTCGGCCCGCGGGACCTCCCGCTCGTGGTGGACGTCCAGGCTGGCGGAGAAGTGGTCGACCCGGCCGATCGCACGCAGGACCGCCGGGGGAATCTCCCGGGAACGGGCGAAGAACATGCCGCTGAGCAGCGCGGTACGCGAGCCGGCCCGGCGGGCGAGGGTGCTCAGCTCCCCGGCGAGCTCGGGCAGCAGCAGTGGCTCCCCGCCGGTCAGCATCACGACCTCGGGACGGTTCCGCTCGGTGAAGGAGCCCACGAAGCGCAGCAGTTGGCCGGCGTCCGGCTCCTCCCGCACGGTCATGGCCGATCCGGTGGAACAGTGGGAGCACCGCAGAGGGCAGCGCCGGGTGAGGCCGAGCAGCAGACCGGCGGCGGGGAAGGGCCGATGTCCGACGAGTTCGCCGAGTTCCATGCGGGGCCGCCTCCTTCAGAGGGCTGAGGCACGTCGGGCGCGTA
Source organism: Streptomyces sp. NPDC025273 (assembly GCF_040638585.1). Classification (NCBI taxonomy): domain Bacteria; kingdom Bacillati; phylum Actinomycetota; class Actinomycetes; order Kitasatosporales; family Streptomycetaceae; genus Streptomyces; species Streptomyces sp. NPDC025273. The sequence goes on from NZ_JBEZYP010000001.1 coordinate 329,604, forward strand.
CCCAGGGTGCGCCGCGGCGGTTCGGCGACGGTCCACAACCGCTTCAGGAGCGGTATGTGCGCAGGTCGCCAGGGGTTCGGAGCCCGCCGTGCCGCCCGGGAACCGGCCGTCCGGCCACGGCGAACTGGTCCCATACCGGCGCCATACCGGCGCCGAAGCGTTCGCCAGGCCACCCTTCCTAACTTTCTCGGCAACGGCAGGCACCGGGCCGCGGCGGACAGCCGCAGGATCCGGGCCGGCACAGCGACGAGTGGACGGAGACCACCATGTCCGAGAACACCAAGCCCGCCGACGACAACGAGACCCCCGAGGTCGAGGCGCACTCCGTCCTGGACCTCCAGGAGTCGGCGACGATCGACCGCGAGCAGCCGCCCGGCAACTGCATCAGCCTGCTGAGCGTCGTCGAGAACTGACCGGCTACCGGCCGCGTGCCACGTCCGTCCGAGGCCGACACCTCGGCGCCGTGGCGCCCGGCCGGCCGGAGACGGGGCGGCCTCCGTGGTTCACGGAGGCCGCCCCGCCCCGCTGTCCGGCCCGGTTCCTCCCACGGGCCGCCCCTCCGCTCCAGCCGCCCCGACGTACACAGGGAGCTCCCGATGGCCACGCCGCTCCGCTCCAACCGGGATTTCCGGCTGCTCTGGATGAGCGGCCTCTTCGCCGTTCTGGGCGCCCAGACGGGCGCCCTGGCCCTGCCCCTGCTGGTCCTCAAGGAGACGGGATCCGCGGTGCAGGCAGGCGCCGTGGGAACGGTGTCCGTCGGCGCCGTGCTGATCACGATGCTGCCGGGCGGAGTCATGGCCGACCGGGTCGAACGCCGCCGCCTGATGCGGCTGTGCGACGCGGGGAGCCTCGCGGCGGTCACCGCCCTCAGCCTCGCCGTCTGGTACGGGCACGCCCCCCTGGCGCTCGTCCTGCTGGTCGCGACCGCCGGCGCCGTCCTCAACAGTGTCTACGCCCCCGCCGCCTTCGGCCTGATGCGCGCGGTCGTGCCGCCCGACCAGATGGGCACGGCCACCGCGCGGCTCCAGGCGCGCACCTCCACGGTCCGGCTGGCCGGCCCTCTCGTCGGCGGTGCGCTGTTCGGTGTCCACCCCGCCCTGCCCTTCGCGGCCCAGGCCCTCGGCCTGCTCCTGTCGACCGTCTGCGTCGCCCTCGTACGCACCCGCTCCAAGGCCAGGACCAAGGCCGGTTCGGTGTTCAGCCGCCGGGAACTCACCGCCGGGCTCACCTTCCTGTGGCAGCTGCCCTATCTGCGTACGGTGCTGCTCGTCTTCGGCCTGGGCATGAACTTCGCGTTCGGCGCGCTCACGTTCACGGCGCTCAGCGTCTTCTCCGAACACGGGAAGTCCGGTCTCGGCGGCGGCTTCGTCATCACCTGCGTGTCCGCGGGCGCACTCCTCGGCGCGCTGCTCGCGCCCCGGATCGGTCCCGACCGGTACGGCCGGGCCCTCATCGTCGCCACCTGCTGGACCTGCGTGCTGACGGCCGCGGCGCTGGCCTGGCTCCGCAGCCCGCTGGTGGCCGGCGTGCTGTGCGCGGTCTGCATGTGCCTGGCAACGGTCGCCAGCATCGGATTCCTGTCCACCCTGCTGACCGTCACCCCGGAGGACCGTGTCGGCAGGGTGCAGAGCGCGGCGACCTTCCTGTCCTCGATCGTCCAGCCGTTCGGGCCGCTCGCGGGCGGCGCCCTGCTGACCGCCCTGGGCAGCCGCGCCGCCTTCGGCGCGATCGGCTGCGTGCTGGCCGTGTCGGCGGCCGTGGTGACGCTCGCCCCCTCGGTCCGTGCCGGGGCGGCCCCGGCGGCCGGCGGGGCAGGCGAGGACACCGAGGACACGAAGGCCTCCGACGGCGCCGGCCCCGAACCGGCGGGAGCGGCCCTCGCCCGCCCGGGGGACTGACGAAGAACGGTCGCGCGGCCAGCCCGACCGACCCACGACGCCGCCGGTCCCGGCGCGCCCCGAGGAGGAAAGCCGTGCCCGGCATCCAGGAGACCCAGCTCTATTGCCTCGCCGACCGTACGTACTACGAGACCCCGGCACGGCTGCCGGACGAGGCGACCCGCTACCCGCTCGACGCCGCACCGCCACCGGCCGGATGGCGGCGCGCCGCCGCGGGCCTGTGGACCTCGCTGCTGCCCGAGGACCGCGAACCGGCCGAGCAGGGCTGGAAGATCCACGTCTCCACCGTGCCCGAGGAGGCCGCCGCGACCCTGCGCGACACCGCCCGGATCTGCCTCCGCCACGGTGTGCCGTTCAAGTTCCTGCGCAGTGAGCAGGCACTCCTGCTGATGTCCGGCAAGTACATGGCCCGCAGCGGCGCCGGGAAGTTCCTCACGCTCTACCCGCCGGACGAGACCGTCTTCCTGACGCTGGCCGACGAGCTGTCCCGGGCCCTGCACGGGCGCCGGGGCCCGTACATCCTCAGCGACCTGCGCATCGGCGACGCCCCCGTCTACGTCCGCTACGGGGCGTTCGTCGCACGCTGGTGCCGCGACGCGGAAGGCGCGCGTGTGCCCGCCCTGCGGCACCCGTCGGGCGAACTCGTGCCCGACACACGCGGTGTGGTGTTCCGGATGCCCGCATGGGTCACCGTCCCCGAGGCGCTCCGCCCGCACCTCGCCGCCCGTGCCGCCGCCGGCGACACCACCTTCCCCTACACCGTCACCGAAGCCCTCCAGTTCTCCAACGCCGGCGGGATCTACCTGGCCCGGCACCGGGACACCGGCCGGCAGGTGGTGCTGCGCGAGGCCCGCCCGCACTGCGGCCTCGACGCGGCGGGCGACGACGCGGTGCTGCGGCTGCACCGCGAGCACCGGGCGCTGACCGCGCTGGCCGGGCTGGACTGCGTGCCCGAGGTGTACGGGGTGCGGACCGTGTGGGAGCACCACTTCCTGATCGAGGAACACATCGAGGGAACCACCCTCTTCGACGAGATCGTCGCTCGCTTCGCCCTGGTGCGCGGGGCCGGATCGCCCGCCGGACTCGCCGCCTACACCGCCTGGGTGGACTCCGTGACCGACGGGCTCACACGCGCGCTGGCGGCGGTTCACGAACGCGGTCTGCGCTTCGGCGACCTGCACCCCTCCAACATCATCGTCAGGCCCGACGGCCGCGTGGCCCTCATCGACTTCGAGTACGCCACCGCCCTCGACGACCAGGACACCCCGCTGGCCGGCGCACCGGGCCTCCAGGCGCCGAGCGGCACACCCGGTGCCGAGGCCGACGCCTACGCGCTGTGGGCGACCTGGCTCACCATGCTCATGCCCCTCATGGAAATGGCCGGACACGACCGGGCCAAGGCCGTCACGCTCGAACGGTGGGCCCGCACGCGCTACGGCCTGGCGCCCGGCGCCGGACCGCACCGCCCGGCCGCCCTGCGGGCCGTGTCCGGACCGCACAGCCGGGAGGGCGAGATCGCGGCCCTCCTCGGCGGCCCCGCCCCCGACTGGCAGGAGCTCCGCGCCCGCCTGCTGGCCGGCATCCACGCGGCAGCGACCCCCGACCGCTCCGACCGCCTCTTCCCCGGGGACCCCAAGGCGTTCGCCACCGGCGGGACGGATCTCGCGCACGGTGCGGCCGGGGTGCTCTACGCCCTGCACCGGGTCGGCGCCCCCGTCCCGGACGCGTGGACGGACTGGCTCGCCGCCGCCGCCCGCCGCCGCGACCCCGCGGCGGCGGGCGGGCTCTTCGACGGACTGCCGGGCACAGCCGTGGTGCTGGCCGGGCTGGGCCGCCGGGCGGAGGGCAGGGAGATCCTCGAACGGGCCTCGGCCGCCGCACCCCCGGCCGCCTCGGCCGACCTGCTCACCGGCCGCGCCGGCATCGCGCTCGCAGCGCTGCGCATGGCCCGCACGGGCGGCTCGGCACCCGACCCCGAGCTCCTCGAATCGGCCGTACGCACCGCCTGGAGCCTCGACTGCCTCGTCCGGGGCGACGCCGACGGTCCGCAGGTCCCCGCCTCGGCCGGACTGCTGCGCGGGCTGAGCGGCATCGCCCTGCTGCACCTGGAACTCCACGCCCTGACCGGTGAGGACTGGCTCCTGGACGCGGCCCGCACCGTCCTGGACCGGGAGGCCGGGCACTGCGTCACGATGCCCGACGGCACCGTCCAGGTGAAGGACGGGCGGCGCCATCTGCTCTACCTCGACCAGGGCAGCGGCGGCTTCGCCCTGGTGGCGCAGGCGTACCTCGCCCGGCGCGAAGCGCCCGGCCTCGCGGCCCTGCTCCCCGGGGTCCGCAAGGGCTGCGCCCTCGAATTCGTCCGCGAACCAGGCCTGTTCACCGGCCGCGCCGGACTCGTCGCCACCGCCGGCCAGCTGGGCGGGGACGACCGCACGGGTGCCGAGGTGCTCGCCTCCGTACGCAATCTGTCCTGGCACCTGATCGCCGACGAGGACCGGCTGCTGGTCCCCGGGGCGCGGCTGCGGCGCTGCTCCGCCGACCTCGCCACGGGCGCGGCGGGTCTGCTGCTGGCCCTGCACTTCCTGTCCGGCGGCGAAGGCGCGCGGCCCGGTGAACGGGCGGCGCCCCCCGGCCTGCTGGAGCTGCTCACCCTCGGATGAGCGGCAGCACCGGTCCGGTCCGCTCGCGGGCGTACAGACAGAGCAGGCGCGGCACCTCGTACAGGGCGGCGTGTGCGGTGACCTCCCCGGCCGGGGAGGTCACCGCACCGGAGTCGATGAGCGACTCGACGGTGCGGATCGCCACCCGTTCCCCGCATTCCAGCACGTCCATCGCGCTGTCCAGGGTGAAGCCGCCGTCCTGCGCGAGTCCGGCGAGCCGGGCCAGCGCCCCCCGGTTCCCCTCGGTCAGGTCCTGCCAGCCCGAAGCGATCCGCGACCGTACGGACACGTCCCCGGCGACCAGCTCGTCCAGCGCCGCCGACGGGTCGTCGAGCCGGTCCGCGTACTCCGCGAGCGGCAGGTGCCGCAGCACCGCCAGCCGCATGCCGCTCACCGCCACCGCCAGCGGCAGTGCACCGCAGGCACGCACGATGCGCAGCGCCGACGCCGGGTCCGTCCGCACCCGGCCCGTCCCGATCAGCCTGCCCAGCAGCTCCAGCGCCTCCCCGGACGCGAGCGCGGTCAGCCCGACGCGGTGCGCCGGGGCCAGTCCGGCCAGCTGACCGCGTGCGGTGAGGATCACCGAACACCGCCCGGACCGCGGCAGCAGCCCGCGCACCGAGGCCTCGTCGGGTACGTCGTCCAGGACGACCAGGGCCCGGTGCTGTGACAGCCAGCCCTGCCAGGCCTCCTCGGCCTCCGTCCCGTCCGGCGGGACGCGCACCCCGCACAGCCGCCCCAGCTCGCCCAGCACGTCGGCCCGGGTGCGGGCCACGCCGTCCTCCCGCCGCACCCGGACGTGGACCCGCCCGTCGGGGAACCCGTCCGCGAGGAGGTGGGCCGCCCGTACGGCCAGCGCCGACTTCCCGGACCCGGCGGGGCCGGAGACGATCAGCACCCCTCCCGCCGCGCGGCCCGACTCGTCCAGCACCTCGCGCAGCTCGTCGCGGCGCCCGGTGAAGTCCCGTGGGGCGGCGGGCAGCGACACCCCGCAGGAGGTCTCCCGGGGCGGGGTGGCCCTCGCGGCGCGGCCCCGGCCGAGCATGTCCGCGTAGAGGGCCGCCATCGCCGGGCTGGGTTCCAGCCCCAGCTCCCGGGCGAGCAGCTGCCGGTAGTCGTCGTACACCGCCAGTGCCTCCGCCTGCCGGCCGGACTGGTGCAGGGAGTTCATCCAGGCCGCCCGGAGCCGCTCCCGCAGCGGGTGGCGCTCCACCAGGTCCCGCAGGCCGTCCACCGCGACGGCCGCCCGGCCGGTCTCGATCTCGGCCTCGGCCCAGTCCTCGTAGACCGTCAGACACCGGGACTCCAGACGCTCGGCCTCCTCCGCCACCCCGGCGGAGTCCCGGAGGTCGTGCAGCGGCTGGCGTTCCCCCCACAGGTCGAGCGCCTCCCGCAGCAGCCGTGCGGCGGTGCGCAGGTCGCCCCGCTCGCCGGCCGCCCGGCCCGCACGGGCCAGTGCCCCGAAGCGCAGGGTGTCCAGCTCGCCCTCGCCGATCCGCAGCCGGTAGCCGCCGCAGCCGTGCACCACCCGGTCCCGGTCGACGTCGCCACCGAACAGGGTGCGGGCCGCGCTGATGTAGACCTGCAGGTTCTTGCGCGCGGTCCGGGGCGGCGCGTCCGGCCACACCACGTCGGTCAGCACGTCGACCGGCACCGGGGTGTTGGGACGGGAGAGCAGCGTGGCGAGGACGAGGCGCTGCTTGCGCGGGCCGAGCGGCAGCGGCCTGCCGTCCACCGCGGCCGTGAGCGGACCGAGGAGGGAGAAGTACACCGCACCGGTGGGACCGGGACGGGCGGGAGGACGGGTCATCAGCGGGCCTCCTGGGGTGGGGACGAGCGGCAGGCTGCCGTACCCCGCCGATCCTGCCGCGCCGGCGACCGGCGGACATCGGTGATCCGCCCGCATCTTCCGGGTACGCACCCGACCCAAAACGGCCCGTGCCCCCATGCCGCCGTCGCCGTCCCCCATCCGGCCGGGCGGTACCCCGCCGCCCAGGGGGACTTCAGGCGTGCTCGACGGCGTACTCGGCGGCGTACTCGCACAGGGCGGCCCGGTTCGCCCGGCCCGTCTTGCTGAGCAGACTGGCCATGTGCTTCTCCACCGTGCGCGGCGAGATGGACAGCCGCCGGGCGATCTGCTGATTGCCCGGCCGCTCGGCCAGCAGCACGAACACCTCGTACTCGCGTGGTGTGACCCCGTCGGTGCGCAGCGACGAGGGGATCCGGTCCCGGCCGCCGCGGTGCTGGGTGACGCTCGCCCCCGCCTGCCGCAGGGCGGCCCGGCACGCGGCCGCCACCGGCTGCACCCCGGCCCCGTAGAAGAACTCCTCGGCCGTGCGCAGCCATGCCACCGGCTGCCCCCAGCCGTCGGCCCGGGCGGCGTCCGCGACCAGTCGCAGGCCCAGGTGGCGGGCCACCGGGAACGCCGCGGCCCGGGCCTCGAAGGCGGCCACCAGCCGGGCGGCGCCGGCCCGGTCGCCGTCCCGGCCCAGCAGCACCGCTTCCGCCAGGTCCAGGAACTGCCTGTTCCAGGCCAGGCCGGCACCGGGCGAGGCCGTCGCCGCCTCGTACTCCCGCCGGTCCGCCTCTCCCGACAGCACCCGCAGCAGCGGACGCAGCCCGTAGCGGCCGCTCAGGTAGAAGTAGCTCGGGTGGTCCCGCTCCCACGCCAGTGCGGCGTCCAGGTCGGACAGGGCACGGCCCCGGTCCTCGTCCAGCAGCGCGCCGATCGCGCGGCAGAGCCCCAGGCGCAGGGGCACCAGCAAGGACTGCTCGCCGCCCGCCCGGCGGAACGCGGCGAGGGCCCGGTCCATCTCCCGCCGGCGGCCGCGGTGCGCGGCCATCGTCGCCCCGGCCAGCAGCAGATAGCGATGGGCGGACAGATTGCCGACCCTGGCACTGGCATCCGCCGAGCGGTCGATGATCTCCTGCGCCTCGCCCCACCGGGCGCACATCACCGCGTTCATCGCGAGGAGCCCGTCGACCGTCCGCGTCAGCAGCAGCGCGCCCAGCTCCGTGGCCGCCGCCCGCGCGGAGTGCAGCCGGGCCGCGTCACCGGTCCGCATGAAGCTGTTCGCCCCCAGCCGCACCAGTGCCTCCACCCGCCACAACGGCAGGGAGTGCTCGGTGGACAGCGTGAGCATCCGCTCCAGGCACGCGTCGGCCGCGTCGAAACCCTTCTCCCGGGAGAGCAGGGCCAGCAACTGCCAGGCCTGGCAGGCGACGACGGGAAGGCCCTCGGCCTCGGCGGTCTCCGCGGCGCGGAGGGCGGCCCGCTCGGCCGCCTCGGGATCCCCGCGGTCCTCACCCGGGAGCAGCGAGAGGTGGCCGTCGACGACGACGAGGGCCGCGCGCCGGGCCGGGGAGGGCGCCGGGCCGAGCAGAACGTGCGCCGCGCCGATCTGGCGGGCCGCGTCGGCGGCCCGCTCCGCCATGACCGCCACCCAGGCGATCTTGATGTGGGCGTCGCCCCGCCGGGCGGCGGCTTCGGACCGCGCCGGTACCGGTGGCAGTGTGTCCGTCAGCGCCAGGGCGCCGTCCAGATCCCCGCTCTCCGCACGGGCCACCGCGAGGGCCTCGGCGACGGCGGCCCGGTCGGACTCGGCGGCCAGGGAGTGCGCCCGCTCCAGCAGCACCACGGCCGAGCCGTGGGATCCCGAAGCGAGCATCCGTCTCCCCGCCTCGGCGAACTGGAGGGCCGCCCCCGTACGGTTGCCCGCCGCCAGTTCCAGGGAGGCGACGAGCTGCCGTCTGTCCTCGTCGAGCGGCTGACCGGAGTGTTCGACGGCCGCGGCGGCACGGCGGGCGAGGGCGGCGCGTTCGGCGGGAGCGAGCGAGGAGACCAGGGCCTCGGCGGTCAGCGCGTGCCGGAAGGTGTAGCGGTCGGGGGCCGCACCGTCGGGGGCGATCACGCCCGCCTCGACGGCGGATCTCAGGTGGGTGAACAGGGCCCGGTCCTCGAAACCCGTGACGGTCTGGAGCACGTTCACCGAGAACTGGCTGCCCAGGGTGGCCGCCGTCAGCAGAAGGTCCCGCACCGGCTCGTCCAGCCGGTCGAGCCTGCGGGCCCAGCTCCGGAGGATCCCCGACGGAAGGGCCCCGTCCGGCTGTTCCGCCACCTCCCAGCCGCCGTCCGTCCGGCGCAGCCGGCCGGTGTCGAGAAGATCGGCCAGCAGCAGCTCCACCAGGTACGGGTTGCCCGCGGCGCGCTCGGCCAGCCGCCGCTGGACCACGGGCGGTATGCGCTCGGCCGGGGTCTCCAGACAGGCGCCGGTCAGCAGCCGCACCTGTTCGTCCCCGAGCACCCGCAGCTCCCGCACCACCGCGGTGTGACGCTGCTCGGCGGAGCGTACGAGGTCCAGCGCGGTCCCCGCCTCCGGCCGCAGGGTGCCCAGCAGCAGGATCGGCAGGTCCGCCAGATTGTCGATGACGTACTCGACGACCGCGACGGTCTCCGTGTCGGAGTCGTGCAGGTCCTCCAGCAGGATCACGCAGCCCGTGTCCCTGCCCAGCACGGACAGCAGTCGCAGCAGCGCCTCCGCGAGCTCGACCACCGTCTCCGGGTAGCCCGGGGAGGTTCCGCGCCGCCACTCCGGCACCAGCCTGGCCAACGCCGGGTGATAGGGAGCCAGTTCCGGATCGGTCGGTGTCCCGGCCGCCCGGAAGTGGGACGAGAGCGCCTCCACCAGCGGGCGGAACGGTACGACGAGACCGGTCGAGCCGGCCCGCCCCCGCAGCACCGGCATGCCCAGCTTGTAGGCCCGGTAGGCGCACTCGCCCACCAGCCGGGACTTGCCGATCCCCGCTTCACCGAGGAGGAACAGCGCGCGCCCCGAACGCCGTTGAACGGCGTCCAGGGCGCTGCTCAGCAGGCCGATCTCATCGTCTCGTCCGACCGTGACCGGCGAAGTGGCTCGCATGGCCGCAGGCTACTGGAGCCGCACAGCACGCGGCAGTGGGCCGCATTCGGTGGATCACGGTGCGCTACCCGGTGTTGGGGTCACAACGGGTTCGTCATGGTCGTCCACGGCAGGTCATGGGTGTAGCCGATGTCGCCCTCCGAAACGCTCAGAAGCCGGCTGCGCAGGCCGAGTGCTCCGCCGGAGCCGAGGGATATCTGCCCGGCGGGGTGCTCGGGGGCGCCCTCGTGCGCCGTGACGGCTGCCTGCATGGCCGATTCGCTGATCTGCGTCATCATCTGCCTCACTTGACTGGTCGACAACGGAGGGTGGAAGGGGACGTCGTCCCCGTGGTGGCCCCGGTGGAGGGGCGCATGAGCAGCGCCGAGCCGATCCGGTCGGGGAACCCCGCCCGCAACAGCCCGTGTCCGATACCCGAAAGACCGGTGAGCAGCCCGGGGTGCGCCACGTTCCCGGGCGTTCCGCAGCGCGGCCCCGCCCGGTCCGCGGCGGCCAGCAGGGCGCCGGTCCGGCGCACCCAGTGGGCACGGACGCCCGGGAGTGCGCTGTGACCGAGGAGTTCCAGAACACCCAGCTCGCCGTGGCAGAGGCTGTCGTTGGCGGGCGGCGCGGCCTGTGCCAGCTCACCGGCCCGGCCCGACAGCCAGCCGGACAGCTCCGGATCTGCCAGCGCGTCGGGGCTGTCGGCGACCGCGAGGGCGATCCCGGCCGCACCGTCGCACCAGGCCTGCCCGCCGCCCGCGCCGGAGACCGCGCGGCGCAGGGCCCGCAGCCCGGCGGCGCGGTAGCGGGACCCGCCCCCGGCTCCGGCGAAGCGCGACAGCGCCCAGCCCATGCCCGCGGCCCCCTCGGCGAAGCCCCCGGCCTCCGGGAGCGGCGCCGCGGCGATCCGCTCCGCGCACCGCGCGGCGCCCCGCCAGGCCTCGGCCCGGCCGGTGGCCCTGTGCACCGCGAGCAGCGACACCAGCCCGCCCGCCGCGCCGCCGCGCACCCCGTACCCGTCCTCCGCCGAACCGGCCGCGCAGCTCAGCCGGGTGGCCGGCCCCGCCCAGCCCAGTACCTCGGGGTCCTCCAGCAGGACGCCCACCTCGGTCAGCGCGTACGCGATGCCGCCGAGGCCGGCGTAGGCGCCGGAACCGAGCAGTCCGAGGTCGTCCACCCGTTCGTGGAGGGCGTCCAGCAGCCCGGGGACGGGAGCCAGCGCCTCGCGGGCCGCCTCCGCGTACCGCGCGGCCCCGGTCAGGGAGGCCAGCTGGGCCAGGAAGAGCGCCGGCCCCGTGTAACCGCCCGCGAGGTCCGCCGCCATCGGCGTGAGCCGCCAGTAGCGCTCGCCGAGCAGCTCCAGTCCGACCCAGTTGGTGCGGCCCTGGTGGTGGTAGGCGAGCGAGACGAGCTGGTCGCCCACCGACCGTGCGGCGGACAGCAGCTGCTCCGGTTCAGGAGCGGTGGCCACGGTCAGCGGCCGGTGGCCGGTGCCGGCCCGGTGCGCGGGCTCGGGGGAGGTGCTGACCATGGCGGCGCGGATGATGCGCTCCTGGTCCTGCCGGTCCACCGTGTCCAGGGCCCGCACCTTCGCCTCGACCCGCGCCAGCCCGGAGGCAGCCTCGGGGCCGGGGACCCGGCGTCCGGTGCCGCTCCACAGATCCGTGGAGTCCGGCCGGGCGGTGAACACCGGCACGTCCCCGTGCCACAGCTCCGCGATCTCCTCGTCCTCCAGGCCGGGCAGCGTGGTGGTGCCCAGGGACCGGGTCCGCAGCAGCGCGAAGATCCGGTGCCGTTCGGTGGCGTCCCGCATCAGGTCGGGGTGGGTGGACTCGTCCAGCAGGGTGGTGTACGTCCAGGTCGGCCGGGGTACGACGCGGATCTCGTCCTGGGCGAAGAGGCGCAACAGGCCCTTCGCTCCCAGGAGTTCGTCCCGGGCGTCGCTCACGGCCGTGTACCCCGCGCGGAATCCGTCGCACAGGGCCTCGGTGAACGAGGAAGGGTCGGCCGGAACTCCGCCGAGCCGGGGCCGGTTGGCCGATTCGGTGAACCGGCCGGCCCTCCGTACCAATCGCATCCCGTCGGTCCCCGCCGCCGCCCAGCCGGCAGTCTCGATGGGGGAGGAGCCCGCACGGCCGCCGCCGATGGCGGACATGTCGAGCGCGGTCGTGTCCCCGACGAGCAACTGGGGCAGCAGCCCCACACGATGGACCGAGGCGTGCAGCGCCCGCGCGGCCGGATCGGTGGAACGGGCCGGGATCAGCGGCGGATGGAACAGGGTCTCCACGTCGACCAGGACGGGGTGCGGGCCGCAGGCGATCAGGTTCTCGTGGTGCAGATCGGTGCCGTCCAGCGTGTGCAGCAGCGCCAGCAGGGCGCCCTGGCGCCGGTAGAAGAGGGTGGTCTCCTCCACGGAGTCGCAGGGCCGCTCCTCGACGAACTCGACCCAGCCGTACGCCCCCCGGTCCAGGACCCGCGGGGCGCGGAGACCCGGCGTCGCGGGCAGCGAGTTGAACCATTCGACCAGGGTGTTGAAGTGCTGGTGGGTGGCGAGTGGACGCGGCTTGTACACCAGCCGGGTGCCGTCGCCGAACCGCAGCAGCATCACCGACCGGCCCCCGCGGTGGCTGTCACCCGCGCCGACCTCGACCCCGGTCGGCCCCCCGGGCCCCCGGTGACCGAGGCCCCCCGTGCCCCGGTCACCGAGGCCCCCCGTGCCCCGGTCACCGAGCACCCCGGAGGCCTGCAGCAGTTCCTGGTCGGCCGCGAGCCTCCCGAGCATCTCCGCGAACGCGTCGGCCGCGTTCATGCTCGCCCGTGCCACGATCCGGGCCAGCACGGGATATCCGGTGACGAGTGAGGCGAGACCGGACCGGCCTGCGGTCAGCCGGAGGAAGTCGCGGAACCGCTCACGCGTCCCGCCCCCGCCGAGCCGGCCGCGTCGCCGTGCCTCGTGCAGCTCCAGCACCAGGGTCCGGGCCGCGAGCCGGGCCAGGCGACGCGCCAGGTGGCACCGGAAGTCGTCCAGTACGGCGGCGGAACAGGCCACGGGTACGGACCCCGCGTCGCGGTCCTGCGCGGGGACGGTCCCGCGGCCCGCGGCCCGGTCGCCTGCCTGGTCGGCCGCCCGTTCCGCCACCCGGTCGGCCGCCCGGTCCGCGAACGGTGCCACGACCAGCTCGAAGCCGGTCAGCCCCGGGTACTCCTGGTCAGGGACCACCACCTCACGCGGCGCGCCGGCCACCACCTCCCGGACGAACACCGCCCAGTCGGGCTCCTCGGCGGGTGGCTGCCCGACGACACCGGGCAGCCACCACGGATCGCCGTGTTCCCGGGGTCCCGGAAGGCCGCGGGTGTCCGGCGTGTGGGCCCGCTCCGGGCCACCGGTGCTCGCAGGGCCGGCCGGTACGTCATGGGGAAGGGCCCGGGGGACGTCCTGGGGAGAGGCGCCCGGCTTCGCTCCGCCGTCCGGATCCTTCTCCGCCACCGCACACACCTCCCTCGCCCGGGGAGGCCTACCGGTCCTCCCGCACCCCATCCTGGAGGGTGGGAGGGGACCGGCACATGGGGGAGTCGCCCCCATCTTTCGGGTGCCGGCGTCCGCCCCCGCGCTCGTGGGGGACCAAGGCGCCCCCGGACCCGCCGAGGCACCGGCGCCGCGCCACCTCCGTGGGGGCGCGCTCACCCCCGCGGTGGCGCCGCGTTCACCCCCGTGCCGGCGTACTCACCCCCGCGGTGGTGCCGTCGACCCCCGCACCATCAGTTCCGCCTCGATCGTCGCGATGCCCCCCGGCGGCGGCGTCTCCTTGCCCATGGCCAGCCGCCCCGCCCGCGCCCCCGCCTCGAACAGCGGCAGCCGTACGGTCGTCAGGGCCGGCACCGCGTCCACCGAGAACGGCAGATCGTCGAAGCCCGCCACCGATACGTCCTCCGGGATGCGCAGCCCGCGTTCCCGGACCGCCGCACCGGCACCCAGCGCCACGGTGTCGTTCGCGGCGACGACCGCCGTCACCTCCGGTGCGCGGCGCAGGAGTTCGAGCGTCGCGTCGTATCCGGAGCGCCGGTCGTACGGGCCGTGGACGGTGAGGCTCTCCTCGTCCGCGTACAGTCCCGCCGCCTTCATCGCCTCGCGGTGGCCCTCCAGGCGGTGCCGGGTCGTGGTGCGCTCCAGCGGGCCCGCGACGTAGCCGATCCGCCGGTGGCCGAGCTCCAGCAGGTGCTCGGTGAGGCGCCGGCCGCCGCCCCGGTTGTCGAAGGCCAGTGCCGCCACGACCGCGTCCGTGTCCGGCAGCGGCGGGCGACCGCAGAAGACGATCCGGGTGCCCGCGTCCGCGAGCTTCGCCAGCTTCGCGGCCATGGCCGCCTGGTGGGCGGGGTCCTCCAGGGCCCCGCCGGTGAGGACGACGGCCGCGGCGCGCTGGCGCTGGAGCAGCGTGAGATACGTGAGTTCACGCTCGGGGGAGCCCCCGGTGTTGCACACGACGGCCAGCTTCTCGCCGCCCCCACGGCCGGAGCCGTCCCCGGGACCGCCGATCTCGCCCTGCGCGGCGCCCGCCATGATCCCGAAGAACGGGTCGGCGATGTCGTTGACGAGGATTCCGACGAGGTCGGACGTGGCGGCGGCGAGGGAGCTGGCCGGGCCGTTCAGCACATAGTCCAGCTCGTCCACCGCACGCAGGACCCGGTCCCGGGTGGACGCGGCCACCGGGTAGTTGCCGTTCAGCACGCGGGACACGGTGGCCGGGGACACCCGGGCGCGGGCCGCCACGTCCGCCAGGGTGACTGTCATCGCTGTCCTCCGAGGAGTTGTGGAGCGGCCCCTCTTGTCCGGGCCGCTGTCGGCAGGCTAGCGTCATACCTCGTAGAAAGCGCTTGCTACGGCTGTATGGAGGGAACTTTCGTGACACGCAGGACAGTGCGCATCGCCATGAACGGCGTCACGGGACGCATGGGATACCGGCAGCACCTGGTGCGCTCGATCCTCGCGATCCGCGAGCAGGGCGGCCTCGACCTCGGTGACGGCGAGGTGCTGTGGCCCGAGCCCGTCCTCGTCGGCCGCCGCGCCCACGCGCTGGAGGCGCTCGCCGCCCAGCACGGTCTGACCGAGTGGTCGACGGACCTCGACGCGGTGCTCGCCGACGAATCGATCGACATCTACTTCGACGCACAGGTCACCTCCGCCCGCGTCGACGCGATCAAGAAGGCGATCGCCGCGGGCAAGCACATCTACACCGAGAAGCCCACCGCCACGGACGTCGAGGGCGCGCTCGAACTCGCCCGTCTCGCCCGCGACGCCGGAATCAAGCACGGTGTCGTCCAGGACAAGATCTTCCTGCCGGGTCTGCTGAAGCTGAAGCGCCTCATCGACGGCGGCTTCTTCGGCGAGATCCTCTCCGTGCGCGGGGAGTTCGGCTACTGGGTCTTCGAGGGTGACTGGCAGGACGCCCAGCGGCCGTCCTGGAACTACCGCGCGGAGGACGGCGGCGGCATCGTCGTCGACATGTTCCCGCACTGGGAGTACGTCCTGCACGAGCTGTTCGGCCAGGTCACGAGCGTGTCCGCGCACGTGCAGACGCACATTCCGCAGCGCTGGGACGAGCAGGGCAAGCCCTACTCCGCCACCGCCGACGACGCCGCGTACGGCACCTTCCAGCTGGCGGGCGGTGCCGTCGCCCAGATCAACTCCTCCTGGGCGGTCCGCGTCAACCGCGACGAGCTCGTCGAGTTCCAGGTCGACGGCACCCACGGCTCCGCCGTCGCGGGCCTCCGCAACTGCCGCGTCCAGCACCGCTCGGCCACCCCCAAGCCGGTCTGGAACCCCGACCTCCCGGTCACCGAGCCGTTCCGCGACCAGTGGCAGGAAGTCCCCGACAACGCCGTCTTCGACAACGGCTTCAAGGCCCAGTGGGAGCTCTTCCTGCGCCACATCGTCCTCGACGAGCCCTATACCTGGGACCTGATGGCCGGCGCCCGCGGCGTCCAGCTCGCCGAGCTCGGCCTCAAGTCCTCGGCCGAGGGCCGCCGCTTCGACGTACCGGAGCTGAGCCTGTGACCATCCACCTCCCGCAGGGGCCGTACGAGCCCCGCACCACCCCGCTCGCCCTCGCACCGGGCGGCGCGGCGCTCGCCTCCCGTACGGTCTTCTCCGCCGCCCACGTCGTCGCCGATCCGTACGCCGACGTCAGCCCCGACGCTCCCGCCGTCGTCGACTGGGACGCCACCCTCGCTTTCCGCCGCCACCTCTGGTCGCACGGCCTGGGCGTCGCCGAGGCCATGGACACCGCGCAGCGCGGGATGGGCCTCGACTGGGCGGGCGCGGCGGAGCTGATCCGCCGGTCGTCCGCCGAGGCCAGGGCGGTCGGCGGCCGCATCGCCTGCGGCGTCGGCACCGACCAGCTCACCGGCCCCGCGACGCTCCCCGAGGTGCGTGCGGCGTACGAGGAACAGCTGGCCCTCGTCGAGGAGAGCGGCGCCCAGGCCATCCTGATGGCCTCCCGCGCCCTCGCCGCCGCGGCGAACGGCCCGGAGGACTACCTGGAGACGTACGCGCACCTCCTGCGCCAGGCCACCGAACCGGTCGTCCTGCACTGGCTCGGACCGATGTTCGACCCCGCGCTGGAGGGCTACTGGGGTTCATCGGACCTCGACGCCGCCACCGACACCTTCCTGAAGGTCATCGCGGAACACCCGGACAAGATCGACGGCATCAAGATGTCGCTCCTGGACGCCGAACGCGAGATCGACGTCCGCCGTCGCCTCCCCGGCGGGGTGCGCTGCTACACCGGCGACGACTTCAACTACCCCGAGCTGATCGCGGGCGACGACCGGGGCTTCAGCCACGCCCTGCTCGGCATCTTCGATCCGCTGGGCCCGCTGGCCGCGCACGCCGTGCGGGTCCTGGACACCGGCGACGTGGACGGCTTCCGCGCCCTCCTGGACCCCACGGTCGAGCTGTCCCGCCACCTGTTCCAGGCACCGACCCGTTACTACAAGACGGGCGTCGTGTTCCTCGCCTGGCTGGCGGGCCACCAGGAGCACTTCACGATGGTCGGTGGCCTGCAGTCCGCGCGCTCGCTGCCGCACCTGGCGAAGGCGTACGAACTGGCCGACCGGCTGGGTCTGTTCCCCGACCCCGAGCTGGCCGAGACCCGGATGCGCGCCCTGCTGGCCGTCCACGGAGGAGCACGATGAGCACCGGTCTTTCCCGCCTCTCCCTCAACCAGGAGACCATCAAGCAGTGGTCCCTGCCCGAGCTCACCGAGGGCTGCGTCAAGGCGGGCGTCGGACAGGTCAGCCTGTGGCGGGCCCCCGTGCAGGAGTACGGGGTCGAGCGCGCCGCCCGCCTGGTGAAGGACGCGGGCCTCACCGTCACCAGCCTCTGCCGGGGCGGCTTCCTCACCGCCGTCGATCCCGACGGGCGGGCCCGCGCCCTGGACGACAACCGGGCGGCGGTGGACGAGGCCGCGGCCCTGTCCACCGACACCCTGGTCCTGGTCTCCGGCGGGCTCCCCTCCGGCGAGAAGGACCTGTACGCCGCCCGGGAGCGGATCGCCGACGCGCTGGGCGAGTTGGGCCCGTACGCGCAGGAGCGGGGCGTCCGCCTGGCGATCGAGCCGCTGCACCCGATGTTCGCCTCCGACCGCTGCGTCGTCTCCACCCTGTCCCAGGCCCTCGACCTCGCGGAGCGCTTCCCCGCGGAGCAGGTCGGCGTGGTCGTCGACGCGTACCACGTCTGGTGGGACGACCAGGCGCCCGCACAGATCGCCCGGGCCGGCGCGGGCGGCCGGATCCACTCCTTCCAACTGGCCGACTGGATCACCCCCCTTCCGGCGGGCGTCCTGCTGGGCCGGGGCCAACTGGGCGACGGGAGTGTGGACTTCCGGACGCTGCGCCGCCAGGTCGAGGCCGCCGGGTTCGACGGACCGATCGAGGTCGAGATCTTCAACGAGGACCTGTGGGCGCGGGACGGCGCCGAGGTGCTGGCCGAGGTCGCCTCCCGGTACCTGGAACATGCCTGCTGAGAGCCCTCCCGGGAGACTCGGGTAAAGAGAAGGTCAAGACGTACAACCATTGCGCACCTCCCCCGGTCGTACTCGGCGTCGGGACTTCCGGGGAGGGGTCCGGGGGGATCGGGAAGCCCGACGGAGGGGGAGAGCGAGGGGGGTCCGGCCTGTGGGCCGGGCCCCATTCCGCGTTCCGGGCCGGGAGCGGGTCCGTCAGGCGTCGAAACCGCGGCGGGCCGCCTCGATGTGGCCGAGGTGCCGGTGCGTCCAGTCGCACATCACGTCGACCGTCTTCCGCAGCCCCTGCCCCGGCTCCGTCAGCGTGTACTCGACCTTCGGCGGGACCGTGGGATGGACGGTCCGCTCGACCAGGCCGTTGCGCTCCAGCATGCGCAGGTTCTGGGTGAGCATCTTGTGGCTGATCCCCTCCACCTCGCTCCGCACCTCACTGAAGCGCAGGGTGCGCTCACCCAGGGCCTCGATGATCAGGAGCGCCCACTTGTTGGCGACGTCGGAGAAGATCTCCCGCGCCAGGGAGTCCGCCCGCCTGAGATCCGCCTGTTCCTCGCGCGAGCCCTTGAACTGCTTGGTCACCATAAGGTTCCCCCGTCACCGAAAAGTGCGTTCTTCCATGTCGGCGGACACTCTCCTACGGTTCCTGAGTAACCACAAGAGAGCACGCGCCGGCCGTTCGGGCCGCGCGGCAAGGAGGCGGACAGCATGGCCATCACCCTGACGAACCCCACCGGACTGCCGGAGATCGACGTCTACCGGCAGGTGTCGGTCGCGACCGGATCGAAACTGGTCTTCGTCGCCGGGCAGGTCGCCTGGGATGCCGACGGAGCCACGGTCGGCGAAGGCGACCTGGCCGCCCAGGTCGAGCGGTGCTACCTCAACGTGGCCACCGCGCTGGCCGGCGTCGGCGCCTCGTTCGACGACGTGGCGAAGCTGAACGTCCACGTCGTCGACTGGACTCCCGACAAGATGCCGCTGCTCCTGGAGGGGATCTCCCGGGCGTCCGCGAAGCTGGGGATCACCCCCGCGCCGCCGGCCACGCTGCTGGGCGTCGCGACACTCGACGTACCCGACCACCTGGTCGAGGTCGAGGCCACCGCGGTCATCGACTGACAGTGAGGATGTGACGTGGTGACGCTGCGGGCGGGTCTGACCAGGCGTTCCCCGCCGGGGGTTGTCCCCGGCCGCGGTACCGGCGGTCGGGAAGGGTGCGGCGGCCGCCCGGCTCAGCGGACTCGGTCGTAGACGAGGGACAGCGTGCCGTGCTCACCCGCGGCCTGGTCGGCGAGCGCCCACTGTCCCGCGGGCAGGCCGTCGTCGAAGAGCCGCGGCCCGCCGCCGAGGAAGACCGGGAAGATCGTGAGCGCCAGCCGGTCGACCTGGTCGGCCGCGAGCAGCGCCTTGATGACGCTGGCGCTGGAGAGCACGAGAATGTCGCCGCCTTCGGTCGCCCTGAGGTCCGTGACCACTTCGGCGGTCGGCCTGTCGACGATCACCGTCCGCTCCCACGGCGCCTCGCCGAGGGTGGTGGAGAGGACCACCTTGTCGGTGTCCACGAGCCACCTGGCGAAGGCCTCGTCGCGCGGGTCCACCCCCTCCGAGTCGATGACGGTGGGCCAGAAACCGAGAAATCCCTCGGCGTTGACCCGCCCCAGCAGGGCCGTCGTCGCCGGCCCCCAAAGACCGGCCATGTGAGCGCGGGCGACGTCGGTGTGGGCGTACGGCATCACCCAGCCCATGTTCAGCGGGTCGTCCGGCGCGGCGTAACGGCCGTCGAGGGACAGGCTGATGTTGGTGACGACTCGGCGGGCGGCGGTCTGCGCTGTCACTTCGGGCTCCTCGTGTCGGTGCTGTCGGCCGGGGCGGTGCCGACGGCTCCGTGCCGGTCCGCGGCAAGGGCCGCCGCGAGCGTGTCGAGGCTCTGGCCGAAGCCGATCTCGATGCCTGCGACGAAGTCCGCGGAATCGACCGTGCTGTCGGTGATCCGCCAGCGGACGTCGAGTTCCGTCCCGGTGCCGGTGGGCCGCAGGTCCAGGCCTACGTGGGCCGTGAACGCGACGCTGCCGTCGGGAAGAAGGGGGGAGAGCCGGTACGCGAGGTGCTCACCGGTGCGTACGACGTCGACGACCCCCTCCGCGCGCCCGGCGACCGGATCGGAACCCCCGGCGTCCTCGATGTCGCGGTACTCGTGGACGATCCGCCCGCCCGGACGTGCCTCGAAGACGAGCTCGGAGACGCGGAGGTCGTCGGGCGTCCACCACCGGGCGAGCAGGGAGGCGTCGGTCAGGTGGCGCCACACCAGCTCGGGGCGCCCCGCCAGTGAGCGGAGGAAGGTGAACGAGCGGCCGTCGGCCCACCCCGGCTCCGCCGCGGAGAGCCGTTCCGCCTGGAGGGCGAGCCCGTAGCGGTCGTACGTCGCGCGCGGGCCGCCGGCCCGGTCCGCGGTGTCGGCGAGCCGGTCGAGCGCAGCCGCCAGGTCCCGCAGGGGCGCGGACCGGAGCGCGTAGACGCGTCGCTGGCCGGTGCGCTGGGAAGTGACGAGCCCGGCCCGCTCAAGGGTCTGCAGATGCTTGGTCGTTTGGGGCTGGCGCGCCTCGGCGAGGTGGGCGAGAACGCCGACCGAGCGGGGCCGCTCGGCCAGCAGGGTCACGAGCCGCCGGCGGGCCGGGTCGGCCAGCGCGGTGAGGAGTGCGTCCATGGAGCGAAGTATTCATTCTGGAGAATATTCGTGTCAAGGAATGATTCGGCCGGTGGCCGGTCGGTCCGGTGACGGCCGCTCAGGGCGTCTCCGGCTTCTCGAACAGCGCGGTCCAGAGGAACGCCTCCCCGAAGCAGGGGGAGTCGGCCGGCTCGTCCCGCATCCGGCGCAGCTCGACCTCCTCCAGCTCGGCGAAGATCCAGCGCAGCGACTCCGGCGTATAGGCGAGCCCGCCGTGCAGTTCCGCCGTGCGGTAGAGCTCCACGTCGGGCCGTTCCGATCCCATGCCGCCGGAGGCGAAGCAGGTGAGGGCCAGTTGCCCGCCGGGGACGAGGACGCGGTCCATCAGGGCGAGGTAGCTGACGCGGCGGTTGGGCGGCAGGTGATGGAAGCAGCCGGAGTCGTGGACGAGGTCGTACGGCCCTCCGGGGGCGTCCTCGGCGAAGGCGTCGCCGCAGTGGAAACGGATGTCCGCCCCGGCCTCACGGGCCCGTTCCTCCGCCCAGGCGATGGCCCCCGGCGACAGATCGACCGCGTCCACCTCGAAGCCCCGCGAGGCGAGGTACAGCGCGTTGCGCCCCGGCCCGCAGCCGAGGTCGAGCGCCCGGCCCGGGCGGACCAGACCCCGGTCGACGTACGACGCCAGGCTCTCGTCGGGCTTCGCCACGAAGAACGGCACGGGCCTCGACCGGTCCTCGTAGAACCCGTCCCACCACGCCCCCGCCCCGCTGGTCCATCGGTCCGCCTCCGGTGCGAAGAGGCCGTCCATGAGCTTCAGCACGTCCTCGACCGAGCGTATGTTCCGGTCCATCCAGAACCCCCTTCCCGAGAGCGGAAGTGTAGGTTTGAATCAAGGAAAAGCCCAGGCCAGGGTCAGTTTCTGACGGCCCTGGAAGCGCGTCCGGACGGCGCTCGGCGAGGCGTCGGGGCCCGTGCGCAGGGGTGCGGGTGTACGCCTGCGCGGACGTGCCTGGAGAGCCTGCATGGGGCCTTCGCGAGGCACGCGCGGACCCCTTTCTCCACGCTTCGGAGTTCCGCCCCGAAAGCCCGGATGAGCTTGGGCGACAGGGGCGCCGACGGACCACGCGCGGTGGGCGGGGATCAGACGGTGACCGCCGGGACATCCGCCCGGACAGGGTGGCGGCGTGCGCCCGGATGTCATCGGCGTCGGAGGTGAGCACACTGCCTCCCCCGTGAGAGGCCGCGATGAAGACGGCCAGGGCATCCACCGGGTCCGGTCGCTCCTCAGGGGCAACGAGGCGGCGCCGATCATGTCGCCGATCGTCTTCCGGTCCGCGACGGCGACGCCGCCCGGGGGCGGCCGGCTCCGGGCAGGGGTGCCTCGCTGTCAGCCCCGCCCGGTACCGTCGGCACATGTCCAACACGGCCGTGCTCGAAGGTGTCCTGGAGCGGATCACCTACGCCAACGAGGAGAACGGCTACACCGTCGCCCGTGTCGACACCGGGCGCGGGAGCAACGACCTCCTCACCGTCGTCGGCTCGCTGCTCGGTGCGCAGCCCGGCGAGTCCCTCCGGATGGAGGGGCGTTGGGGCTCCCATCCGCAGTTCGGGAAGCAGTTCACCGTCGAGAACTACACGACGATCCTCCCCGCCACGATCCAGGGCATCCGCCGCTACCTCGGCTCCGGCCTGATCAAGGGCATCGGCCCCGTCATGGCCGACCGCATCACCACGCACTTCGGCGTCGACACCCTGGACATCATCGAACAGGAGCCCAAGAGGCTCGTCGAAGTACCGGGCCTCGGCCCGAAGCGGACGAAGATGATTGCCGCGGCCTGGGAGGAGCAGAAGGCGATCAAGGAGGTCATGGTCTTCCTCCAGACGGTGGGCGTCTCCACCTCCATCGCCGTCCGCATCTACAAGAAGTACGAGGACGCCTCGATCTCCGTCGTGAAGAACCAGCCCTACCGGCTGGCCGCCGACGTCTGGGGCATCGGGTTCCTCACCGCCGACCGCATCGCCCAGGCCGTCGGCATTCCGCACGACAGCCCGGAGCGCGTCAAGGCCGGGCTGCAGTACGCGCTGTCGCAGTCCACCGACCAGGGCCACTGCTTCCTGCCCGAGGAGCGGCTGATCGCGGACGGGGTGAAGCTCCTCCAGGTGGACACCGGGCTCGTCATCGACTGTCTGGCCGAGCTCGCCGAGGACCCGGAGGGCGTCGTACGGGAGAAGGTGCCCGGCCCCGAGGACGGGCAGCCCGTCACCGCCGTGTACCTGGTGCCGTTCCACCGCGCCGAGATCTCCCTCGCCGCCCAGGTCCAGCGCCTGCTGCGGACGCCGGAGGACCGGATGCCGGCCTTCCAGGACGTCGCGTGGGACAAGGCGCTGGCCTGGCTCGCGCGGTGTACGGGGGCCACCCTGGCCCCCGAGCAGGAGGCGGCCGTCCGGCTCGCGCTCAGCCGGAAGGTGGCCGTCCTCACCGGCGGTCCCGGCTGCGGCAAGTCCTTCACGGTCCGGTCCGTCGTCGAGCTGGCCCGGGCCAAGAACGCGAAGGTGGTGCTGGCCGCGCCCACCGGGCGGGCGGCGAAGCGGCTCTCGGAGCTGACCGGCGCCGAGGCGTCCACCGTGCACCGGCTGCTGGAGCTGAAGCCGGGCGGGGACGCCGCCTACGACCGGGACCGGCCGCTGGACGCGGACCTGGTCGTCGTCGACGAGGCGTCGATGCTCGACCTGTTGCTCGCCAACAAGCTGGTCAAGGCGGTGGCACCCGGTGCCCACCTCCTGCTGGTGGGCGATGTCGACCAGCTGCCCTCGGTCGGTGCGGGGGAGGTGCTGCGGGATCTGCTCGCCGAGGGCGGCCCGGTGCCGGCGGTCAGGCTGACCACGATCTTCCGCCAGGCCCAGCAGTCCGGCGTCGTCACCAACGCCCACCGGATCAACTCGGGGGTCCCGCCGCTCACCCAGGGGCTGAGTGACTTCTTCCTCTTCGTGGAGGACGAGACCGAGGACGCGGGGGTGCTCGCCGTGGACGTCGCGGCCCGCCGCATCCCCGCCAAGTTCGGCCTGAACCCCCGCCGTGACGTGCAGGTTCTCGCCCCCATGCACCGCGGTCCGGCAGGCGCCGGCCATCTCAACGGGCTGCTCCAGCAGGCCATCACCCCGGGCCGCCCCGACCTGCCCGAGAAGCGATTCGGCGGCCGGGTCTTCCGGGTCGGCGACAAGGTCACCCAGATCCGCAACAACTACGACAAGGGGGAGAACGGCGTCTTCAACGGCACGGTCGGCGTCGTCACCGCCCTCGACACGGACGAACAGAAGCTGACGGTCCTCACGGACGAGGACGAGGAGATCGTGTACGACTTCGACGAGCTCGACGAGCTCGCGCACGCCTACGCGATGACGATTCACCGTTCCCAGGGCAGCGAGTACCCGGCAGTCGTCATCCCCGTCACCACCAGCGCGTGGATGATGCTGCAGCGAAACCTGCTGTACACGGCTGTGACCAGGGCCAAGAAGCTTGTCGTACTGGTCGGTTCACGCAAGGCCATCGGTCAGGCGGTACGCACGGTTTCCGCAGGCAGACGCTGTACGGCACTGGATTTTCGGCTTCGTGGCGGGTCGGTCGAAGACTTCACCGAAAAATGATCGATCAAAACGGTGGGAAACATCACTGAAGCCTTCCGGAACCGGATTTCAGCGGGCAGGATGAGTAAGTTGGCGGCACTCAGTGCCGTCGGTAGGTCCAATGGACGACCCCGAGTGCACTCTCCTGAGCCAAATGGGGGAGGGTGGAGAACAGTCAGGGCACCTCGAAGAAGAGGCACTACGTCGGTGAGGGATGACGTGAGCGAGCACACCAACAACGCTGTAGTACTGCGGTACGGCGATGACGAGTACACCTACCCGGTGATCGACAGCACCGTCGGCGACAAGGGCTTCGACATCGGGAAGCTCCGGGCCCATACGGGCCTGGTCACGCTGGACAGCGGATACGGCAACACGGCCGCGTATAAATCCGCCATCACCTACCTCGACGGCGAGCAGGGCATCCTGCGGTACCGCGGCTACCCGATCGAGCAGCTCGCGGAGAGCTCGACGTTCCTCGAGGTCGCCTACACGCTGATCAACGGTGAGCTTCCCAAGGTCGACGAGCTGTCGGCCTTCAAGAACGAGATCACCCAGCACACGCTGCTGCACGAGGACGTCAAGCGGTTCTTCGACGGCTTCCCGCGCGACGCCCACCCGATGGCCATGCTGTCCTCGGTCGTCAGCGCGCTGTCCACGTTCTACCAGGACAGCCACAACCCGTTCGACGAGGAGCAGCGCCACCTCTCCACGATCCGGCTGCTGGCCAAGCTCCCGACGATCGCGGCGTACGCGTACAAGAAGTCGATCGGTCACCCGTTCGTCTACCCGCGCAACGACCTCGGCTACGTCGAGAACTTCCTGCGCATGACCTTCTCGGTCCCGGCCCAGGAGTACGTGCCGGACCCGGTCGTCGTCTCGGCGCTCGAGAAGCTGCTCATCCTGCACGCGGACCACGAGCAGAACTGTTCGACCTCCACCGTGCGTCTGGTCGGCTCCTCGCAGGCGAACATGTTCGCCTCGATCTCCGCCGGCATCTCGGCGCTGTGGGGCCCGCTGCACGGTGGCGCCAACCAGTCGGTGCTGGAGATGCTCGAGGGCATCCAGGCCAACGGCGGCGACGTGGACTCCTTCATCCAGAAGGTGAAGAACAAGGAGGACGGCGTCCGCCTGATGGGCTTCGGCCACCGGGTGTACAAGTCCTTCGACCCGCGCGCCAAGATCATCAAGGCCGCGGCCCACGACGTGCTGTCCTCGCTCGGCAAGTCGGACGAGCTGCTCGACATCGCGCTCAAGCTGGAGGAGCACGCGCTCAACGACGAGTACTTCGTCTCGCGCAACCTCTACCCCAACGTGGACTTCTACACGGGCCTGATCTACCGGGCCATGGGCTTCCCGAGCGAGATGTTCACCGTGCTCTTCGCGATCGGCCGGCTCCCCGGCTGGATCGCCCAGTGGCACGAGATGATCAAGGAGCCGGGATCCCGCATCGGCCGCCCGCGCCAGATCTACACCGGCGAGGTCCTGCGCGACTTCGTCCCGGTCGAGGGCCGCTGAATCAGGCTCCCCCGGAGCCGGCGCACCACCTGAAGTACCTGTCGCAGGGCCCGGCCTCTTCGGCCGGCCGCCTTCGCCCCGCATGCCGCGCTCGCTCACCGGAGCGCGGTGTCCGGGGCGATCCGGCGTGCAGGGGCCGTCCCCGGCTCCGTGCGATGCCGTCCCGTTCCCGGCCGCGAGAACCTGCTCCCGGACGCCGGTGCGAGAAACGCCCCGCCGCCGATCCCCCCACGGGTCGACGGACGGGGCGCTTCCCATATCCCGGAGCGGATTCCCCCCACGGGATCCGGCCGGGCGTCTGCAGGGAGCCGAAGCCCCCGTTGTTTTTCCGGTGGTGCGTATTCAGTTCGGTACCGCAGTGCGATCTGCCGGGGTACGTACGCACGGGAGGGCCGCTCAAAGCTCCCCGGTGCACGCGCCCCGGCCAACGCTTGCCAGGAGCGTCCCCCAAGACACTCCATCGGACGTCCCCCAAGACATCCTTGGCATCGCACTCTTAGACTCACCAACCCATCAGATGGTTACCCTCGAATCGGTGTGATCTAAGTCTCTTTGTGGAAATTAGGTGAAGGAGCGCAACCGCAGGCTGTTCGTCACGACGAAGACCGACGAGAACGCCATAGCCGCACCTGCGATCATGGGGCTGAGCAGCCCGAACGCAGCCAAAGGCAGTGCGGCCACGTTGTAGCCGAAGGCCCAGAAGAGGTTGCTTCTGATGGTGGACAGCGTACGCCGTGACAGCCGGATGGCGTCAGCGGCCACCTTGAGATCTCCACGAACCAGCGTGAGATCGCCCGCTTCGATCGCCGCGTCGGTCCCGGTCCCCATCGACAGGCCCAGATCGGCCACGGCGAGCGCCGCCGCGTCGTTGACGCCGTCACCCACCATCGCCACGGACCGGCCTTCGGCCTGGAGGCGCCGGACGACATCCACCTTGTCCTCGGGCATGACCTCGGCATGGACCTCGTCGATCCCGACCGCGCGGGCCACCGCCTCCGCCACGGCCCGGTTGTCGCCGGTCAGCAGAATCGGCCTGAGGCCCAGCGCGCGCAGCTCCGCGACGGCGGCCGCACTGCTGTCCTTCACCGCGTCGGCGACCTCCAGCACCCCCCGGGCCTCCCCGTCCCAGGCGACGACGACGGCCGTACGGCCCTGCTCCGCGGCGCCCGCCATGGCGTCGGCCAGCGACGGCGGGAGCGTGATGCCCGCATCGGCGAGCAGTCCTGGCCGGCCGGCCAGGACCTGGTGCCCCTCGACGGTGCCGCGTACCCCGAGGCCGGGGACGTTGCCGAAGGACGCGACGGGAGGGAGCCCCGCGGCGGTGCGTTGGGCGGCCCCGGTGGCGACGGCCTGCGCGAGGGGGTGTTCGGAGGCATGTTCGAGGGCGCCCGCGAGGCGGAGCACGTCGGCCTCGGCCGTCCCGGCCACGGTGTGGACGGCGCACAGGGTCATACGGCCGGTGGTGACGGTCCCCGTCTTGTCGAGGAGGATCGTGTCGACACGGCGGGTGGTCTCCAGGACTTCGGGGCCCTTGATGAGGATGCCGAGCTGCGCGCCGCGCCCGGTGCCGACCATGAGGGCGGTGGGCGTGGCGAGCCCCAGGGCGCAGGGGCAGGCGATGATCAGCACGGCGACGGCGGCGGTGAACGAGGCCGTGATGTCGTCGGTGGTGAGCAGCCAGGTGACCAGGGTGGCCAGGGCGATCAGCAGCACCACGGGGACGAACACCGCGGAGATCCGGTCCGCGAGGCGCTGGGCGGCGGCCTTGCCGTTCTGGGCGTCCTCGACGAGCCGTGCCATCCGGGCCAGCTGGGTCTCGGCCCCGACGCGGGTGGCCTCCACGACGAGCCGACCGGACACGTTGAGCGTGGCCCCGGCGACGGCGTCGCCCGTGGAGGTGTCCAGCGGGACGGACTCGCCGGTGAGCATCGAGGCGTCGACGGCCGAGGAGCCCTCGACGACGGTGCCGTCCGTGGCGATCTTCTCGCCGGGGCGGACGACGAAGCGGTCACCGACGACGAGGCGGCCGACCGGGATGCGTACCTCCGCCCCGCCGCGCAGCACGGTCACGTCCTTGGCGCCCAGGTGCAGGAGCGCACGCAGGGCGGAGCCCGCCTTCCGCTTGGACCGTGCCTCCAGGTAGCGGCCCAGCAGGATGAAGCCGATGACTCCGGCCGCCACCTCCAGGTAGATGGTGGAGGCGGGGTCGGAGCGGGTGACGGCGGTGTCGAACCCGTGCCGCATCCCCGGCATGCCCGCGTCGCCCAGGAACAGCGCCCACACGGACCAGCCGAACGCGGCGAGGGTGCCGACCGAGACGAGGGTGTCCATCGTCGCGGCACCGTGACGCAGATTGGTCCAGGTGGCGCGGTGGAAGGGCAGGCCGCCCCAGACGACGACGGGGGCGGCGAGCGTGAGGGAGAGCCACTGCCAGTTGTCGAACTGCAGGGCGGGGATCATGGCCATCAGGACGACCGGCACGGAGAGCGTCACCGAGACGGCCAGGCGCTGACGCAGTGCGGCCGACGCGTCGGCGGCCGCACGGCCGGCCGCGCTCTCCATGGCGTCGTCCGCGTCGTCCGCGCCGCCCGTTTCACGGACGGCGGTGGCACCGGCGGCCGACGGGGGCCCCGCCGGTCGCGTGATCGCGGCCGTCTTCGCCCCTGCCCCCGCCGTCTGTGTGGTCCCGGTGGGTTCGTCGGTTCCGGCGCCCGGAGCCGCTGCGCCGACACCTTCGGAGCGGAGCGACGAACCGGACGGAGGCGGCGCGGGGGCCGCCCGGGCGACCGGCCGCGCGGTGTAGCCGGTCTTCTCGACGGTGGCGACGAGGTCGTCGAGTGTGGTTCCCGCGGTGAAGGAGACGCGGGCCTTCTCGGTCGCGTAGTTGACGGTGGCGGCGACCCCGTCCATCCGGTTGAGCTTCTTCTCTACGCGGGCCGCGCACGAAGCGCAGGTCATCCCGCCGATCGTGAGCTCGGCCCGGGAGGTCTCCGCCGCCGGGGCCTCGGCTGCCGTGGTGCTGACCATGTCCGGACTCCTGGGTGACGCGGGTCGGGCCGTTCCGCACCAGTATCCGCTCCACTGGTGGCGAACCGGCCCGACGGAAGATGAAGGCGGCGCAGGTCCGGCGGCCGGGCCTGTTCCGCGAGGTGGGACGGGACGGATCAGGCCAGGCCGACGAGCTCGTAGCCCGCCTCGTCGACGGCGGCGCGCACGGCGTCCTCGGACAGCGGTGCCGCGGATGCCACGGTCACCCGGCCGCTGGACGCCTCGGCCTTCACCGAGGTGACCCCCTCGATCCCGGAGATCTCCTCCGAGACGGCCCCCTCGCAGTGTCCGCAGGTCATGCCCTTCACCTCGTACACGGCGGTGACGCCACCCACCTGGACCTCGGCCGCCTTGTCGTGGCAGGAACCGGTGGACGAGCAGCAGGAGCCGGCGGCCCGGGGGGTATCGGTTTCGGCGGTCATGTCGTTCTCCTCTTCGCAGGCACACATGGACGTGGCACGAGGGGACACCGGAAGGCCCGGTGCACCCACCCGTACCCCAGACTATACCCCTAGGGGGTATCGATGCCCTGCGGTGCCGCCCCGAGGGGGCGGTCACAGACCAGCGGGTCCAGGTAGCGATACATCACCGCCTTCAACTCCCTGATGTACGCCTCCCGTTCGTCCCCCTCGTGAGCCATGATCAGATCGAGGCCGGCTTTGAAGAGGACGAAGGACATGCTCGCGATGCGGTGGGCCTCGTCGGCGGGGAGATCCGGCAGGTAGGTGCTGAGCAGCTGCTCGGTCCTGGTGAGCATCGCGGCGTGCAGGAGGTCGTGCTCCTGGGTGATCACGCCCGGGATCTCGGAGCCGTGGGTGAGGACGGCGAAGGCGGGGTTCTCGCAGTTGAAGGCGATCAGTGGGTCCAGGACCGCGTCCAGCATCCGGTCCAGGGGGAGCTCGACGTCGCTGGGGGAGAACGCGGCGCCGTACGTCTCCCGCCAGCGGTGCATCAGCCGGTCGCCGAGCTCGATGGCGATGGCTTCCTTGTTGGGGAAGAACTGGTAGAGCGTGCCCGGTGAGACGCCGGCCTCGCGGGCGATGGCGTTGGTGCTGGCCCCGTTGTAACCGCTGACGCAGAAGACGCCGGCGGCGGCCTCGAGCAGCTGGGCGATGCGGGCCTCGCCTCGTGCCTGGCGCCGGCGCGGCCGGGTGGTGCCGGTGCCCGGGCCGGCCGGGGTCGCGCCGCCCGCCCCGGTGTGCTCGCCCGGTCCGGCCGCGCGACCCGCCCCGCCGCCGCCTCCCGGGGCCCCACCGCCCCGCTCGCTGCTCGGTGCGGGCGCAGCGGCTTTTCCTGTCCTGGCCTCCGGCACGGTGAATCCCCAGCTTTCGAGACGCGGTTGACAAACACGAGAGGTCACTCGCATTCTAAAGAAACGCGAGCGACGTCTCGTGTTTGCCAGTGTAAGTGGCAACGACTGACCCCATGCTGCCTTGTGCCGCCCGGGTCTGGGTGAAGGGGACACCGCACCATGTCCGAAGTCAACAGCCCGGAGCGCGTCGGGGGCTGGACCCGCCTCGTCACCGCGCGACCACGGCTTTCCCTGCTGGCCGCCCTGGTGATCACGGCGCTCGCGGTGTTCGCGGGAAGCGGGGTGGCGGACCGCATGGGCAGCGGCGGATGGGAGGCCCCCGACGCCGAGTCGACGTACACGACCCAGGTGCTGGAGCGTGAGTTCCCCGCATCCCAGCCCAATCTGCTGCTGCTGATCGACAGCGGCGGCGTCTCCGTCGACGACCCGGCCGTGGCCGCCGAGGCCGCCCGTCTCACGGAGCGCCTGGCCGGTGAGGAGGGGATCACGGGCGTCGGCTCGTACTGGCGGACGGCCTCTCCCTCCCTGCGCTCCGAGGACGGGCGGGAAGCGATCGTCGCCGCCCGGATCGAGGGCGACGAGAAGGCCGCCGGGGAGACCCTCGACCGGATAGCCCCCGCCTACCGGGGCGTGCACGGCCCGGTGGAGGTCTCCGTCGGCGGACCCGTCGCCGTGCGCCACGAGATGCAGACCATCATCCAGGAGGACCTGCTGCGGGCCGAGCTCATCGCCCTGCCGGTGACCCTGGTGCTGCTGGTCATGGTCTTCGGCAGCGCGATCGCGGCCCTGCTGCCCCTTGGCGTCGGCATCGTCGCGATCCTGGGGACCAACGCGGTGCTGCGCGGCATCACGGAGCTCACCGACGTCTCGGTCTTCGCCCAGAATCTCACCACCGCACTGGGCCTCGGGCTCGCCATCGACTACGCCCTGTTCATCGTGCGCCGGTTCCGCGAGGAGCTCGCCGCGGGGGCGGACACCCGGGCGGCGATCGGCACCACCCTGCGCACGGCGGGGCGTACGGTGCTCTTCTCCGCGCTCACGGTGGCCGTGTCGTTGGCGGCGATGATGGTCTTCCCGCAGTACTTCCTGCGCTCGTTCGCCTACGCGGGCATCGCCGTGGTGCTCCTGGCGGCCGCGGCCGCCCTGATCCTGCTGCCGGCCGCGCTGATGCTGCTCGGACCGCGGGTCAACTCCCTGGACCTGCGCAAGCTGCTGCGCCGCCGCGAGGAAGGCCCGTCCCCCGCGGCGGAGCCGGCCGAGGGCCCGGGCAGGGGCTGGGCCCGGTTCGCGGTGCTCGTGATGCGCAGGGCGCCGGTCTTCGCCGTCGTCACCACGGTCGGCCTCGTCCTGCTGGGGCTGCCCTTCCTCGGGGTGAGGTTCGGCACGGCGGACGACCGGCAGCTGCCCGCGAGCGCCGAGTCCCGCGTCGTCCAGGAGCACATACGGGACGCCTTCCCCGGCAGCCCGGGCGGCGGCCTCGAAGTGCTCGCCGAAGGTGCGGCGACACCCGCCCAGTACGCCGACTTCCGCACCAGGATCGCCGCGCTCCCCGGAGTGCAGCGGGTCGACGGCCCGGTCACCGGTGACGGGTCCGCGTACTTCAACGTGCTGCCCGAGGGCGAGTCCGTAGGGCAGGAGGCCCAGCGGCTGGTCCGGGAGCTCCGGGCCGAGACCGCCCCGTTCGACACCTCGGTGACCGGCGCGGCCGCGGTCCTTGTCGACTCCAAGGACGCCATCGCCGACCGGCTGCCGTGGGCGGTGGGGATCATCGTCGTCGTGACCCTGCTGCTGGTCTTCCTGCTGACCGGCAGTGTGCTGATCCCCGTCCAGGCCGTCGTGCTCAACGCCCTCAGCCTGACCGCGATGTTCGGGGCGGTGGTCTGGGTCTTCCAGGACGGACACCTCTCCGGGCTGCTCTCCTTCACCAGCACCGGCGACATCGAGACCACCTTGCCCGTGCTGATGTTCTGCGTCGCCTTCGGCCTTTCCATGGACTACGGCGTGTTCCTGCTCTCCCGGATCAAGGAGGAGCACGACCGCACGGGCGACCACGAGCACTCGGTGACGTTCGGGCTGCGGCACACCGGCGGACTGATCACCGCCGCCGCCGTGATCCTGGCGGTGGTCATGGTGGCCATCGGCACCTCGCGGGTGACGAACACGAAGATGCTCGGGCTCGGGATCGCGCTCGCCGTGCTGATGGACGCCATGGTCGTGCGCAGCCTGCTGGTGCCCGCCGTGATGAAGCTGACGGGCCGGGTCACCTGGTGGGCGCCCGGGCCGCTGCGCGCCTTCCACCAGCGGTTCGGGCTGAGCGAGGGGGAGCGGGCCGCGGCCCCGTCCGAGCCGCGGCCCGCGGGGGAGATTCCCGGGCCCGAGGGCCGGGAGCGGGACAAGGTCATGGCCGAGGCGTAGATTCGCCGGATCCGACAGCCGATCCACGGGAGGCGGGGCCGATGCGGGCAGTGGTGTTCGAGGAGTTCGGGCGGGAGGCCCACGTCCAGGACCTCCCCGATCCCGCACCCTCCGCGGGGGGAGTCGTGGTCCGGGTCGGGGCGACCGGGCTGTGCCGGAGCGACTGGCACGGATGGATGGGCCACGACCCGGACATCGTCCTCCCGCACGTGCCCGGCCACGAACTGGCGGGAGTGGTCGAGGCGGTGGGCTCCGGAGTGCACAACTGGCGCCCCGGGGACCGGGTCACCGTGCCCTTCGTCTGCGCCTGCGGCCGCTGCGCCGCCTGCGCCGCCGGCGCCCAGCAGGTCTGCGAGCGGCAGACCCAGCCCGGCTTCACCCACTGGGGATCGTTCGCCGAGTACGTGGCGCTGGAGGAGGCCGACGTCAATCTCGTCGCCGTTCCGGAAGGGCTGTCGTTCGGCACGGCGGCCGGGCTCGGATGCCGGTTCGCCACGGCGTTCCGGGCCGTGGTCGGCCAGGGGCGCGTCGCGCCGGGGGAGTGGGTGGCCGTGCACGGCTGCGGCGGGGTCGGGCTGTCGGCCGTGATGATCGCGGTGGCGTGCGGCGCGCGGGTCGTGGCGGTGGACGTCTCACCGCACGCCCTGGAGCTCGCCCGGGCATTCGGTGCCGCCGAGTGCGTGGACGCCTCCGCGCACCCCCTCGGCGCGGACGAGGCCGTTCGCGAACTGACCGGTGGCGGTGCGCACCTGTCGCTCGACGCGCTGGGCTCCCCGGTCACCTGCGCCGCGTCCGTGCGGAGCCTGCGCAGACAGGGCCGCCACGTCCAGGTCGGACTGCTGCCGTCGGCGGCCGGTGACCCCGTCGTGCCCATGGCGCGGGTGATCGGCCTGGAGCTGCAGATCCTCGGCAGCCACGGCATGGCCGCGCACGACTACCCGCCGATGATGGACATGGTGCGGGCCGGCACCCTGCGGCCCGATCTGCTGGTGACTTCCACCATCACCCTGGACGCCGCCCCGGCGGCACTCGCCGCCATGGGCGGGGCACCCGGGGCGGGCGTCACGATCATCGAACCGGCGAAGGAGACCTGAGCGCTCAACGGCCCCGGTTGCTGGGCCGGGACGCGATCCAGGCGAGGACGGTGTCCACGTACCAGTAGGGCTTTCCGTGCTGGACATCATCAGGAGGGGGAAGGAGCCCGTGCTTGCGATACGAGCGGACGGTGTCCGGCTGGACCCGGATGTGCGTGGCAATGTCCTTGTACGACCAGAGTCTTCTGTCCGTCATGCATGACACCTCTCTGTACCTCCGTGCTCTGCGCACCGCGTTCACTGGTCCGTTGAACGACGAGGCCGCAGGCCGGGCAAGGGGGCGTCGCGAGGCTGTGACGCAAGCCATGCGGAACGCGTACATATGTGACGGAGAGGTGACTGCTGTGCCTGGTGGGCCCGCAGAGCGAGGAGGGGATCAGAGGGAGGGCCTGGCCGGACCGCAGATGCGGAGGAACTCGCGGGTGCGGCGGGCGATGGGCAGCGGCTTGTCGGGCGGACAGGGATACATGTCCTGCTCGACGATGGCGAACAGATCCCGGCCCAGGGCGCGCGCGGCGTCCAGTACGGGCTCCAGCGCGGGGACCCCGCCGGGCGGCTCGCACATCACCCCGCGTGCCACCGCCGGGCCGAACGGCACCTCGTTCGCCACGACATCGGCGAGGATCTCGGGATCGACCTGCTTGAGGTGCAGATAGCCGATGCGTTCGGCGTAGGTCTCGATCAGCTTCACGCTGTCCCCGCCGCAGTACGCGTAGTGGCCGGTGTCGAGGCAGAGCGAGACCAGGTCCGGGTCGGTGGCGTCGAGGAAGCGGTTGACGTTCTCCTCGGTGTCGACGTGCGTGTCGGCGTGCGGGTGCACCTCGATCCGCAGCCCGTAGCGTTCCCGCACCTCGCGGCCCAGCCGTTCCGTCTGGGTGGTGAGGTCGCGCCACTGCGCCGCGGTGAGCGTGCGGTCCTCCAGTACCTCGCCGGTCCTGTCGTCCCGCCAGAACGACGGGATGACCACCAGGTGTTCCGCGCCCATGGCCCGGGTGAGTGCCGCGATCCCGGCGACATGCGCCCAGGTCCGGTCCCAGACCTCCGGTCCGTGGTGCAATCCCGTGAAGACGGTGCCCGCGGAGACGGTGAGGCCGCGGCGGGCGGTCTCGTCCGCGAGCCGGGCGGGGTCGGTCGGCAGGTAGCCGTACGGACCGAGCTCGATCCACTCGTAGCCCGCCTCGGACACCTCGTCGAGGAACCGCTCCCAGGGCACCTGCTGCGGATCGTCGGGGAACCACACCCCCCACGAGTCGGGTGCCGAGCCGATGCGGATGCGGGCCGGAGAGGGTACGGAGGAGGTCATATCGCCCACCCTCCAGCCCTCGGAGGGGAGTGTCAAGGGTTCGTCCGAATGTCCGGACAAAGTGTTGACAGGGTTCCGGGGGAGGGCTAGACCTGGGGTCAGCCGAAGGGATGCGCATGCCTGAGCAGCCGTACGACGTGATCACCATGGGGCGGATCGGGGTGGACATCTACCCGCTGCAGACCGGCGTACCGCTGGCCCGGGTCGAGACCTTCGGGAAGTTCCTCGGCGGCTCGCCGTCCAATGTGGCGGTCGCCGCCGCCCGGCTGGGCCGCCGGACCGCTGTGATCACCCGGACCGGAAGGGACGCCTTCGGTGACTACCTCCACCAGGCGCTCGGCGAATTCGGTGTGGATGACCGGTGGGTGACGGCCGTGGCGCGGTACCCGACCCCGGTCACCTTCTGCGAGATCTTCCCGCCGGACGACTTCCCCCTCTACTTCTACCGGCAGCCCAAGGCGCCCGATCTGGAGATCCACGGCGAGGAGCTCGACCTGGACGCGGTGCGGGCGGCCCGGGTCTTCTGGATGACCGGCACCGGACTCTGCGCGGAACCCAGCCGCGGTGCGACCCTCGCCGCCCTCCGTGCCCGCAGCGCCGCACAGGGGGCGGGAGAAGCGGAGGGGCCGCGCGCCACCGTCTTCGACCTCGACTGGCGCCCCATGTTCTGGCAGGAGGGGGACGGGGGAGACGGGCACCGCGGGACGGGGGTGCCGGCCGCCCCCGCCGCCCGGTACCGCGAGGCACTCGCCCATGCCACGGTCGCCGTCGGCAATCTGGACGAGTGCGAGATCGCCACCGGCGAACGCGAACCGTACGCCGCCGCCCACGCCCTGCTCGCCGCCGGGGTCGAGCTCGCCGTCGTCAAACAGGGCCCGGCGGGCGTCCTCGCCGTCCACCGCGACGGCACCACCGCGGAGATCCCGCCCCTCCCCGTGGAGGTCGTCAACGGACTCGGCGCCGGGGACGCGTTCGGCGGCGCCCTCTGTCACGGGCTGCTCGCCGGCTGGGAGACCGCACGCATCATGCGCTACGCGAACGCCGCCGGGGCCATCGTCGCCTCCCGCCTCGCCTGTTCGTCCGCGATGCCGTTCCCGTACGAGGTCGAACAGGCCCTGGCCGACGGCGCGGTCAAGGCGGCACAAGCGCTACCCGGAACCTCCGGAGCCACCCCATGACCCCGCCCGCCGCCTCCGTCGCCGATCTCGGCCGCCTCCGGGCACACCACCCCGAGGCCGTCGCCGAGGCCGCAGCCGCCCGCCGCAGACGCCCTCTCGTCGGCCCCACCGGACGTCTGATGATCATCGCCGCGGACCATCCGGCGCGCGGGTCCCTGGCGGTCGGCGACGACGAGTTCGCCATGGCCGACCGGTTCGGCCTCCTGGAACGGCTCTGCCTCGCCCTCTCCCGCCCCGGTGTCGACGGAGTCCTCGCCGGAGCCGACGTCCTGGAGGACCTCCTGCTCCTCGGAGCCCTGGAGCACAAGGTCGTCATTGGCTCCATGAACCGCGGCGGCCTCGCGGGAGCCGCCTACGAGCTCGACGACCGCTTCACCGGCCACCGCCCCGTCGACCTGTCCCGGCAGGGCTTCGACGCGGGAAAGCTGCTGCTGAGGATCGACTACGACGACCCCGGCTCCCTGGACACCCTCCACACCGCCGCCCGCACCGTCAACGCGATGGCCGCCCGTCGACTGCCCGTCTTCATCGAGCCGTTCCTCTGCCACCGCACCGACGGCAGGCTCCGCACCGACCTGCGGGCAGCCGCCGTCACCACCTCCATCGCCGTGGCCTCGGGGCTCGGCGGCACCTCCGCGTACACCTGGCTCAAGGTCCCCGTCACCGAGGACCCCGAGGACATGGACCGGGTGATGCGGACTTCGACCCTCCCCGCCGTCCTGCTCGGCGGCGAGGTGAAAGGAGACCTGGACGGCGCGTACGAGAAGTGGCGCGGCGCCCTGCGCCTGCCCACCGTCCGGGGACTCGTCGTCGGACGGTCACTGCTCTACCCGCCCGACGGGAACGTGGCGGGCGCGGTCGACACGGCCGTCGGACTGCTGTGAGCACCCGCGGGCGGGAGACAGGGTAGGGATGCGGTCATGACGACACGCGACGAGCAGCAGCGGTACCACCTGCGGTCCGACCGTTCAGCGGGCGGCCCGTACACCCTCGACATCGACCCGGAGCGGGCCGGATGGGACCGGTCGAGCCTGCGCGTACTGGAGCTCGGGCCCGGTGGTGTTCATACCTTCGTCACCGGAGAGAGCGAATGGATCGTTCTCCCGTTGGCCGGTGCCTGTACGGTGCGTGCAGCAGGTGAGATCTTTGAACTGCTGGGCCGGGCAAGCGTGTTCGGCGCCGTGACGGATTTCGCCTATCTGCCACGCGATGCCCGCGCACAGATCGCCTCCGGCGCAGGAGGCCGCTTCGCCCTGGCAGGAGCGAAGTGCGAGCGACGACTCCCCGCTCGCTACGGCCCCGCGCCGGAGGTACCGGTCGAGCTCCGCGGTGCGGGCACCTGCTCGCGCCAGGTGAACAACTTCGCGGCCGCCGACACGTTCGCCTGCGACCGGCTCATCGCCGTCGAGGTCCTCACTCCGGGCGGGAACTGGTCCTCGTACCCGCCGCACAAGCACGACGAGCACCTGCCCGGCGTCGAGTCCGAGCTGGAGGAGATCTACTACTTCGAGGTCGAGGACGACGGCCTCGGCTACCACCGGGTCTCACCGTCCCGCGAGGGCGGTACGGACGTCCTCGCCGAAGTCGCCACCGGTGACGCCGTCCTCATCCCCGACGGCTGGCACGGCCCGTCCATCGCCCCGCCCGGCCGCACCCTGTACTACCTGAACGTGATGGCGGGCCCGGGGGAGACACGCGAGTGGCTCATCCGCGACCACCCCGGCCACCGCTGGATCCGCGACACCTGGCCGACGCAGCCCGTAGACCCCCGGCTCCCGCTCCAGGGCCCGCGGACCGGCCCGTGACCACGGAGCAGGCCGCCGACCATGTCCCGCACCCCCGGCCCGGAGGAAAGCCGTTGACCACGCCGCACACCACCCGCAGGCTCACCACCGCCCAGGCCCTGATCGCCTTCCTGGCCCGCCAGTACACCGAGCGCGACGGCCGCCGCCAACGGCTGATCAACGCCACCTGGGGCATTTTCGGCCACGGCAACGTCGCGGGCATCGGCCAGGCACTCGTCGAGTCAGGCCCCGCGATGCCGTACCTCCAGGGCCGCAGCGAGCAGGCCATGGTGCACGCCGCCGTCGGATACGCCCGCCAGTCGGGCCGGCTCTCCGCGCAGGCCGTCACCACCTCCATCGGCCCGGGCGCCACCAACCTCGTCACCGGCGCCGCCCTCGCCACCGTCAACCACCTCCCGGTGCTGCTCCTGCCCGGCGACACCTTCGCGACCCGCCCCGCCGACCCCGTGCTCCAGCAATTGGAAGTGCCGCACGCCGGCGACGTGTCGGTCAACGACTGCCTGCGCCCCGTCTCCCGGTACTTCGACCGGATCACCCGCCCCGAGGCGCTGATCCCGGCCGCCCTGCAGGCCATGCGGACGCTCGCCGACCCGGAGGCGACCGGCGCCGTCACGCTCGCCCTGCCGCAGGACGTGCAGGCCGAGGCGTACGACTGGCCGGCGGAGTTCTTCGCCGCGCGCGTCTGGCACGTACGCAGGCCCGCCCCCGACCCGTACGCACTCGAACAGGCCGTCCGGGCGGTCCGCACCGCCCGCCGCCCCCTGATCGTCGCGGGCGGCGGGGTCCACCACAGCGCCGCCGAGGAGACGCTCGCCGCCTTCGCCGCCGCCACCCGGATCCCCGTCGCCTCCACCCAGGCCGGCAAGGGCTCGCTGCGCCACGACCACCCCGCCGACGTGGGCGGCATCGGCCACACCGGCACCGCGACCGCCGACGACCTGGCCCGCGAGGCGGACCTGGTGATCGGGATCGGCACCCGTTACACGGACTTCACGACCGCGTCCGGCACCCTCTTCGCCGACCCGTCCGTCCGCTTCCTCAACCTCAACATCACCGGCTTCGACGCCCACAAGCTCGCGGCCCTCCCGCTCGTCGGGGACGCCCGCACCTCCCTCGAAGCGCTCGCCGCCGCCCTCGCGGCCCGCGGCCACCGGGTCGACCCCGCGTACGAGACCGCGTACACCGACGCCAAGGGCCGCTGGGAGCAGCGCGTCGACGCGGCCTTCACCGCCGCCGACCCGGACGCCCGCCCCACCCAGGCCCAGGTCCTCGGAGTGCTCGACGCCCTCGTCACCGAGGACGACATCCTGATCAACGCGGCGGGCTCGCTCCCCGGGGACCTGCACAAGCTGTGGCGGGCCCGCTCCCCGCGGCAGTACCACGTCGAATACGGCTACTCCTGCATG
Source organism: Streptomyces sp. NPDC025273 (assembly GCF_040638585.1). NCBI lineage: Bacteria > Bacillati > Actinomycetota > Actinomycetes > Kitasatosporales > Streptomycetaceae > Streptomyces > Streptomyces sp. NPDC025273. The sequence continues at coordinate 368,446 of NZ_JBEZYP010000001.1, forward strand.
GGGTACGAGATCCCGGCCGCCCTCGGAGTCCAGCTCGCCGCCCCCGGCCGGCCCGTCTGGGCCCTCGTCGGCGACGGCACCTACCTGATGAACCCCACCGAGATCGTCACCGCCGTGCAGGAGGGCCTGCCCATCAAGCTCGTCATCCTGCAGAACCACGGGTACGCGTCCATCGGCGGCCTCTCCGAGTCGGTCGGAGGCGAAGGCTTCGGCACGGCCTACCGGCACCGCGACGCCGACGGCGGTTTCACCGGGCCGCCGCTGCCCGTCGACCTCGCGGCCAACGCGGCCTCGCTCGGCATGCGGGTGCTGCGCGCGGAGTCCGTACGGGACCTGCGCGGGGCGCTCGCCGAGGCGCGCGGCGCGGACCGTCCCACTTGTGTCTATGTCGAGACCCGAACGCCAGACACAGTGTCGGGGCCCCCTCCGGCACAGGCGTGGTGGGATGTTCCCGTGGCCGAGACCGCGACCCGCCCGTCTGCGGTCGAGGCCCGCGAGGAGTACGACCGGAAGACCGCTGACCGACGCCCCCATCTCTGAAGGAGTCCCCGTCATGAAGACCGTCAACCACTGGATCGGTGGCAAGACCGTCGAGGGCACGTCGGGCAACTACGGCCCGGTCACCGACCCGGCGACCGGCGCCGTGACCACGCAGGTCGCCCTCGCCTCGGCCGAGGAGGTCGACGCCGCGGTCGCCGCCGCGAAGAACGCGTACGAGACGTGGGGCACCTCCTCCCTCTCCGCACGCACCGCCGTCCTCTTCCGATACCGCGCCCTGCTGGACGCCCACCGCGACGAGATCGCCGCGCTGATCACCGCCGAGCACGGCAAGGTGCACTCCGACGCGCTCGGCGAGGTCGCCCGGGGCCTGGAGATCGTCGAGCTGGCCTGCGGCATCACGACCCAGCTCAAGGGCGAGCTGTCCACCCAGGTGTCCAGCCGGGTCGACGTCTCCTCGATCCGCCAGTCGATCGGCGTGGTCGCGGGCATCACCCCGTTCAACTTCCCGGCCATGGTGCCGATGTGGATGTTCCCGCTGGCCGTCGCCTGCGGCAACACGTTCGTCCTGAAGCCCAGTGAGAAGGACCCGTCGGCCGCCAACCTGCTGGCCGAGCTGGCCGCCGAGGCGGGTCTGCCCGACGGCGTCCTGAACGTCCTGCACGGCGACCGGGTCGCCGTCGACGCCCTGCTGGCCCACCCCGACGTCGCCGCCGTCTCCTTCGTGGGTTCGACCCCGATCGCCCGCCACATCCACGCCACGGCCTCCGCGAACGGCAAGCGCGTCCAGGCGCTCGGCGGAGCGAAGAACCACATGCTGGTCCTCCCGGACGCCGACCTGGACGCCGCGGCCGACGCCGCCGTCTCGGCCGCGTACGGCTCCGCCGGTGAGCGCTGCATGGCGATCTCCGCCGTCGTCGCCGTCAGTTCCGTGGCCGACGACCTGGTCGCCCGCATCAAGGACCGTGCCGAGCAGATCAAGATCGGTCCGGGCACCGACCCCGCGTCCGAGATGGGCCCCCTCATCACGGCCGCCCACCGCGACAAGGTCGCCTCGTACGTCACCGGCGCCGCCGCCCAGGGCGCCGACGTCGTCCTCGACGGCACCGGCTACACGGTCGAGGGCTTCGAGGACGGCCACTGGATCGGCCTGTCCCTCCTCGACCACGTCTCCACGGACTCCGACGCCTACCGGGACGAGATCTTCGGCCCGGTCCTGTGCGTGCTGCGCGTGGACACGTACGAGGAGGGTGTCGCTCTCATGAACGCCTCGCCGTTCGGCAACGGCACCGCGATCTTCACCCGCGACGGTGGCGCGGCCCGCCGCTTCCAGATGGAGATCGAGGCCGGCATGGTCGGCGTCAACGTCCCGATCCCGGTGCCGGTGGGCTACCACTCCTTCGGCGGCTGGAAGGACTCGCTCTTCGGCGACCACCACATCTACGGCAACGACGGCGTGCACTTCTACACCCGCGGAAAGGTCGTCACCACCCGTTGGCCCGACCCGGCCGACGCCCCCTCCGGCGTGGACCTCGGCTTCCCCCGCAACCACTGATCCGCGCCCCCGGGCCCCGGGGCGGGCCCGGGGCCGCCGTGCGAAAAGCCGGTGGCGGACGGCACGGACCGTGGACCATCCTGGACGGATGTCCACACCGCGCCACCAGATCCGAGCCCTCCACACGGCCACCACGGTCACCGTCTACCAGGCCTACTCGCCGGCGCTCGGTCTCCCGGCAGCCCGTGACGGGCGCTTCCCCGTCGCGTGGAAGCGCGACCGCATGACCTGGATCAAGCCCAGCTTCCTGTGGATGATGTACCGCTGCGGCTGGGCGACGAAGGAGGGCCAGGAGACGGTCCTGGCCGTCGAGATCACCCGCGAGGGCCTCGACCAGGCGCTCGCGCGCGCCGAACTCTCGCACTACGTCAGGGGCGTCCACCCCGACCGCGCCACCTGGCGGCGCGGCCTCCGTCGCGCCCCCGCCCGCATCCAGTGGGACCCCGAACGCGACCTCCACCTCAGCCCGCTCCCGTACCGCTCCCTGCAACTGGGCCTGTCCGGTGAGGCTTCGCGCCGCTACGCCGACGAGTGGACGGTCTCCATCCGCGACGTCACACCGCTGGCCCGCGAGATCCACGCACTGGTGCGGGCAGGACGGGACGAGGCGGCTGCCGCCCTGCTGCCGCGTGAGCGGCCGTACGCCGAGAGGCCGGACAGCAGGGCTCCCCGGCCGGACGCGACCGGACACGCCCAGGAGGGGACGCCGGACTCCCGGGCCCGCACCGTGGACAGGCCCTCGTCCGCCGACGCCTGGACGGATGTCCCCGTATGAGGCCTTCGTGACGGCGATGTACCGCGTACGGAGTACGGGGCGGTCCAGCCGTACCTCTCAGGGAGGCGGCCGAGGTCACACCTGCGGCATCCCGGGGCAGTGCGCACTCCGTCTAGGGTCGAGTCATGGAGAAACCGACTTCCCGGTGGCGGCACCGGCTGCTGCCCCGTACCCGTGGCCGTCGGGCCTCGGTCGCCGCCGCGCTCGCCGTGCTGGTGGCCGCCGGCACGTGGACCGCCGTCGCGGACGACAGCGTGCCGTCCGTGCACCGTGAGGACCGGATCATGCGGTTGAACGGGGTGTCCGTCGACACCTCGTACTTCACGGCCGGAGGTTCGCAGCGCAGGCCCGCCGTGCTCATCGGGCACGGGTTCGGCGGCAGCAAGAACGATGTGCGCGCCCAGGCCGAGAAGCTCGCCGCCGACGGGTACGCCGTCATGACCTGGTCCGCCCGCGGGTTCGGGAAGTCGAGCGGGGAGATCACGCTCAACGCCCCCGACGCCGAGGTCAGGGACGTCTCGGGGCTCATCGACTGGCTGGCGGACCGGCCCGAGGTGGAGCTCGACGCGAAGGGCGACCCGCGGGTCGGCGTCACCGGCGCCTCGTACGGCGGAGCGGTGTCGCTGCTCGCCGCCGGGCACGACGATCGCGTCGACGCGATCGCCCCGGTGATCAGCTACTGGAACCTCGCCGACGCGCTGTTCCCGGACGGAGTGTTCAAGAAGCTCTGGGCCGGGATCTTCGTCACCTCGGGCGGCGGCTGCGCGAAGTTCGAGAAGCGACTGTGCGAGATGTACGAGCGGGTCGCGGTCAGCGGGAAGCCGGACGCGGCGGCGCGCGAGCTGCTGACGGAACGTTCCCCCGTCGCCGTGGCCGACCGCATCGACGTACCCGCACTCATCGTTCAGGGCCAGAGCGACTCCCTCTTCCCGCTCGGCCAGGCCGACGCCATGGCCCAGGCCATCAGCGGCAACGGCGCGCCCGTGTCCGTCGACTGGATCGCCGGCGGACACGACGGCGGGGACGACGAGGGAGACCGGGTCGAGGGCCGGATCGGCGACTGGTTCGACCGCTACCTGAAGGACGACGAGGGCGCCGACGCCGGACCCGCCTTCCGCGTGACCCGGACCGGAGGAATTGACTCCACCGACGGCGCCGCCCTCAAACGCGGCGCGAGCAGCGATGCGTACCCGGGACTGACCAGCGGGGGCGAGAAGGTCCGGCTGAGCAACCGCACGCAGACCTTCAGCAACCCCGCCGGCGCCAGCCCGCCCTCCATCTCGGCCGTGCCCGGTGTCGGCGGCGGGCTCTCCCAGCTCTCCTCCTTCGGCGTCGGTCTGTCCCTCGACTTCCCCGGGCAGTACGCGCGCTACGACTCCGCCCCGCTGGACACCTCCCTGCACGTCACCGGCTCACCCACCGTCCGCGTGAACGTCCGGGCGTCCCAGGGCGACGCGGTGCTGTTCGGCAAGGTGTACGACGTCTCCCCGGACGGCAAGCAGCAGGTCCTGCCCTCCCAGCTCGTCACCCCGTACCGGCTCGCACCCTCCGAGCAGGGCAGGCCGGTCGAGCTGACCCTGCCCGCCGTCGACCACGAGGTCGACGCCGGTCACCGCCTCCGCCTCGTGCTCTCCACGACCGACCTCGGCTACGCGTCCCCCGCCGAGCCGGCGACGTACACCGTCTCCCTCGACGGCCCGCTGACCGTGCCCACCGCACCCGCCGTGAAGACCGCGTCCGCCGCACTGCCGTGGTGGACCTGGGGACTGCCGGCCGCCGCTGCCGTCATCGCCGCGCTGCTCCTGCTCACCGCCCGCCGGCGTACCGCGACCCCCGCACCCGACCCGGCACTCGCCGGCGTACCGCTGCAGATCACGGACCTGTCCAAGAAGTACGCCAAGTCCGCAGACCGCTACGCCGTGCGCGACCTCGGCTTCCGGGTCGAGAAGGGCCAGGTCCTCGGCCTCCTCGGACCCAACGGAGCCGGCAAGACCACCACCCTGCGCATGCTGATGGGCCTCATCACCCCCGACGCCGGTGAGATCCGGGTCTTCGGGCACGCCATCCGGCCCGGGGCGCCCGTGCTGTCGCGCGTCGGCTCCTTCGTCGAAGGGGCGGGCTTCCTGCCACACCTGTCGGGCCGCGCCAACCTGGAGCTGTACTGGCAGGCCACCGGACGCCCCGCCGGGGACTCCCACATCGACGAGGCCCTGGAGATCGCCGGGCTCGGCGACGCCCTGGCCCGTGCCGTGCGGACCTACTCCCAGGGCATGCGGCAGCGGCTCGCCATCGCCCAGGCCATGCTCGGCATGCCGGACCTGCTCATCCTGGACGAGCCGACCAACGGCCTGGACCCGCCCCAGATCCGCGAGATGCGGGACGTGATGATCCGGTACGCGGCCGCGGGCCGGACCGTGATCGTCTCCAGCCACCTCCTCTCCGAGGTCGAGCAGTCCTGCACCCACCTCGTCGTCATGGACCGCGGCCGGCTCGTCCAGGCGGGCCCGGTCGCCGAGATCACCGGCTCGGGCGACATGCTGCTCGTCACCACCGCGGCCGAGGTCCCGGAACCTCTTGTCGACAAGGTGGCGGCGCTGCCCGGCGTAGGCTCCGCCGTCCGCGTGGACGACGGCCACGGGCTGCTGGTCCGTCTCGACGGTGCCACCGCCGCCCAGCTGGTCGCCGAACTGGTCCGTCTCGACGTACCGGTGACGGGAGTCGGGCCGTACCGCCGCCTGGAGGACGCGTTCCTCACCCTCATCTCCGGAGGATCCGCATGAGCTCCGCCACCGAAGTCCGGGGCCCCGCCGAAGCCCCCGGTTACCACGCCCGCCGCACCCTGCCCCTGCGCGTCGAAGCGATGCGGCAGCTGCGCAGACGCCGCACCCTGCTCATGGGCGGGGTGCTGGCCGCCCTGCCGTTCATCCTGATCATCGCCTTCGCCATCGGCGGCACCCCCGGCGGCGGCGAAGGGGGCGGCGGAGGCGGCTCACGGATCAATCTGATGGACGTCGCGACGGAGTCCGCGGCGAATTTCGCCGCGACCTGCCTGTTCGTCTCCGCCGGCTTCCTGCTGGTCATCCCGGTCGCCCTGTTCTGCGGGGACACCGTCGCCTCCGAGGCCGGCTGGTCCTCGCTGCGCTACCTGCTGGCGGCGCCCGTCCCCCGCTCCCGGCTGCTCTGGAGCAAGCTCGTCGTCGCACTCGGCTTCAGCCTGGCCGCGATGGTGCTGCTGCCGGTCGTCGCGCTGGCCGCGGGAACGGCCGCGTACGGCTGGGGACCGCTCCAGCTGCCCACCGGCGGCGCCCTCGGAACCGGCGACACGGTGCCGCGCCTCGCGCTCGTCGTCGCCTTCGTGTTCGTCTCCCAACTCGTCACCGCGGGACTGGCGTTCTGGCTGTCGACCAAGACCGACGCACCGCTCGGCGCGGTCGGCGGCGCGGTCGGGCTGACCATCGTCGGCAACGTCCTGGACGCCGTCACGGCCCTCGGTACCTGGCGCGAGTTCCTGCCCGCGCACTGGCAGTTCGCCTGGGCGGACGCCCTCCAGCCCGATCTCGAATGGGGCGGGATGGTGAAGGGCGCGGCAGTCTCGGTGACGTATGCCCTGATCCTGTTCGCGTTCGCCTTCCGGGGGTTCAGCCGGAAGGACATCGTGTCCTGACGGCGGTGTTCCGCCGCCTCCCTGCTCGCCGTTGCCGCATCGAGACGGATCCGCAACGCGTTCGACGACTCCGGCCGGCCGCCCCACACGTCCCATTCACAGATGTCGACGACGTGGGGGTACCGATGAAGCGCAGGACAACGACATCCCGGGCCGGCGGGACGCTGGTCGCTCTGCTCGCGGGCGCCATGCTCATCACCGGATGTTCCGCGGGGGGTACGACCAGCGAGACGTCCGCCGACCGCAGCACCGGCAGCGGCGGGAAGCGCGCGCCCGCCGCGCCCTCCGCCGCACCGGAGCGGCAGGAGGACGGCGCACCGCGGAAGGAGAGCGGCGACGCCCGCGAGACCGTGCCGCCCGACTATCTGTCGACCTTCGCCCTGGACGTGGACACCGCAGGCTACGGCTACGCGCGCCGGACGCTCGGCGACGGGCGGCTGCCCGCGCCGGACACCGTACGGCCCGAGGAGTTCGTCAACAGCTTCCGGCAGGGTTACGAGCGGCCGAAGGACAACGGGTTCTCGGTGACCGTCGACGGCACGAAGGCCGGCTCAGGGGCGGACGAGTGGTCGCTCGTACGCGTCGGTCTGGCCACCAGGACCGCCGATGACACCGGTGAACGCCCGCCCGCCGCGCTGACCTTCGTCGTCGACATCTCCGGATCGATGGCCGAGCCCGGCCGCCTCGACCTCGCGAAGAAGTCGCTGGGCATCCTCACCGACGAACTGCGCGACGACGACTCCGTCTCTCTCGTCACGTTCAGCGGGGAGGCCGAGACCCGGCTGGAGATGACCCGGCTCGGCGGCAACCGAACCGAGATCCGGGACGCCGTCGACGAGCTGGAACCCGCGGACTCCACGAATGTGGCAGCCGGCGTGGAGCGGGGCTACGACGAGGCGGTCAAGGGCCACCGCAAGGGTGCCACCAACCGTGTCGTCCTGCTCTCCGACGCGCTCGCCAACACCGGCGAGACCGACGCCGACGCGATCCTGGAACGGATCGGCGACGCGCGTGAGGAATACGGCATCACCCTGTTCGGCGTCGGCGTCGGCAGCGACTACGGCGACGCGCTGATGGAACGCCTCACCAACAAGGGCGACGGCAACACCACCTACATCGGCGACGAGACCCAGGCCAGGAAGGTCTTCGTCGACCAGCTGCCCGCCCATGTGGAGCTGCGGGCCCGTGACGCCAAGGCCCAGGTGGCCTTCGACCGCGAGACCGTCCAGCAGTTCAGGCTCATCGGCTACGAGAACCGCAAGGTCGCCGACGAGGACTTCCGCGACGACAGCGTCGACGGCGGCGAGGTGGGCCCCGGCCACACCGTCACCGCGCTCTACGCCGTACGCCTCCGCGACGGCGCCTCCGGGCACGTGGCGACGGCCACGGTGCGCTGGCTGGACCCGAAGACCCGTAAGGCGCACGAGGAGACCGGGTCCGTGAACACCGGTGCCGTCGACGGAAGGCTCTGGGACGGCGAGAACCACAGGTTCCAGGTGACCGCGGTGGCCGCCTACTTCGCGGACATCCTGCGCGGCGGCGACCTGCCGGGCACCCCGGCGCTCGGCGAACTCGCCCGCCACGCACGGAGGCTGGCGGCCACCACCGAGGACAGCTCGGTGGAGAAACTCGCCACGGCGATCGAGCAGGCCGACCGGATCAAGGGCGGCGGCGGGGACGAGCCGCCGGGCGGCGAGAGCGAGGGTGAGATCGGCTGACCGCAGGCTTGCACGGCGTGCGGGGCGGCCCCACGGACGCACGCGCGAGACGCATCTGCAGCCGCACGAGCCGCATGAGCGGGCGGACCGGCGGCAGCGACCGTACGATACTGGCGACTTCCGGCATCCCAGGGCCGGGCCCCCGGAACGAGGAACCCGGCCCATCGCTTCACAACGCCCTCTACGCCAGGTGGAACACCTCGGTCAGCGGGACCATCGCCTCGTCCGGCGCCTCCGGCTGCTCGAAGAACTCCGCCATCTCCCGCTGCCACCGGTCGTTGACGTCCGTCGCGGCCATCGCCTCGCGGGCCGCTTCGAAGTCGTCGGTCTCCAGATATCCGACGAGCAGACCGTCCTCACGCAGGAAGAGCGAGTAGTTGTGCCACCCGGCCCCGGACAGGGCCGTCAGCATCTCCGGCCACACCGAGGCGTGCCGCTCGCGGTACTCGTCCTTGCGGTCCTCGCGGACCTTCAGCAGAAAGCAGACACGCTGCATGGTGAAGCCGGCTCCCGCACTCAGAAGTTGAACTGGTCGATGTTCTTGGAGTCGAAGACGGTCGGCTCCCCGAGAATGACCTCGCCGTCCTTGCCGATCGTGTACTCACCGAGCTTGCCCGCCTTGAACTTCTCACCCTCGGCACCGGTGATTTGCCCCGACGCCAGCGCGGCGGCAGCGTACGAACCGAGGTAGCCGAGCTCCTCCGGGTTCCACAGCGAGAACTGCTCGACGGTGCCGTCCTTGACGTACGTGCGCATCTGGTTCGGCGTACCGAGCCCGTTGAGGACGACCTTGCCCTTGTACGAGGAGTCGCTCAGGTAGCGGGCCGCGGCGGCGATGCCGACCGTGGTCGGCGAGATGATGCCCTTGAGGTCGGGATAGGCCTGCATGAGGCCCTGGGTCTGCTGGAAGGACTTCTGGTCGGCGTCGTCGCCGTACGCGACCTTGACCAGCTCCATGTCCTTGTACTTCGGGAGCTTCAGCTCCTCCTTCATGAACTCGATCCAGGTGTTCTGGTTCGTCGCGTTCTGCGTGGCCGACAGGATCGCGACCTTGCCCTTGTAACCGAGCTGCTCGCCGAGGTGCTGGACCAGGCTGCGGCCGATCTGTTCGGAGCTGGCCTGGTTGATGAAGAGCTGACGGCAGTCCTTCGCCGTGTCCGAGTCGTACGCGACGACCTTGATGTCCTTCTTCATGGCCTGCTTGAGCGGGCCGCACACCGCGTTCGGGTCGTTCGCCGCGATCAGGATCGCGTCCTGACGCTGCTGGATGAGCGTGTTGATGTAGCTGACCTGCGAGGAGGCGTTGGCATCGGACGGACCGACCTCCTTGCCTGTGCCGCCGTACTCCTTCGCCGCGGCGATGCCCGCCTCGTCGACGATCTTCTCGTACGGGTTGTTGATCTGCTTGGGCAGGAAGGCGATCTTCAGGCCCTTCTTCAACGGCGCGTCCGGGTCGGCCTTCACGGAGCCGGCGACGTTCTCGCCGCCGGTGTCCTCGCTGTCCTTGGTGGTGCCGGAACAGGCGGTCAGGGCGAGGGCGAGGGAGACGGCGGTGGCGGCGGTCGCGACGGCGCGGCGCCCAGCGGCATTGCGGAGCATCATGGCGGCGTGTGCCTTTCGGAGAGGTACGGCGGAAGGGGCGTTACGACGAAGGGGGCACGGGGGTGTTCGCGGCCCGCCGGTGCCGTCGTTCGACCACGGCGGCGATGATCCGTGGGGTGAGGACGGACGCCACGAGCAGCAGGCCGGTCACGATGACCTGGACCTCGTTGGCGATGTCGTTGAGGGTGAGGAGGTTCTTCAGGACACCGATCAGCAGGACACCGGCGACCGCGCCGAAGAGCGTGCCCTTCCCGCCGTCGAAGTCGATGCCGCCGAGCAGGACGGACGCGATGACGAGCATCTCGAAGCCGAGTCCGTTGTCCGCGCGGGCACTTCCGTACCGGAGGGTGAAGACGACACCCGCGAAGGCGGAGAACAGGCCGGTCACGACGAAGAGCAGCAGCTTGATCCGCTTGACCCGGATGCCGGCGAAGTACGCGGCCTCCTCCTGGGCGCCGATCGCGAAGAGCGAGCGGCCCAGACCGGTCGCGTGCAGCACCACCGCGGTAACGGCGGCCAGCACGACGAAGAGCAGGACCGGGTAGGTGAGGAACGTGCCCGGGACGGTCGTGGTGTCGACGGCCCAGTCGGCGTACGCCTGCGGGAAGTCCGTCACCGCGTCGCTGCCGAGCGCCACCGAGGCCAGACCCCGGTAGAGCGCCAGGGTGCCGATGGTGACGGCCAGGGACGGCAGGCCCACCCTGGTGACCAGCCAGCCGTTGAGGAGACCTCCGGCGACGCCCACCAGGAGCACCACCGGCACGATCGCCTCGAAGGCCCAGCCCGCCTCCCACAGCGCACCGGTCAGCGCACTGCCCAGGCCCAGCATGGAGGCGACCGACAGGTCGACCTGCCCGGCGACGACCAGGAGGGTCATCGGGAGGGCGATGATGGCGACTTCGGCGATGTCGTTGAAGGCGAACGCGAGGTTCTCGCTCGAACCGAAGCCCTCCGTGCTGCCGAGGCCGACGACGAGGACCGCCACCAGGAGGACACCGACCGCGGTGTCCCAGCGCAGCGCCAGGCCGCGTACGAGAGAGGCCCGCGGCGTGGGAGCCGCCTTCGTGTCAGGCGCCGTGGTCATGACGGGCGTTCCTCTTCCTCAGTGCGGCGGTCATCCGCAGGTTCACGATCCGGTCGACGCTGATGGCCAGCAGGAGGAGCGCACCGGTGATGGCGCCCTGCCAGAAGGAGTCCACCTTCAGGACGACCAGGACACTGCCGATGGTGGTGAGCAGCAGGGCGCCGAGTGCGGCACCCCACACGGTGCCGGTGCCGCCGGTGATGGCGACACCGCCGACGACGACGGCACTGACGACGGTCAGTTCCCAGCCGTGCGCGTTGTCCGCGACGACGGTGCCGAAACGGGCCAGCCACAGGGCCCCGGCGAAGCCGGCGACTGCCCCGGAGAAGGCGTAGGCGGCCAGCACCCGGCGGCGGATCGGGATGCCGGCGAGCCGGGCGGCCTCCGGGCTCGAACCGATCGCGTACAGCTCACGCCCCGAGCGGTAGCTGCGCAGGAAGTACGCGGTCGCCGCGAGCAGGACGACGGCGACGAGCGGCAGGTACGGGATGCCGGCCAGGCTGCCGCTGCCGAGCCCCAGTACGGCTTCCGGCACGTCGGAGGCGCTGATCTGCTCGCCCTGCGCCCACCAGTAGTCGATGCCCTGGATGATGTAGAGCATGCCCAGGGTCACGACGAGCGCCGGGACCCTGCCGAAGCTGACGAGGGCGCCGGACACCAGTCCGCAGACCACGCCGATGGCGATGCCGAGCAGCATCACGGTCAGCACCCCGTGGTCCGTCCCCGCGACGAACTTGCCGCAGGCGAACGCGGAGAGGCCGACGACCGAGCCGACCGACAGGTCGATGTTGCGGGTGATCACCACGGCGGACTGGCCGACCGCGAGCAGCACCAGGATCGACGCGTTGAGCAGCAGGTCCTTGACGCCCTGGTCGGACAGGAAGAGCGGGTTGGCCAGGTAGGTGCCGAGAATCAGCAGCACCAGCGCCCCGGCGATGGAGATCTCGCGGGCCCGGAAGACCGCGTCCACGAGCGAGGAGGCGCTCCGGTCCGGCGCCTTCGCGGTGTCCGGCGGACTCTCGATGGTGGTGGTCATGCCGCTGCCCTCTCGTTGCGTCCGGTGGCCGCCGCCATGACCGATTCCTCGGTGGCGCTCTCGCGCGGGATCTCGGCGACGAGCCGGCCCTCGCGCATCACGAGCACCCGGTCGGCCATGCCGATGACCTCCGGCAGGTCGGAGGAGATCATCAGGACGGCGAGGCCGTCCGCCGCGAGCGACGAGAGCAGCCGGTGGACCTCGGCCTTGGTGCCGACATCGATGCCGCGGGTCGGTTCGTCGACGATCAGCACCTCGGGGCCGGTCGCCAGCCACTTGGCGAGCACGACCTTCTGCTGGTTGCCGCCGGACAGCACACCCACGGTGTCGGCCAGCCGGTTGTACTTGAGCTGGAGGCGCACGGCCCAGTCGGCGGCCCGGTCGTGCTCCAGGGCCCGGCTGACGAGCCCGCGCTTGCGGACCTCGGCCAGGCCGGTGAGGCCGATGTTGCGCTCGATCGACATATCCATGACCAGCCCGCGCTGGCGCCGGTCCTCGGGTACGAGAGCGAGCCCGGCGGCCATCGCGGCGGTCGGCGAACCGGGCCGCAGCACCGTGCCGGCCACCTTCACCTCGCCCGCGTCGGCACGGTCGACACCGAAGACCGCCTGCGCGACCTCGGTGCGCCCGGCGCCGACGAGCCCGGCGAGCGCCACGATCTCGCCGCGGCGGACCTCGAAGGACACGTCGCGGAAGACGCCCTCGCGGGTCAGCCGGTGCACCGAGAGGGCGACGTCGCCGACCTCGGCCTCCTGCTTCGGATAGAGGTCGTCGAGGTCGCGGCCGACCATCCTGCGGACCAGGTCGTCCTCGGTGAGACCCTCCAGCGGCTCCGAGGAGATCCAGCGTCCGTCGCGCAGGGTCGTGACGCGCTGGCACAGCTCGAAGATCTCGTCGAGGCGGTGCGAGATGAACAGCACGGCCGCGCCCTCCGCGCGCAGGGTCCGGACGACGGAGAACAGCCGGGCCGTCTCACTGCCGGTCAGGGCGGCGGTCGGCTCGTCCATGATCAGGACACGGGCGTCGAAGGAGAGCGCCTTGGCGATCTCGACGATCTGCTGGTCGGCGATCGACAGCCCGCGGGCGGGCCGGTCGGGGGCCAGATCGACGCCGAGCCGGCGCATCAGCCCGGCGGTGGTGGCGTGCACGGCCTTGCGGTCGATGCGGCCCAGCGCGCGCCGGGGCTGGCGGCCCATGAAGATGTTCTCGGCGATCGACAGGTCGGGGAAGAGCGTCGGCTCCTGGTAGATGACGGCGATACCGGCGTCACGGGCGTCTGCCGGACCGTGGAAGACGACGGACTCGCCGTCGAGCAGCACCTCGCCGCTGTCCGGACGGTGCACCCCGGCGAGGGCCTTGATCAGCGTGGACTTGCCCGCGCCGTTCTCTCCGGCGAGTGCGTGGGCCTCGCCGGGGAACAACCGCAGGGACACGTCCTGCAGGGCCCGTACGGCACCGAAGGACTTGCTCACGCCCTTCAGGGCCAGGACCGGGGCCGGGTCCGGGGCGGACTGGTTCATAGGAGCTCCTCAGCGGTGGGAAGGTGTCGCTCCACTCGCCGTGAAAGGTTTCAATGAGGTTGCTCGGAAGCTAAAGGGGGATTGCGGGCGCAGTCAATGGGTTGATGGGGAGAAGTTCACTCAAGGAGGGCGTTGTGCGACCTGAATGGGGGGATGGGTGGGCCCTCTTGACAGTCTTCGGGGCGGCGGACTATCTTCACCGGCCTTGAATCGATTCACATAACGGTCACGCATCGCTCCTCTTACAAGTGCGCACCAGGAATTCCGAGTTCGCGCCGCCCGGGACGGTGGCGTGCAGATGGCATCGTTGTCCGGCACGCCGGTTCAGGCCCCGGGAACGGACCCCTCACAGTGCGCCGCGGGCTGCGGGCCGTCCTGGGGGGAGGGGGCAGGGTAGTGGGGGCCGCGCAGGCGGGGGCGGTGTGGCGTCCCGGGCAACGAGGTTTCGGGCGGAGGCCGTTCGGGGCGACGGTCAGGGACGCGCCGCACGGGGCCCGCCTTGCACACCCAGGACCGGGTCCGGCTCGATCCGCGCGGAGCCCTCAGCCGGCTCCCGCTACCAGATGTCTGGTGAACCACTCCTGGGCCAGCTCCGCGACCCGGTCCAGGGCGCCCGGCTCCTCGAACAGATGCGTGGCGCCGGGGATGATGTCGAGCCGGTTCTCGCAGCGGAGCGCCGCCTGCGCCTGCCGGTTGAGGTCGATCACCGTCGTGTCGTCGCCGCCCACGATGAGCAGGGTCGGCGCCCGCACCTCGGACAGGTCCGCTCCGGCCAGATCGGGGCGCCCGCCGCGGGAGACCACGGCGCCGACGCCCGAGTCGGCCGCGGCGGCGGCCCGCAGCGCCGCCGCCGCCCCGGTGCTCGCCCCGAAGGAGCCGACCGGCACGGACACGCGGTGCCGCAGCCAGTCGGTGGCGCCCGCCAGCCTCCCGGCGAGCAGCCCGATATCGAACACATTGGCCCGGTCGACCTCCTCCCCGGGCGTGAGGAGGTCGAGGAGCAGGGTGCCGAGGCCGGCCTTGTTGAGGGCCGTCGCCACGGAACGGTTGCGGGGGCTGTGGCGGCTGCTGCCGGAGCCATGGGCGAACACCACGGCCGCCCCGGCGTCCCGGGGGAGTACGAGGTCCCCGGTGAGCCCGATCCCACCCGCGTCCACCTCGACCTCCTCCGCCTGGCCGGCCGACGGGCCCCCGCCCTCGGGGGCCCGCGCCAGGAGGGCGACGACCTCCTCGTCGGAGGTCTGGGAGAAGTCGCGGTACCACTCGCCGACGGCGGAGAAGAGGCTCGGCGTGGACAGGCACACGACCTCGTCCACGTCCTCGCTCAGCCGTGCGACGACATCCGGCGACGCCACCGGCACGGCCAGGACGACATGCGCGGCGCCCTGCGCCCGTACGACCCGGCACGCGGCCCTGGCGGTCGCCCCGGTGGCGATCCCGTCATCGACCACGACCACCGTCCGGCCGGTGAGGGCGAGGCGAGGCCTGCCCTCCCGGTACGCCCGGGCCCGGCGCAGGAGCTCCGCCTCCTCGGCGCGCTCGACGGAGACGAGGTCCTTCTCCCGTACCCCGGCATGACGGACGATCTCATCGCTGATGACCCGCACCCCGCCCTCGCCGATCGCACCGAATCCCAGTTCCGGGCGGTACGGGACGCCCAGCTTGCGGACCACGATCACGTCGAGCGGCGCACCCAGCGCCCGCGCCACCTCGAAGGCCACCGGGACCCCGCCACGGGGAAGTCCCAGGACGACGGGGTCGCGCGCCCGCAGATGCCCGAGTGCCCCGGCGAGCCGTCGTCCGGCGTCCGTGCGGTCGGTGAACAGCACAGTGGTTCACCTCCAACGTCTGGGCGGGGGCGGGCGGAGCGGCGAATCGTGCCGCACCGCGGCGTACACGCACGCCCTCACCCTTCGAAACAATCTCATTTGCGCCCGTTCGGCAAGTCGGGGACGGTCGTGAGCATGGAACGAATCGGAGCGGTCCTGATCGACATCGACGGCGTGCTCACGGTTTCCTGGAAGCCGTTGCCCGGCGCGGTGGATGCCGTGCGGCGGCTGCGCGCCACGGGCATCCCGCTGGCGCTCGTCACCAACACCACGTCACGGACCCGCGCCGCGATCGCCGGCCGGCTCGCCGGGACGGGCTTCCCCGTCGAGGCCGACGACATCCTCACCGCGCCCGCCGCCACCGCCGCGTATCTGCGCGAACACCACCCGGAGGCGCGCTGCCTCCTGATCAGCACGGGGGACGTACGGGACGACCTGTCGGGGGTGACGCTCGTCGAGGAGGAGGACGCCGAGGGTGCCGTGCCGGACGTCGTCGTGCTCGGCGGAGCGGGCGACGCGTTCACGTACGCGGCGCTGAACCGCGCGTTCCGCCATGTCCAGCAGGGTGCCGGGCTCGTCGCCATGCACCGGAGTCTGTACTGGCGCACCGCCGGAGGACTCGACCTCGACACCGGGGCCTTCCTCCTGGGCCTGGAACGGGCGGCCGGCACCGAGGCCGCCGTCACCGGCAAGCCGGCCGGGGCGTTCTTCGCCGCGGCCCTGGCCCGTCTCGGTGCCACCCCGTCCGAGGCGCTGATGGTGGGCGACGACATCGAGTCGGACGTGCTGGCCGCCCAGCGCCATGGCATCACCGGCGTCCTGGTGAGGACAGGCAAGTACCTGCCCGAGACGCACGCGGCGGCCGACGGCACCCCGGACCACGTCCTGGACTCCTTCGCGGACGTTCCCGCTCTGGTGGAGCGGCTCGGACACTGACCCGCACCCCCTGAGGGGACGCGTGAAACGTTTCCCTGCCCGAGAACAACCTGAAACCGGTCCGGGACTGGGCCCACGGTCTCGGCCTCCCACCGCGAATCCAGCCGTACGTCCGGCTTCGCCGCCTTCTCCCCGTACAACGGCGGCACCGTATACGGCGAGGCCTGGGCGGGGACGCGCTGGAAGCAGAGTCGCGGGCCCAGACCTGAGGGATCACCGCAGGCGACCAAGAATCCCGCTGCTCAGGTGACGACGAGTGCTTGAGATCGTCCCCGGTGGCAACCCCTCCGGCGGCGGTACGACCTACTCCGACACCTCGCACCAGTGACGAGTGAGGTGTTCAGGTCCTGCGCAGTCGAAGGTGACTTGGAACTTCTTGATCGGCGTCATCCGGTCACTACCGGCGTGTGATGCTCACCAAGAATCCCGGCGTGACATCACCGCTCAGGTTGCGGGTTCCCTGACCGGGGCGGTGCCGCCGCGGCGGTCACGCGGGCGCGGTACTACCGGTCGTGCAGGATCTCGGGCCGGGTTACGGGCACAATGGTGATCAGCTTGTCGAGGCCCTTGAAGTCGTCGGGGTTCGTGGTGAAGAGGGGGAGTTCCTCGGCGGCCGCGGTGGCGGCGATCATCAGGTCGGCCGCGCGGCGACGGGGCTTGCGGCCCGCGGAAACGACTGCGGCGCAGATTCTGCCGTAGATGCGAGCCGCCTCCACGTCGAATGGGATGGGGTCGAATTCGTTCTCGGCGCGCTGCAGGACGTCCATGCGGCGGGCCCGCTCGGCGTGTTCGTCGTAGTCGCTCTGCTCGGCACCGCCGCGTACCTGATGAGGGCCTGCAGAGAGTTCCGCGAGGGTGATGGTGCTGATGGCCATCTCGGCGGGCAACTCGTCGGCGTCGATCCACTTGCGCAGGATCATGATGTTGGTGTCGAGCAGTCCCTGCTCGTACTCAACGGGCATACGGGTCGTCCAACTCCTGCTCGATGACGGCGTCCTGGTCGTCGCGGAAGGCGGCCGGCGAGATGTCAGGTGCGGTGCGTGACATGGCTGCGAACTCGGCACGGGGAACGAAGCGGCGACGGCGGCGGAGCGGGATCAGCTCGCCGACACGGTGTCCGTCGCGGGTGACGGTGAATGCCTGTCCTCCTTGGACGGCATCCATGATCTCTTTGGAACGGGTGCGAAGATCGCGCTGGGTGATCTCGGGCTGCGCTGTCATGGTATTCACGCTAACAAAGGGCGCCACTCGGTGCTACCTGGTAGCACATCGCACGTCGTGAGGCGCTCCACCAGCTGGAGTCGTTGCCGCCGCGACGTAAGGGTGCCGTGCTCGCGATCACGGGCAGGTGAAGGCGCTTGCCGTCGGAGCGATGTGCGTCCGGACACGGAAGAGCCCCTCACGCGCTTCCACGGGTGAGGGGCTGGTTGCGCCCCCGGCAGGACTCGAACCTGCGGCCAAGCGCTTAGAAGGCGCCTGCTCTATCCACTGAGCTACGGGGGCCGGTGTCGGCCTCGGTGGCCCGGAGGGCGCTGGATCAAGCCATCCGTGACCTTGCCGGGACAAGGATAGGGCTCCGATCGCCTTGTCCCGGTTGCTTCACCTGCGTGGCACGATGTGGAGGTTCGGTGAAGCGAACCGATAATCGCAGGTAGGTGCGATTCATGCACCGCTTTTCGCGCCTCGCGCCCCGGGTGTTGTGCACTCGTTATGCCTGCGCCCCACTCGTCCCCTCTGTCCCCTGGGGTGGATCCGCCGCGCAGAGGGGCCTATACGCTTCAAAAAGGCGTTAAAATTGGGCATTCTTCACATGTGGTAACCATGGATGTACGGCCCCAGCTCATCGACGCACTTTCCGCCCTGCGCGACCGTGTCGCTGCCGTGCGTCTTCCACTCCCTCTGCCGGGGGCCCCGCGTGCCCGGCAGACGAGGACCGAACTGCTCGCCCAGCTCGACGACTACCTGGTGCCACGGCTGAAGGACCCCGAGGCACCGCTGCTCGCGGTGATCGGCGGATCCACCGGAGCGGGGAAGTCGACGCTCGTCAACTCGCTGGTGGGGTGCCGGGTCAGTGAGGCCGGTGTGCTCCGCCCGACCACGCGGACCCCGGTGCTCGTCTGCCACCCCGACGACCACCACTGGTTCGCCGGGGTGCGCGTCCTGCCCGAGCTGACCAGGGTGTGGCTGCCTCCGGGGCAGGCCCGGGATCCGGACGGGCTCGACCACCTCGGGGTGGACGGGGACCAGGACGACACCGTCCTGCGCGTGGAGACCGCGGCGACCCTGCCCCGGGGGCTCGCGCTGCTGGACGCCCCGGACATCGACTCGCTCGTCGTACGGAACAGGGTCCTGGCCGCCGAACTCATCTGCGCCGCCGACATCTGGGTCATGGTGACCACCGCGTCCCGGTACGCCGACGCGGTCCCCTGGCACCTGCTGCGCACCGCCAGGGAGTACGACGCCTCCCTGGTCACCGTTCTGGACCGGGTGCCGCACCAGGTCATCGCCGAAGTCTCGCGCCAGTACGCCGCCCTGCTCACCCGGGCCGGGCTCGGCGAGGTCCCCCGCTTCACGATCCCGGAACTGCCCGAGTCCGCGGGCGGTGGCAGCGGCCTGCTGCCCACCACCGCCGTCGCACCGCTGCTCGCGTGGCTCACCCACCGCGCCCAGGATCCGGCGGCCCGTCAGCAGGCCGTGGGGCGAACGGCGTCCGGGGTCATCGACTCGCTCAACAGACGGATGCCCGAGCTGGCCGGGGCCGTGTCCGCGCAGTACGCGGCGGCGGTCCGGCTGACAGGGGTGGTCGAGGAGGCGTACGGCAAGGAGTCGGCCCGCGTCCGGCGGCGGCTCCAGAACGGTGCCGTGCTCGCGGGGGCCGCACGCACCCGGTGGCGCGGATACCCGCTCTACAGCACCGCCGAGGAACTGCTCGACGCGCTCGTGGAGAGCCTGGCCGCCCTGCTCCAGTGCGCGGTGGCCGCCGCCGACGAACAGATCCGCACCACCTGGCAGCGGGAGCCCGCCGCGGGGGACTTCCGGTACGAGGACGCCGGCCGGGAAGCCGGCGGATGGGGACCGGCCGAGGACATCCAGGGCCGTATCGCCATGGCCGTACGACGCTGGCGGCGGGTCCTGGAGGAACTGGCCGAGGAGGAGACGCGGCTGCTGGAACGCAGCGCCGCGCCCGACGGCGAGACGGTGGCCGCGCTCCTGGCCGCCGTCCTGCTGGGCGGGCGCCGTGCCCGGGGCGCCGGGGAGCAGCTCGCCGAACGGATCGGCGCCCAGGGAGCGTTGCGCCTGCGCGACAAGGGTGGGGCACTCCTCGCGGGCTGCCTGGACCAGGTCATGCACGCCGAACGCGACCGGCGGCTCACCCCGCTGGACGCGCTCGAAGTGGTCCCGGAACCGCAGGCCGAACTGATCGCCGCACTGTCCGTACTGCAGAAGGAGAGGTGGAAGCGATGACTGCTGTCACCGACCGCGACCGGGCCGAGGGTGTCGAAGGACCCCAGGGACGGAGCTGGGACGACGGGCTCATCGCGAGGCGCGCCGCCGACGCCGCACAGGAGGGGTCGCGGCAGGAACGCCCGTCCGACGACGACGTACGGCCCCAGGTGGAGGCGTACGGACTGCCCGGCAGCCCTCTGCGGCCCCGGCTCGACGCGCTGCGCGAGCTCGTCGGGCTGTCCCGGGCCAGGCTCGACGGCGACACCCTCGCCGAGGCGGGACGGGTGCTGGACGAGGCCTCCGCCCGGCAGCGGCTCTCGTCCCGCCACACGGTCGTCGCCATCGCCGGCGCCACCGGCAGCGGGAAGTCCACCCTCTTCAACGCACTGGCGGGCGCACAGATCTCCGAGACCGGACTGCGCAGGCCGACCACCTCCGCGCCGCTCGCCTGCAGCTGGACGGACGGCGCCGCCGGGCTGCTGGACCGGCTGGCCATTCCCGGCAGGCTGCGGCGCAGGCCCGTGCAGGGGGGCACGGACACCGACGAGGCGCTGCAGGGGCTCGTGCTGGTGGATCTGCCCGACCACGACTCGGCGGCGACCGGCCACCGTGACCAGGTGGACCGGGTGCTGGCGCTGGTCGACGCGGTGATCTGGGTCGTCGACCCGGAGAAGTACGCCGACGCGGCCCTTCACGAACGCTACCTGCGGCCGCTCGCAGGGCACGCCGAGATCACCTTCGTCGTCCTCAACCAGATCGACCGGCTGCCCGGCGAGGCCGCCGACCTCGTCCTGGACGACCTGCGCCGGCTGCTGGACGAGGACGGCATGGCGGTGGGGGAACACGGCGAACCCGGTGCCACCGTCATGTCCCTGTCCGCCCTCACCGGTCACGGGGTGGGTGACCTGCGCGAGCTGCTCGGCCGGTTCGTCCAGGACCGTACGGCGGCGACCCGCCGCCTGTCCGCCGACGTGGACGCGGCAGCCGCGCGGCTGCGCCCCGTGTACGTCGCCGAAGGGCGGCCGGGACTCGGGGAACGGGCCCGTGAGGAGTTCACCGACCGGCTGGCCGAGGCGGTGGGCGCGTCGGCCGCGGGGCAGGCGGCCGAGCGCGAGTGGCGCAGGAACGCGGGGCGGGCCTGCGGCACGCCGTGGCTGAGGCTGTGGCGCTGGTACGAGTCCACCCGGCAGCTCGGTGGCGGCGGCCTGGACCTCATGGCGCAGGCCCTCGCACCGCCGGAGGAGGAACTCACCGCCCGGCAGCGGGTGGAGCAGGCCGTACGGAAGCTGGCGGACGACGCCGTCGACGGGCTGCCCACACCCTGGGCGCAGGCTGTGCGTGAGGCGGCGGTCAACGGGGCCAAGGGGCTGCCGGAGGCGCTGGACGAGCTGTCACGGAACGCTCAGGCACAGGCCTCGGGCGGCCGGGGGCGCGCGGGGTCGCCCGGCCCGGGCTCCGGTACGACGGGCCCGGACGCGAAGGGCGCCGCGGTGAGGGGTTCCGGGCTCGCGGGCAGGGCCGTCACCCCCGTCGCGGGGGCGCCCGGCGGTCGTGGCGCCAGGCCCCCGCGCCCCGCGTGGTGGCCCGCCGCCGTGCTGGCACAGGCCTCGATGACACTGCTTCAGATCTTCGGCGGACTGTGGCTGCTCGGTCAGATCGTCGGCGTGATCGAACCCGGGCTGGTCACCCCCGCGCTGCTCATGCTCGCGGGAGTCGTCGGCGGACCGCTCGTGGAGTGGTCGTGCGCGGCCGCGGCCCGTGGTCCCGCCCGCCGGTACGGGCAGGAGGCGGAGCGGCGGCTGCGCGAGACGGCCGCGGGATGCGGCCGGGCCCGGGTCCTCGACCCGGTCGCGGCGGAGCTGGCGCGCTACCGCGAGGTGCGGGAGCGGTACGTGACGGTGACGGAGTTTTCCACAACCGGCCGGTAGTCCACAGGCCTCCGCGGCATTCCCGAATTCCCTCCAGCATGGGTGTCGGCGGTCCGCACGGGATCGCACCGGATCGTGCCGGGCGCCGGCGGACCGCGCGGGATGCCCTATCGGCCACGCTCCGCCGCGGCCTGCCCGGCGGCCGGACGGACGGGCCGGAGAAGCCGGGCAGCGGTACGCGCGGACGGACAACAGGACGGAAACGGGGGACGGGAAATGAACGACACATGGGTGACGCTGGTGGGAAATGCCGCAACTCCGGTGGACTTCCGGGAAACGGCGACGGGTCCCATGGCGCGATTCCGCATGGCGGTGACACCACGGCGCTGGGATCGCGAGAAGCAGATCTGGGCGGACGGCCGCACCAGCTTCTACACGGTGTGGGCCCGGCGGACCCTGGCATCGAATCTGTCCGGATCGGTCGCCGTGGGAGAACCCCTCGTCGTGCACGGCCGGCTGAAGGTGCGCGAGGAGGAGCGCGACGGGACGTGGAAGACCTCCGTGGACATCGAGGCCGTGGCGGCGGGACATGATCTGACCCGAGGCACGGCCGCGTTCCGGCGGGTGGTCAGAGGCGACCCGGCGCTCACAGCCCCCACGCATCGTCAGGAACCGGCCACGGAAATGGTTTCGGTGTCCTGAACACCCAGGCGCGCCGGAGCTGCCGATAACGATTGCGATTCGGAATGGTTATCTGACGGTATGACGGGGGACTGTCCTTCACTTGCTCTTTACGATTCCCCAGTACTCATGCGGCACTTGAGTTTGCTGGCGAGGCACCTCCCACACGCGCACCATGCGTGAAGGTCTCGCCCGGAGGGGAATTCTGTGTTTTCTGTGTCTTCAGCAACCTCTCCGTCGTCCAGGGCGACGACGGAGCAGTCCATACAGAGCCTGAGCGGAGGTCGCCGGCACGACCAGGAGCCGGGCCGCGCGGGGCGGGGCCGCGGCCTCGCCCGGACAGCAGCCGCTGTGCTGGCCTCCGGCCTCCTCGCGGCCGGCGGCCTCGCCGGCGCGACGCCGGCGGCCGCGGAGCCCGGTCAGCACCAGGGCGGCGCGACCGCCGTACTGGACGACCTGAAGACCTATGACTACGCGCTGCTCAACACGGGCGACGGCAAGTCCCAGGAGCTTCCCGCCGGACTGTTCGAGATGAAGGTCGACGGCGGCGGCACGATCAAGACGTACTGCATCGACTTCCACACCCCGACCAAGGACGGGGCCAAGTACCAGGAGACCCCCTGGGACCAGTCCTCGCTCGGTAAGAACGAGAACGCGGGCAAGATCCGCTGGATCCTGCAGCACTCCTACCCGCAGGTGAACGACTTCGCGGCGCTCGCCGACGAGGCCGGGACCGGACCGCTCACGGAGAAGACCGCTGCCGCGGGCACCCAGGTCGCCATCTGGCGCTTCTCGGACAAGGCCGACGTCACGGCCAAGGACGAGAACGCCGAGAAGCTCGCCGACTGGCTGGAGAAGCAGGCCCAGGTCGTCGAGGAGCCCAAGGCCTCCGTCGCCCTGGAGCCTGCCGCGGTCTCTGGCAAGGCCGGTCAGCGGCTCGGCCCGGTCACCGTCCACACGGACGCCGAACAGGTCTCCGTCTCGCCGCCGGCCGACGCCGCCGCCAGCGGGGTCACGGTCACCGACAAGGACGGCAAGCCCGTCACCGAGGCCGTCGACGGCACCGGCCTCTACTTCGACATCCCCGAGGACGCCGCCGACGGCTCCGCCTCGCTGACCGTCCAGGCCACGACCTCGGTCCCCGTCGGCCGGGTCTTCACCGGGCTGATCAAGAGCCAGACGATGATCCTCGCCGGCTCCAGCGAGTCCACGGTCACCGCGACGGCGACCGCCACCTGGGCCGAGAAGGGCGCTGCCCCCGCGCTCACCGCCGAGAAGAACTGCGCCAAGGGCGGCGTGGACATCACCGCGGGCAACAAGGGCGACGAGCCCTTCACCTTCGAGCTCGCCGGCGCCAAACACACCATCCCCGCCGGTGAGACCCGGACGGTGACGATCCCGGTCGCCGAGGACCAGGCCTACGACTTCACGATCACCGGCCCCGGCGGCTTCAGCAAGAACTTCAAGGGCGTCCTGGACTGCGAGACCGCAGGCACCCCGGCGCCGGGTGACGAGACCGACACCCAGAGTGGCTCCGAGCCGGTGCCCGCCCAGACCGGCACCAGCTCCACCGGCGCCGAGGGCGACCTCGCCGCGACCGGCGGCTCCAGTGCCACCCCCGTCATCGCGGGTGTCGCCATCGCCCTCGTCGTCCTCGGCGGCGGCGCGGTCTTCCTGCTCCGCCGGAAGAAGCCGCAGACCAGCGGTCAGTGAGTGACTGATGTGACCACGGGCGCTTCGTGAGAACGCGCCGGTGACGGGCCCGGTACGGACATCCGTACCGGGCCCTTCGCGTTCCCGGCGGCCGGAAGGCGCGTACCCGGGACCGGACTGGTTTCCGTCCGGGTGCGGACGTCAGGCAAGATGGGTGTATCTGCCCACACCTCTATTGCTGCCGGACGGTTTCTCTTGGCTGAGTACATCTACACCATGCGCAAGACGCGCAAGGCGCATGGCGACAAGGTGATCCTCGACGACGTCACCCTGAACTTCCTGCCCGGTGCGAAGATCGGTGTGGTGGGCCCCAACGGCGCCGGTAAGTCCACGGTGCTGAAGATCATGGCGGGCCTGGAGCAGCCGTCCAACGGTGACGCGTTCCTGGCTCCCGGTTTCAGCGTCGGCATCCTCATGCAGGAGCCGAAGCTCGACGAGAGCAAGACCGTTCTGGAGAACGTCCAGGACGGCGCCGCCGAGATCATGGGCAAGCTCAAGCGCTTCAACGAGGTCGCCGAGCTCATGGCGACCGACTACTCCGACGCGCTCATGGACGAGATGGGCAAGCTCCAGGAGGACCTGGACCACGCCAACGCGTGGGACCTGGACGCGCAGCTGGAGCAGGCCATGGACGCCCTGGGCTGCCCGCCCGGCGACTGGCCCGTCAACAACCTCTCCGGCGGCGAGAAGCGCCGTGTGGCGCTCTGCAAGCTGCTGATCGAGGCCCCGGACCTGCTCCTCCTCGACGAGCCCACCAACCACCTCGACGCCGAGTCGGTGAACTGGCTGGAGCAGCACCTCTCGAAGTACCCGGGCGCCGTCGTGGCCGTCACCCACGACCGGTACTTCCTGAACAACGTCGCCGAGTGGATCCTCGAGCTCGACCGCGGCCGTGCGATCCCCTACGAGGGCAACTACTCCACGTACCTGGACCGCAAGGCCACCCGCCTCAAGGTCGAGGGCCGCAAGGACGAGAAGCGTCAGAAGCGGCTCAAGGAAGAGCTGGAGTGGGTCCGCTCCAACGCCAAGGGCCGCCAGACCAAGTCCAAGGCCCGTCTCGCCCGTTACGAGGAGATGGCGGCCGAGGCGGACAAGATGCGGAAGCTGGACTTCGAGGAGATCCAGATCCCGCCGGGCCCGCGGCTCGGTTCCATCGTCGTCGAGGTCGAGAACCTCTCGAAGGCCTTCGGCGACAAGGTCCTCATCGACGACCTGTCGTTCACGCTCCCGCGCAACGGCATCGTCGGCATCATCGGTCCGAACGGTGCGGGCAAGACCACGCTGTTCAAGATGATCCAGGGCCTGGAGACGCCGGACTCCGGCGCCATCAAGGTCGGCGACACGGTCAAGATCTCCTACGTCGACCAGTCCCGCGCCAACATCGACCCGAAGAAGACCCTCTGGGCCGTCGTGTCGGACGAGCTGGACTACATCAACGTCGGCCAGGTCGAGATGCCCTCGCGGGCGTACGTCTCCGCGTTCGGCTTCAAGGGCCCGGACCAGCAGAAGCCGGCCGGTGTCCTGTCCGGTGGTGAGCGCAACCGCCTCAACCTGGCGCTGACGCTCAAGGAGGGCGGCAACCTGCTGCTCCTCGACGAGCCCACCAACGACCTCGACGTCGAGACCCTGTCCTCGCTCGAGAACGCGCTGCTGGAGTTCCCCGGTGCGGCCGTGGTCATCTCCCACGACCGCTGGTTCCTGGACCGCGTCGCCACGCACATCCTGGCGTACGAGGGCGACTCCAAGTGGTACTGGTTCGAGGGCAACTTCGAGTCGTACGAGAAGAACAAGATCGAGCGCCTCGGTGCGGACGCGGCCCGCCCGCACCGCGCCACGTACAAGAAGCTCACGCGAGGCTGATCGTGGCCCGTCACATCTACAGCTGTCCGCTGCGCTGGTCGGACATGGACGCCTTCGGCCACGTGAACAACGTGGTCTTCCTCCGCTACCTGGAGGAGGCGCGCATCGACTTCATGTTCCGGCTGGCGCCGGGGGACGGTTCGCCGTCCTTCGCCGGCGGGTCCGTCGTCGCCCGGCACGAGATCGACTACGTGCGCCCGCTGGTCCACCGGCACGCGCCGGTGACCGTCGAGTCCTGGGTCACGAAGATAGGTGCCGCGTCGCTGACGATCGCCTATGAGATCAAGGACCCCGAGCAGGTCTACGTACGGGCGTCGACGATCGTCGTGCCCTACGACCTGGCCGAGGAGCGGCCCCGGCGGATCACCGCCGAGGAGAAGCACTTCCTCCAGGCGTACCTGGACCAGGAGCCGGCTGTCGCATGACGGTGCCCGTGCGGTCGCTGCAGTTCGCCGACGCGAGGGAGGCGGCGGATCTCGCCGCCTTCCTCGGCCGGCTGCTCCACTACGACCGGGCCGCCGCTGTCCGCCTCCAGGCGGGCGGCGGCGCCCTGGCGGTGTTCGGCCGCCCGCCGTCGTTCGAGGTCCTCGCGATCCGTACGGCACGGCTGTCCGGCCCGCAGGACTTCGACACCACCGTCTCGGCCGGTGAACTCCTCGAATCGCTGGACCCGGACGAAGCGGCCGGGCCCGGTGCCCTGCCCGCGCCCGTCACCGGTCCGCCCTGGACCGGAGTGCTGCCGCCGCGCGGCGGCTGGCAGGAACGCCCCGGGCTCCCGGGACCGGAGAGCCTGCGCAGCACGCTCACCGACGCCGTGGCCGAATTCCGGGCCCGTGACACGGCCCTTCCCGAGGACCGGCGCACCCGCGCGGAACGCGACCTGATCGGCCGTGACATCTGGTCCCGCACGGTCGGCGACACCGGACTCCCGCTGCGCGCCGTACACGCCGCCCAGTCCCTCGGCTTCCTGCGGCCGTCGCCCGCCTTCCCCGTCGCGCTGCTCACGGCCGGTGCGTGGCTGCGGCTGCGGACACCGTTCGGCTCGATCGCCCTGCGGGGCGCGGGCGGCGGGCTCGGCACCCTCGCGGTGACCGTCGGGACCGCCTGAGCCCCCCGCCCTACTCCGCCGGGGTGGCCTTCGGCTCGTCCGGCCACACCCCGATGTGGTCCTGCTCCAGCTCCAGCATCACCCGGTGCTCCATGCCCAGCGCCCCGGTGTAGTCGGCGGGCAGCTGCAGCCGGCCCGCCCGGTCGAGCATCGCGTACTCCCGCGCCACCTGGGACTCCTGCCCCGTCGCAGCGTCGACCTCCGTGCGCCGCAGCACCTCGGAGGACGTACGGCCGTCGCGGATCGCCACCGTGCGGCGTACCTCGCTCGCCACCGCCTGGTCATGGGTGACGATCACGATCGTCGTGCCGAGCTCCTCGTTGGCACGGCGGAACGCGGCGAACACCTGCTCGCCGGTGGCCGAGTCCAGCTCACCGGTCGGCTCGTCGGCCAGCAGCACCGACGGGTTGTTGGCCAGGGCCACCGCGATCGCCACCCGCTGCTGCTGGCCGCCGGACATCTGCGCCGGGCGGCGGTCACGGCAGTCCGCGACCTCCAGCATCCGCAGCAACGACTCCGCACGCGAGGCCCGCTCACGATTACGGCCACCGCCGCGCAGCTGCATCGGGAGCGTGATGTTCTGTACGGCGGTCAGATACGACAGCAGGTTCCGGGAGGTCTGCTGCCACACGAAGCCCACCACGTCCCGGCGATAGCGCAGGCGTTCCTTCGGCCCCATCGCCAGCAGGTCGCGGCCGGCCACCTTCGCCGAGCCCGCCGTGGGCACGTCGAGGCCCGCCAGGATGTTCATCAGGGTGGACTTCCCACTGCCCGAGGCGCCGACCAGCGCCATCAACTCGCCCTCGGTGACGAGCAGATCGAGCCCCTGCAGGGCCTGTACCTCCACCCCGTCCGCGGAGAAGACCCGCACCAGCCGGTCGCAGGCGATCAGCGCGTCATGTCCGTACGACGGCCGGTCGCGGCGGGTGGCGGCCCGCTGTTCGAGCTCCGCCAGGGTGGTCTCTGTCGACGACGTCATCGGGTGTCTCCTGCCCTGAGTTCCTTGATCGATCCACGACGGCTCGCCCACCAGGCCTGGACGCCCGCCACGGCTCCGGCGAGGACCACGACCCCCAGCGCCGGAAGCGCCAGCGACCGGAGGTCTGCCCGCAGGGAAGCGGTGTCCGGTGATCCCGGCTCCCCGCCCGCCAGCGCCAGCGCGGCCAGGTCGATGCCGGGGGCCAGCAGGGCGATGGTCGCCCAGCCGACGAGGAGCCCGCCGAACGCGGCCAGCAGCGCCTGCGGCATGGCCTCGAACGCGAGCAGCCGCCGGCCCTGCCGGGTGGTGAGCCCCATGGTGCGCAGCCGGGCCAGCAGCGCCCTGCGCTCCGGTGCGCTCTGCAGCAGGGACAGCAGCACGGCGAGCAGCGCGTATCCGGCGCCCGCCGCGACAGCCGCCCCGTAGATCCGCTCGGCGCCCGACTGCATCGGGGTGTCGACGAACGCCTCGCGCACCTGTGACCGCAGCCGGACGGTGAACCGGCCCGCGTCGTGCGCGGCGGCCCGCAGCTTCGCGGCGTCCGGTGCGGTGCCCGTGACCATCAGGGTCGTGGGCCGCCGTGTGACGAGCCCCGCGGAGTCCACGATCAGGAAGCCGGAATCCGTCACCGCGGACGTGCGTGAGCGGACGGCGGCGACCCGCACCGTGATGTCCCCGCCCTCCGACTGGATGGTGTGCGGCTGGTCGCCGAGCAGCTTCGCCACCTCGGGGGAAGCGATCGCCGGCAGCGCCTCGCCCGGCCCCTCGCCCGCCTTCAGCAGCTCGACGGGCAGCGCGGGCAGACCCGTCTCCCTGGCCAGCCGCGCGTACGACCCGGGCTCCACGCCCAGCAGGGTCGCCCGCCCGGTGTCCCCCCTGACGTCCAGGGCGGCGGCCAGCGGAACGCTGTACTCGATGCGCACGGCCGTCACGCTCCCGACGCCGTCCATCGCCCGCACCGTGCGGGCCAGGCCGTCCGGGATCCCCGCCGGCCCGAGGTTCTCGCCGCTGATCCGGGCGTCGGCGCCGACCGTCCGCAGCGCCGCGTCGTCGCGCGCGTCGCCGACCCCGGCCAGCACCGAACCGCCGAAGGCCGCCGTGGTCAGTGCGATCAGCAGGGCGAGCAGCGGCAGGGTGCCGCTCGTGGCGGCCCGGCCCGCCCGGGCCAGGGCCAGGAAACCGACCGCCCCGCGCAGTCGCGCGACGGGACGGGCCGCCAGCCGGAGCGGCAGCGGATAGAGCCGTACGAGGACGAGGGCCGCGATCAGCCCCACCAGGACGGGGGCGGAGCTGACCAGCAGGTCCGGTCCCGTCGCCGTACCGCGCCGGCGCAGCGCGGCGACCGCGCCGGTCGCCAGCACGAGCAGGGTCAGCTCGGCGACCGTACGCCGCCGGGAGGGCCTGGCGTGCACGACGTCCTCGCGGGCGCCGTGCAGCAGCGGCCTGCGGTGGTGCAGCGTCGTACGCAGCGGCAACGCCACACAGACCAGGGCCGCGACCGAGGCGGCCCCGGTGAGGGCGGGCCACCACCGGGCCTCGCCGATGAGGAGGACGGCCAGCAGCAGCCCGAGCGCCGCCGCGGGCAGGACGGCCACCGCCGTCTCGGCCAGCAGCCGTCCGGCGATGCCCGGCAGCGAGCCGCCCCGGGAGCGCAGCAGGGCGAGCTCGTGGTGGCGGCGGGCGCCGATCAGACCGCCCGTCATCAGCAGGACCACGGCGGCCACCGCGCCGATCCCCACGGCGGCGACCGTGACGACGGGACCGATCGCCCTGCCCATCGCCGCATAGGCGTCGAGAATGGCGTCCAGGTCCGTCGTGAGTGTCGTGTTGGGCCCGGCCAGTGCGCGCAGCTTCAGCAGCCCGGGGCCGTTCTCCAGCGAGGCGACGGCGTCCCGCAGGCGGGGGGCGTCGGCCGCTGTGAGGCCGGAGTGGTCCGGGGCGATGCGCCAGTAGAGTTCCGGCTCACCCGTGGTGCCCAGCAGCGCCGGTCCGGTGTCGGGCGCCAGGAGCAGCGTCGCCTGCCAGTAGAAGACCGGCGTGGGGGAACCCGGGGCCGCGACCAGGGACGGGGCGCGGTAGAGGGGGTCGACCGCCCAGTAGCCGCTCTTCGGGTGCAGCGGGGTCACGAGCCCCGTGATGCGTACGGTCAGCGGCTTCCCGCTCTGTGTGGGCACCGCGATCGTGGAGCCCGGCCTCATCTTCAGCTCGGCGGCGGTCTCCTGCGTGACGGCCGCCTCCACCTCACGGGTGTCGGCGGTCACCTCGCCGCGCGAGGCGGGCCAGCGGCCCGCCGCCAGCCTGCTGTGCTCGCCGAGCTCCGACGGGACGGCGTAGTGCAGCTGAGGGGGCATCGCGTTAGGACGCGGCAGCCAGGCCTCCCGCGCGACGATCGGCTTCGACGTGTGCACCCCGTAGGAGGAGAGCGGCAGATCGGCCCGCAGGGGTCCGGGAAGATCCTTCACCAGCGCCCGGTCCACTTCCGCCAGCGCCTCCTCACGCATGACCTGCTCACGCACCGGGCGCGGAGCCGCCAGCGAGGGCGGGGGCGTGGTCACTTCGAGCACGCTCAGCCCCGGCGACGCGGTCGCGATGTCGTGGCGCAGCGCCTTCGTCTCGTACGCGTCCACGGAGCGCGGGAACGCGGCGGCGAGGAACGCCGTCAGGAACACCAGGACCGCGAGGGCGGCGCTGATCCCGGGGGCGGTACGCAGCCGCGTGCGGACCCAGGGGGCGCAGGCGGCCGGAATCTTGGCGGCGGTCATGTCAGTGGTCCCCCTGGTGGCGCAGCGAAACGGCGGGGTCGGCCCGCCTCAGCGTGAGGGCGGCCACGATCAGCAGCGGCAGCGCCGCGACGGAGGCCAGCAGCACGGAGACCTGCCCGGCGGGCAACAGCACCAGGACGTCCGGCACCGGCCTGGCGGCCTGCCCCGTCAGCACCACGAGCGGCACGACGGCCCTGGTCAGCACGGCCCCCAGAGCGAGCCCGATCAGCACCGCGAGGACGATCAGGATCCCCTGCTCCGCGGCGACCATCCGGGCCAGCCTGCGGCGGGGCGTGCCCAGAGCCCGCAACACGGCGAACTCGGCGGACCGTTCGCGCTGCGAGCCCACGAGACCGACCGCGTGACCGACCGCGGCCAGTGCGGCGGCCACCGCGGCGACCGCCAGCAGCGCGGACTGCGGCCCCGCCCCCAGCGGGTCGTCCGCCAGCTCCCGGGCCGTCTCGTCGCGCACCAGCACCTGGGCCGGGTCCGTACCCGGCAGCTCGCGCAGCGCCGCCGCCACGTCGGGGCCCTCACCCGGCGCCGTGCTCAGCCACCACTCGGTGGGTGCCAGGGTGGCTCCGGAGCGGTGGGCGAGCACCTCGGAGACCGCCTTGAGATCAAGGAGCAGGCTCCCGCCCGGCTTCGCCGACGACTCCGTCCCGCCCACGGCCGCCAAGGAGCCGGCGGCGCCGGTGGTGGGCAGCTGCCGTACCGACCTCACCAGGGTCACCCGGACCGTGTGGCCGGACAGGGTGAGGTCGATCTCCTGGCCGGGCTTCGCTCCCGAATACCTCAGATACGCGTCGGTCGCCACCGCCTTGAGCGCGGGCGCCGCCGCACGGACCGCGGTGATCCGGAGCGTGCCGACCGGGCCGCCGCCGAAGAACGGCTCCGGCGTCAGGACGGCCCCGGTGCCGTACCGGAAGGAGGGTTCCGCACCGGAGCCGCTCACCGTCCGCGGCGTCTCGCCCGGCCGCTCCTCCCCGGCCTCGGTCACGGTCGTCGCGGCCCGCCAGCGCACCGTGTCCGCGACCTGGACCGGCCGTTCGCCGCCCCCCGTGGTCCGCGCCCTCAGGCCCGTCACCGAGACCAGCCGCTTCTCGGAGCGGCCCGCGGGCACGTCGCCGTCCACCTCGAAGCCGGTCACGGCCAGCCCACCCGACGGGGACACGGGGACGGAGACGGTGTGTGCACGCCCGTCGACGGGAACGGCCCCGGCACCGATCCGGTAGCCGATGCCGTAACGGTCCTCCAGCAGCACGCTGACCAGCGGAGCCGCACCGGCAGGCTTCCTGCCCCTCGGTGCCGCGGAGTCGAGGATCCGCAGATCGAACAGCGCCCGGGTGCTGTTCTCCGGCAGCAGCACCCCGGTACGCGCGGCCTTCGGCGGGGCGATCGCGTCGAACAGCTCGTGCGGTGCCGAGCCCGCGAGGTCCTCGCGCATCAGCATCCGCTCGCCGGCGTGCGCGGTGTCCAGCGCCAGCACCTCGGCCGTCCGCCCGCCGGACAGGTCGGCCGTCGTGCGGAACGCCGGAGCCGCCTCACGCACGCCGGGCAGATCCGTGTAGGGCGCGGCCTTCGACGGGTCGTTGCCGAGGCCGGCCACGACCCGTACCGAAGCGCCGGACCTGAAGTCGGCCTGGTCGCTCTGCGAGCGGTCCCAGGAAGCGGCCTGGCCGATGGCCAGCATGCCCGTCGCCACGGCCAGCACCAGCAGCAGCACCGGACCCGCACCGCGCAGCGGGCGACGGCTGAACTGCCAGCCGGCCAGAGCCGCGGACAGCCCCCGGCCGCCCGCCGCACGGCGCTCCGCGAGCCGGGCCGCCGGGGGCAGCAGGCGCAACGTCAGCACCGTACCCGCGAGCAGGGCCAGGGCGGGGGCGGCGACCAGCAGCGGATCGATGCCGAGTTCGCCCTCCCGGTCACCACTGAGCGCGCCGCTGCCCGAGGACCCGGTCCGGCGGTCCAGCTGCCAGTAGGCCACCCCGGCGATCAGCAGCAGCCCGAGGTCGGCGCCCGCGCGCACCGGGGTGGGCAGCGCGGCGGTGCGGGAGCCCCGCCGCCCGCCCGTACTCGCGGCCAGGGCGGGCGCCACCACGGCGAGCGCACACGCCAGCGCGACGGCGGTGGCCACCAGCCACACCGAGCCGTTCAGACCACCGCCGAGCT
This sequence comes from Streptomyces sp. NPDC025273, assembly GCF_040638585.1. NCBI lineage: Bacteria > Bacillati > Actinomycetota > Actinomycetes > Kitasatosporales > Streptomycetaceae > Streptomyces > Streptomyces sp. NPDC025273. Next base: position 401,253 of record NZ_JBEZYP010000001.1, read on the forward strand.
CCAGCCCGATCCGGGTGAGCCCGCTCCGGTCCGCGAGCAGCCGGGTCAACGGTCCGGCGAGCAGCGGGGCGACGAGGGCGGCGGGCACCGCGAGCAGCAGCGCCTCGGTCGCGGCCAGCGAGGCGAGACGGCCCCGCGAACCGCCCCGGGCCCGCAGCAGTCCGGTCTCGCCGGCCCGCTCGCCGCTCAGCAGCCGGGCCACGAGCAACAGGGCGTAACCCGCCAGCAGGACCAGCTGGACGGCGACGATCATGATCGTCGAGCGGGACACCAGCAGCGACCGGTCGATCTGCTCGAGGACGGTGGGCAGCGAGGTCCGCACCGTGACCTCGCCGTCGAACACCGGGGCCGCCGACAGCGCCTTCGGCCCGTCCGTCGAGGCGCGGTGCAGATCCCCGGTCCGGCCGGTGGTCACCGTACGGAAGTCGGCGCCCGCCAGCCATGACACTCCGCCGGCACTGAGCCGGCCGGAAGCCAGCACCGCCGGGTCGGCGAGCAGCGGACCGTACGTCGTGAAGACCACCTTGCGGACCCCGCGCCCGCCGAGCGCGTCCAACTGCCAGTACGGGTCGGCCTGGTCGGACGCCTCGTACAGACCGGTGATCTCGATCGCGAGCGGTGCTCCGCCCAGCCGGTCGACCAGGGTGAGCCGTGTGCCCGGCTCCACCTTCAGGGCCTCGGCGGCGGCGCGGGGGAGCGCCACCTGCACCGGCTCGGCCGCCTCACCGGCCCCGGCGAGGGGCATGCGCCCCTCGGTCAGGCGGACGAGGCCGCGGTCGAGCGAGGCGAGATGCGTGAGATCGGGCTCGCCGCGCCGGCCGGCCGGAGCCTGGAGGCCGCGGGGCAGGGCGTACGGTCCGGAGGTCTCCAGCTTCCGTACGGTCACCGGCAGTCCGTCGAACGTGTCGCGCGCCTCCCGGCGGACCGCTGCGTCGGCCTCCTCGCGCCGGTCGCGCTCCACCTCGGCCGACACGAGGAGGGCGGCCGCGCCGGCGGCGCGGTGGGTCAGCGTGTGCCGCAGGGCGGCGTCCCCGATCGAACCGGCGAAGGCGGTCAGCGCGGCCAGGACACAGGTGGTGAGCAGCACGGCCAGGAGGGCGGCCGCGAGAAGCAGCCGGTGCGCACGCACCCGCAGAAGGACGAACCCCGTCACCTGATCCCCCGAACCCTCAGCAGCCGCACGCCCCCCGACGTTTCCACGATGCTTTCAGAGTGCACGTGCTCCTGGAAACGCCTTGAGGGCGCGCTTGACGGGATCGTGACCGATATCCGGCGGCGGAGTACCGGATTCCGCACGCGGGGCGGGGTGGGGCGGGGTCAGTCCTCAGTGTTGATCATGGAGGCGGCGGCGTACGTGAGGTAGTCCCACAGCTGCCGCTCGTGCGCGGCCGACAGTCCGAGCTCGTCGAGGGCCACCCGCATGTGGGCGAGCCAGGCGTCGTGCGCCGCGCGGTCCACCTGGAACGGGGCGTGGCGCATCCGCAGCCGGGGATGGCCCCGGCGGTCGCTGTAGGTGCGCGGGCCGCCCCAGTACTGCATCAGGAACAGCGCGAAGCGCTCCTCGGCCGGACCCAGATCCTCCTCCGGGTACATCGGCCGCAGCAGCGGGTCGTCCGCCACTCCCTGGTAGAAGCGGTGGACCAGGCGCCGGAAGGTCTCCTCGCCGCCGACCTGCTCGTAGAAGGTCTGCTCCTGAAGCGTGTCGCGCGGAATCTCTGTCACCCGTCCATCGTCGCAGACGCACCGGCCGAGTACCGAAGACCTAGGACTCCGGTACCCGGCGCGGGCGTACGGCGTCAGTCGCGGCGGACCGTGATCGTCGTCCAGGCCCCGACGTGCACCTGGTCGCCGTCCTGGAGCGGGACGGGGACATAGGGCTGGATCGGGTCCTCGGCGCCGTTGAGCGTGGTGCCGTTGGTGGAGTTCTGGTCGACGACCGCCCAGGTGCCGTCCGGCTGCCGCACCAGCACGGCGTGCTGGTGCGAGACGCCCGGATCCTCCGGCGGCACGGCCAGATCGATGTCGGGGGACTCGCCGGTGCTGTGCCGGCGGCGGCCGATGGTGATCTGGTTGCCGGTGAGCGGGAGGTGCTGCTCCGGGGAGTACGCGGGCAGGTTGAGCCCGGTCGCCTCCGGACCGCTGCGCTGCATCATCGCCAGGAAGTACGCGCGGTCCGGGGCGATGACGGCCGACCAGCCGCCGGGCGACCGGTCCCGGCCCTGGCCGGGTGCCTGGTTGGGTGCCTGGCCGGGGAACTGCTGCTGCGGAGGCTGAGGCGCCTGGGGCGTCTGCGGTCCCTGCTGGAAGGACTGCGGAGGCTGCTGCTGCGACGGCGGCGGCAGCATCCAGTCGTCGTCCCCGCCGGTCCGCGGTGCCTGCGGCGGCGCGGACTGCTGCTGGAACGACGGCGGGGGCGGCGGGCCCTGCCGCTGCGGCTCGAACGGCGAGGGCGGGCCCTGCTGCCCAGGACCCTGGTGCCCCGGCCCCTGCTGCTGCCCGGGCCTCTGCGGCTCGAACGGCGAAGGCTGACCTGGCTGTCCCTGGCGCTCGAAGGGGGACGACGACTGCTGCTCGAAGGCGGGCGGGGGCGGCGGCCCCTGCTGGAACGACGGCGGCGGACCCGGCCGCTCCGCCTGCTCCGGCGCGAGCGGCTCCGCCGGCCGGTTCATCTGCGAGGGCCGCGAGCCCTGGTACTCCAAGGGGTCCCGCTGCTGCGAGGGCGACGGCGGGCCCTGCTGCGCCTGGAAGCCGGGCGGCAGATTCAGGCCGGGCACCGGGCCGCCGACGCCGCCCTGCGGTGCCAGCGGGGTGTACGAGGTCGCCGTGTTCGTGAGGAAGTTCCAGCGGCACTCCTCGCAGAAGGGTGCCATCGCCTCACGCGGGGTGCGGCACTGCGGGCAGAGCTCGGCCTGGGCGGCCGGCTCGCCGGAGCCCTGCGGATAGCCGTAACCGGGCGCGGGTGGCGGAGGAGGCGGCGGCGGGACCGCGCCCGCGGGCGCACCCGCCCCGGCCATGCGATGTCCGCAGACCTCGCACCAGTCCTCGGAACCCGACTGGTGTCCGTTCGGGCAGGTCGGCATGTCGGCGCTTCCCCCTCTCCTCATCCGGCCCGCAGGCCGTCATGCTCGTAGGCGTGCCGCGCGGCAGACCGGGTGGCCCCTCGTACGGCTGTGTCGCTGTCCTGTGCGCGGCTGTCGTCCGTGCCGCTATTTCTTGACGCGAACGGTCTTGGTCGAGCGCGTTTCGAGTGTCATCTCGTCCGCTTCCGCCACCCTCGCTTTCAGTCGCACAGTACCGGTCGCCGCGTCGACGACGTCGACCACCTTCGAAAGGAGTTTCGCGGTATCCGCGTTTCCGGAGGCCGAGGCGAGCTGCACCGCGCGGCCCAGCTTCGCGGTCGCGCCGTCGAAGTCTCCCGATTTGCGTGCGTCCAGGCCTTGTTGGATGACGTGTGCCAATTCTGCCTGGCCCGTGTAGTGGGCAACCTGCGGGTTGATCGACGTGGACGCCACCATGTCGTCCGTCCACACCGCCCGTACGAGGCCCTGGGAGAGGGTCTGCGGGGCGGGGTCGCCCGAGGTGGCGGGCAGGATCAGTGAAACGCGGGCCGCCAGCATCTCCTGGCCGATCCCGGCCTCCGGGACCCGTACGCACACGTGGTAGTCCCGGGACTCGTCGCCCCAGGAGCCCGTCGGGTAGTCACCGGCGCGGGGCCCCGCCTCGGTGCGGCGGCCGGTCAGATCGGTGACCGCGGGTGCGACCTGCTTCACGAACACGATCTCGACCCCGACGGGCGTCCAGAGCCGCAGGGCCACATCCGCGACCTCCTTGCCCATCGCGCCCTCCATCATCCGCGTGAAGTCCGCGGCGAGGCCCGCCGGATCGGCGACGATGTCGGCCGTGCCGAGCAGGGCGGAGGCGACGGCTGTGACCTCCTTCACCTCCCAGTCGGTGCCGACCCCACGGGCGTCGCAGGTGAAACGGCCCGCACAGGACTCCAGAGCGGCCCGCAGGTCCTCCGGGGCCTCGTGCTCGTTACGCCCGTCGGTGAGGAGGATGCCGTGCCGGATGTCCACATCGGCCGCCGCGAGCAGCCGGTCGGCCAGCCGCAGCCAGGTACCGATCGCCGTACCGCCGCCCGCGCTCAGCCGGCGCAGAGCGCCCTTCGCCTGGGCCTTGGTCTGCGCGTCGGCGGTCGCGAGGCGCCCGTTGCCCGGGTACACGTCCTCGGCCATGTGCGTCCCCGCCACCACCGCGAACCGCGTGCCGTCGCGCAGGGTGTCGATGGCCGCCGCCGTGGCGTCGCGCGCGTTGCGCATCTTCGTCGGCGGGTAGTCCATCGAGCCGGAGCAGTCGACCATGAGCACCACAGCCGCGTGCGGTGCCGTCCGTCCCGATGTCCGCGCCGGCGTCGGGGAGGCGCCGGCCGGCCGCACACCACCTGTGGTCCCCCCGCCCGTCGAGGTGACGGTGACGATCGCGTTGACCTCGCGGCCGCCCTCGGGCAGATAGGCGTTCTGGTACACCTCGACGGAGAACTGCGGCACGTTCGACTTGGCGAAGTTGGCCATCTGATCGGCTCCTCGATGCTCCACGTGTGTCAGGTGAAGACAGGTATGCGGACAGGGGCGAGTAGGAACAGCAAGAGCAAGAGCAAGAGGAAGAGGAGGGAGGAAGAGGCGGACAGGACGCGGCTCAGGCGGGGCCGCAGGCCGATCCTGCCCCTCGGGGCGGCACGGCGAACGGCAGCAGAGCCACTGTTACGTTGTCGTGGCCCCCGCCGTCGAGCGCGTGGCCGACCAGCACCTGGGCTCCGTGCAGCGGCCGCTCGTAGGCGTCGAGCGGCACCGCGGCGGCCATGTCCACCGCCGCCTCCGCGTAGTTCCACAGGCCGTCCGTGCACACCACGACCAGCCCCGGCCGGTCCGGCTTGAAGGACGCGGTGTGCGGTTCGAGGTCGTACGCGTCGGCTCCGAGCCAGCCCGTGATGGCGTGGGCGCGCTCGTCGGCGTACGCCTCCGCCTCGTTCATCAGGCCCGTCGCCACCATCTGCTCCGCCCAGGAGTCGTCCTCCGTGAGCCGGACGGGCGGGCTGGTGCGGTCCTCGGGCACCCAGTAGACACGGCTGTCGCCGACCCAGCCGACGATCAGCAGTTCGCCCGCCGTGATCGCACCGACCAGGGTGCAGGCCGGGGCGTTCCGGTGGCGGTGCGGATCGTGCTCCCTCGCCTCACCCGGCTCCTGCGCCAGGGAGTTGACGGCCTCGGAGGCGGCGAGGATCGCCTCGTGCATCGCCTGCTGCGGATGCGTGCCGCGCGGCAGCGACTCCAGCAACGCCTCGTTGGCCGCGGTCGCCGCGGCGGCCGACGCCTCGTCGGGACGGCTCGCGGACGAGACGCCGTCGCACACGATCGCGACGACGGCCGGTGAGCCGTCCGGCAGGGCCGTCGAGGACACCGCGAAGGCGTCCTCGTTGCGGTGGTGGCGCAGACCCCGGTCGCTGACCGCCGCCACGGAGCCGAGCTCCTGCTCCATGTGGTCGCGCTCGCGGGGCTGGGCGTGGCCGCAGTTCTCGCAGTACCCGTCGGTGTCCACGCGGCCGGAGCGGCAGGCCACACAGATCTTGCCGCCCGTGGCCGCGGTTTGCTCCGCGGTGCGCGGATCGGGCGCTGCCAGCTCGAAGTCGCCCGAGGCACCCGCCGGGCCGTCCGGCTCGTCGAAGCGGACCCCCGCAGGAGCCGCTGAAGGGGCGGCCGCGGCCGGAGCGGCAGGGGCGGCCGCCCGCAGGGGCTTGCCGCCCGAGTCCACGCCCGGCAGATCGGTGGGACGGTGCGTGGGCGCGGGGAGATCGGAGCTGTCGGCCTCGGACGCGGGTGGCCACTCCACCGGACCGGGGGCCGGCGCCTGTCCGGCCGCGCTCCGTGCCGGGACCGTGAGGGCGACCGTCGGACGGTCACCGGGGGGCGCGGGCACGGCCGACAGGTCGTACCCGCACGCGCCGCAGAACAGGTCGCCCGACTCCAGGGGTTCCTCGCAGCCGGGGCATCCCGGCAAAGAGGTCTGCTCATGGATCTGTGACATCTTCACACCCAGGTCCGGGGGCGGAAACGGTTGGCCCGCTCCACCAGTTCGATCCTCTCGTCGCCCCGCTGCGCGAGCCGGGCGAGCATCCGGTACGAGCGTTCGAGACCGAACCGGAGGCCCTGTTCGTCCAGCTCACTGCCGAGCAGCGCCGCCGGTCCCGCGGCTGCGGGGGAGGCCTGACCCGGCGGCCGAGCTGTCGGACCACCGGAGAGTACCCAGTCGAGTGCCTTACCCAGCACCTCGGTCGACAACCGCTCCCGGCGCACCGCGTCCAGACCGTAGTCCCGCAGTGCCGTCACCTGGTCCGCCGCGGCGGTCAGATCGTCGATCAGCGGCTCGTGCGGGGCGCGCTCGCGCAGCCGTGCCCGCACCGCGGCCACCCGGGCCGCCGTGTAGTGGATCGACGACTCCGGTACGGACTCCAGCGTCCGCACCGCACCGATCCGGTCGCCGGTGGCGATCTGCACCCGCGCCAGGCCGAACGCGGCGCTGACGAAGCCCGGGTCCGTGGCCCACACCAGCCGGTAGTACTCGGCGGCGTTGTCCAGCTGGCCCAGCACCTCCGCGCAGATGCCCAGCGCCAGCTTGGGCGCGGGCTCGCCGGGGAAGGCGTCGTACACCGCGTCGAAGGACAGCGCCGCGTTCTCCTTGTCACCCGTGACCAGGGAGGTGACCCCGCGGTACCAGACGACCCGCCAGTCCTCCGGGTGCTGCGTCTCCACCGTTGTCAGCGCTGCCACCCCGGCATCGAGTTCGCCCATGTCGAGCCGGGCCCGCAGCTCGCGCAGCCAGGTCTCCAGCGAGGGCGCGGACACGGTCTGCAGCGCGGCGACCAGCTCGGCGGGTGCCGACGTCATCACCCCGGCCAGGAAGCCGGCGTTCGGGTCGTCGGCGTCGACCCGGGGGACCGGAAGCGCCAGCGAGGCCGCCCGTGCGTCGAAGGCCACCAGCCGGGGGACGTGGCCCGGGTGAACGGCCGGGAGCGGGCCGGGGACCGCCGGACGCGGGGCCGGAACGGCCGCCTGGTGCGATGCGTGCCCCGGTGCGCCGGCGGCAGGGCGGCCCGACGTACGGTTGCCGGCGCCGCCCCGGACGTGGGTGTCCGGGGCGCTCAGCGGACCGGCGCCCGCGCCCGGAGCGCCGTACGCGGGGATGGGGGAGGCGGCGGCATGCGGCGCGGAGGCGGCGGACGGCGGAACCAGGGCTGCCGGGCCCTGAGCCACCGGCACCGCCCCCTTCCTCCGGCTTCCGAAGCGCCCCGCCGGAGCCCTGCGGGCGCCGAGCCGCGACACCTCGCCGGCCGGCTCCGCGAACAGCACCGTGTCCGTCACCCGCGGTTCCGTGCCGAACAGGGTCGAGAGCGCCGGGCGCGGGCGCCCCGTCTGCAGCGCCACCACCTCCCGCAGCACACCCGTCAGCTGCTCGGCCATCTCCGCGGCCGAGGCGAACCGCCGTGCCGGATCCGGGTCCGTGGCCCTCACCAGCAGCCGGTAGAACGACTCGTACCTCCGGAAGACGTCGATGTCGTCCGGGTCCGGCAGCGAGTCCACGAAGACGTTCGTGTACCCCTGGAAGTCGAAGGTGAGCACCGCGAGCGTCCGCGCGACGGTGTACAGGTCGGAGGCGACGGACGGCCCGGCATCGGCCACCTCCGGCGCCTGGTAGCCGACCGTGCCGTAGATGGCCGACTCGGTGTCGTCCATCCTGCGCACCGCGCCCATGTCGATCAGCTTGAGCTGGTCCTCGGTCTGGATCGCGTTGTCGACCTTGAAGTCGCAGTACAGCAGATTGCGACTGTGCAGGTGACCGATCGCCTCCAGCGCCTCGATCCCGTACGCGCACGCCTGCTCGACCGGCAGCGGGTCCCGCCTGCCGGCCGGGGTACGGCGCTCGTTGGCGATCTCCTTGAGCGCCTTGCCGCCGACGTACTCCATCACGATGTAGCCGTCGAGCGACCCGGTCCGCTGGTCCAGGTGCTCCACGAAGTTGTAGATGCGGACGATGTTGGAGTGCTCGATCTCGGCGAGGAAGCGACGCTCGGAGATGGCCGCCGCCATGGCGTCCTGGTCCCCGGTGTCCAGCAGGCCCTTCAGGACCACCCAGCGGTCGGAGACCGCACGGTCCACCGCGAGGTAGACCCAGCCGAGACCGCCGTGCGCCAGGCAGCCCGCCACCTCGTACTGCCCGTGCACGATGTCACCCCCGCGCAGCTTGGGCACGAAGGAGTAGGGGTGACCGCACTTGGTGCAGAACCCCTCGGTGCGGCCCGGTCGTTCGCCGCGTGCCCGGCCCACCGGGGCACCGCAGTCGGAGCGCGAGCAGAATCGCTTCCGCTCGGGAACCTCGGGGTTCTCCATCACCGCGGTCTGCGGATCGGGCCGCGGCACGTCGGGGACGAGCACCAGGCCCGCGCCCAGCCGGCCCCGCCCGGACGAGGAGCTCGTCGAGCTGCCCGCGGAGACCACCGACACCGAACGGGAGGCGGAGGAGTCCGACAGCGAGCGGGAGAGCCGCCCGGAGACCGAACGCCTGGACGTCGACGAACGGGACGAGGACCTCGACGAGGCCCGCGAACCCGTCCTCCGCGAGGTGCTGTCGCTGCCCCGCCCGCCCGTCCCGCCGCCGGCCGCGATCCCGGTGGGCGGCGAGCTCAGCATGCCCGTCGAGGACACGACCGGTGCGAGACCGCACGTGTCGCAGTACAGCTCACCGCCGCCCATGTCCTCGTAACTTCCCTCGCACGCCGGGCGCTGGCACTGCCTGCTCACGATGTCTCCCCCTGTTCGCCGTACCCGCCCCGGCCGCGCGGTGCCAGCAGGTCCGCGGCGGCCTGCTGGTAGCGCAGCACCGCCTGTCCCGCGACGCGCAGATCGCACGGCGCGCTCCACAGCATCCGGCGGGCCGTGTCGTACCGTTCGATCAGCAGCGGGTCCTCCGCCAGACCGTGCCGGGCCACCTTCGCCCTGTACGCGTCGAGCCTGCCGCGCAGCTCCGCACGGACCGCGAGCGGCGCGGTGACGGACGTCAGAGCCTCCCGGGCGCGCAGCAGCTCCTCCTCGGCCTCCCGCTCCAGCGAGTCCAGCAGCGGTGACAGCCGGTTCCACCGGGCGTGCCTGCGGTACGCCGACGCCGCGGCAAGCCGCTCCTGCAACGCGGTCGGCGGTCCGCTGACCGCGGGGACCTCGGAGGCGGCGATCTTCGCCAGCACCTCGCCGCGCGCCAGCCGTGCCTCGGCGAGCGTACGGTTCGCGCGCGACAGCACGTCACGCAGCCGGACCAGGCGCTGCTCGGCGTCCTGCCGGACCGCCAGCACCGCCTCGATCTCCCGGCGCACCTCCTCCAGGGCGCGGGCCGCCCGGTCGTAGCGCGTGGTGTCGGGCCGCCCGCCGCCTGGCGCGGCACTGCCGGGCCCCGGCAACCAGAACGCCAGCGGATCGGAGATCACCTGCGCCCGCAGCGCGGTCAGCTCCTGGGCGATCGACTCCAGGTCGTCGCCGGCCGGGTGCTCCCCGGGCCGCACACCGACGGAGTGCGCCAGCGAGCAGGTGCGGTGCAGCTCGGCGGCCAGCAGGTCTATCCGGGCGGGCAACGCCGACCATACGGAGTCCGACGCGAGGACCATGTCCAGCGCGTGGGCGTACAGGTCGTTCATCCGGGCGACCAGCTCCTCCAGCGTGAACCGCTCGGAGAGCCGGGCCGGACCGGTGAGCGAGGCACCCGGGCCGGCCGCCCCCTGGTTCGCCACGGTCACACCGTCGCCGCGCAGCAGCTCGGTCAGGGCCACCAGGTCGCTCCTGCCTGGGTAGCGGCGCCTGGCCCGGATCTCACGGGCCGAGGCCAGCGCCCCGGTGTAGGCGTCGAAGTACCTCCAGAGCAGCGTGATCGACTGCTGGGCGGAGGCCCAGCGTTCCTTGGTGACACCGGTCAGGTCGGCGCCCCGCAGGAGCCGGTGGCCGGCATGCTCCTCCAGGGCGAGGAGCGAGGTCTCGATGGCCTCGTGCTCCGCACCGAGCCGGGCCAGCGTACGGTCCGCCTCGTCCCGGCCCATGACCGGGCCGGGGGGCCTCCCCGTGAAGCCGGGGAAGGATCCCGCCACGCCCATCGACACCTCTCCGCTCGTTCCGCCGGACCCGAAGGTCCGGACAGGTTCAGTTGCTCCGGTACTTGGGCGCGGGGGGCGCCTCGATCCCGGGCAGTCCGGCCGCCAGCCACTGCCCGTACGACTTCATCCAGAGGCTGTCGTCACCGCCCCGGCGGTAGTCGACCAGCACCTGGTTGACCCGGGCCACCAGATCATCGGCGCCGAGCTTCGCCGCGACCCCGTAGTACTCCGTGGTGAACGGCTCGCCCTTGAGCTCCACCGCCGGATCCTGGGCGGCCTGGCCCGCTGCCAAGGCGTTGTCCGTGACCACCGCGTCGACCTCGCCGAGCTGAAGCCGCACCAGGCAGTCCAGCTGGTTGGGGACGGTCAGCCGGTCCCGGTCCCGATCGGTGCCCTCGTGCTCGTCCTCGAATATCGCGCCGTACGACTGCTTCTCCAGCGCCTCGAACGCCGTGGAGCCCTCCGCCGTGCAGACCCGCTTGCCGGCCAGGGAACCGTCGTACCCCGTGATCTTCGATTCCTTCGGCGCGAGGACCTGCTGACCGGCCTGGAAGTAGGCCGTGGAGAACGAGACCTGCTCCAGGCGCTGGCAGTTGATCGTCATCGTCCGTACGACGACGTCGACCTTGTCGTGCTCCAGCGCGGCGATGCGCTGGTTGGTGGGAACGGCCCGGTAGACCACCGCCTCCGGATCGCCCAGGAGGTCCTTGGCGATGGCCCGCACCAGGTCGATGTCGAAGCCTTCGAGGGTGTCGCTCTCCGGATCGCGGTACCCCCACCGGAAGCTGTTCTGGTCGACACCGGCGATCAGTTTCCCGCGGGCCCGGATCTTCTCGATGGTCGGGCCGTCGGCGGTCGACGGCTCCAGGCTCGCTTCCGGATCCGTGCACTCCTCGGCCTCGGCGGCCACCGCTGGGGTCACCCCCTGGCCGGTGTTCTGCCCGCCGAAGGTGCCGTCCCCGTGCGCCAGCGGCAGCAGGGTGAGTGAGGCCGTCACGGCACAGGCCACCGCCATGCCCGTCACACCGCCCCAGCCGCGCAGCCCGCGGCGCGCGGACCAGACCTTGGCCCTGGTCATCGCTCCTCCTCTCACCGGTACTCCGAGAGCCTGCGGCTGACCCCGACGATCGCGGCGACCGCACCCAGTACGGCGAGGACTGCTGCCCCGATCGGCAGCCCGCCCAGCGCCCCGCGCCCGTTCCTCGCCGCCGCGGTGAACTCGCCCTGCTCATGGGCGAGCGCCTGCCGCAGCGCGCTGTCCACCTGCTCGAAGGACTCACCCGTGGAGCCCTTCGAGCCGATGATCTGCCTCAGGGCACCCTGGTAGTCGCCCTGGTCGTCCGTCGCCCGGGCCTTCCTGTGACGGGCCTGCCACTCGGACACACCGCGGACGGCGTCCGCCACCGGCTCGCTCCCCGGGGTGCCGTCGGCGAGCTTCCCGGCGCTCCTCAGCTGCGCTCCCAGTGACTTCATGCCCGTGCCGTAGTCGGTCTCGTACTTGTCCCGCGTGCCGTCCGCCGTCAACACCGCACCGCGGGCGACCAGGGTGAGGTTCTCATTGGCGCGCGCCTTCAGCGAATTGATCCGTGCCTTGTTGAGGACATCGAGTGACTCCTGCCCCTGCGCCATCGCCTCACGCAGTTCGGCGCGGGCCACCGTGTGCCCCACGGCCAGCCACAACAGCACCACCGTGGCCGCGGCGGTCGCCGCGAGCAGCCCGTGGTTGAAGACGCGGTTCGTCCGGCGGTAGTCGCGCCGCTGCGTCCACGCCAGCGCGGCCAGCGCCACGATCCCGGCGGCCAGCGAGAGGAACGGCCACTGCCGGGCGTCGGTCGAGTCGGTGCCGAGCCTGCTGGTCTCCGCCGCGTACAACCGCTCCGCGGCCGGCAGGAGTTCGTCCGTCATCTTCTGGTTCGCGTACCGGAGGTAGGCGCCGCCGAGGGGCAGCCCCTGCCGGTTGTTGGCACGCGCACGCTCGACCAGGCCCGTGTACTCGGGAAGCAGCGTGTTGAGCGTGGTGATCTCGTCCCAGGAGGAGGAGGACACATCGGTGTTCGCCGCGGCCTTCACCAGGAGCCGGGACGCCTCCCTGATGTCCTCCTCGTACTGCTCGTGCACGTCCTCGGGCTCCTGCGCGCCCGCCAGGAAGCCGCTCGCCGCCATGGTGTCCGCGTCGGCCAGCGAACGGTAGATGCTCGCGGCGTCCGCGCTCAGCGGCTGGCTGTGCGACAGCACGTCGTCCGCGGCCGAGGCCCGCCCGGAGATCTCCAGAGCCGTGACCGCGCCGAACGCCACGACCAGCAGCGCCAGTACGGCCCCGATGATCTGGAGCCTGCCCGGCTCGGTCGTCGCCGCGGTACGCAGTCGCCCGGCGGCCACGGACCGGACACCACGACGCTGCGCGGGTACGGTCAGGGGCACGGCCGGCCCGTCCGGCGCGCGCTCCCGCTGCGAGACCCCGTTCGGCGGGTGTGTCACTTGACCTCCCCCTCGGTCACCGACGGTGGCCCGGACCCCCGGCCGATCGGGGGACTGGTGCCCGGCCAGAAGTATGGCCGCGGGGAACGGCATTCACCAGGAATGCCTCGATCCTGAGTCGATCCCCGTATTCGATCAGGGCTTGCCCGGGCGATCAAGGCGATCGCCCGGGCAAGCCCTGTGACATCCCCCGAAGCGCATCGATCTCCCCACCATGAACACGTACGGGACATCTGATCGGTTCCCGTGCGGAAGGGGCGTTCAGCGGCGCCGAAGCCGCGAAACGCCCCACCGTCGCCCTCAGTGTGTCAGGTGTACTGCGCGCGCAGCCTGTTGTGCACCTCGGGTGCCGCACCCGTACGGTCCAGGCCCAGCAGCGCGGCCCCCAGCACCGGGGGCTGTGCGACCACCCGGATCACCGCCTTCGGAGCACGCTCCGCCAGGAGGCGCGTGATCCGGTCGTCCAGCCCGGGGTGCCGCGCGGCCAGCACGCTGCCGCCCAGCACCACCGGCACCTCCTCGTCCAGCAGCCCGAGCCGGCCGAGCGCGACCGACGCCAGCGCCACCACCTCGTCCGCCAGCCGGTCCACCAGACCCGCCGCCACCGGGTCCCCGGCCGCGCTCGTCGCGAACAGCACCGGGGTCAGCTCGTGCCGGGACTCGTACGTGATCCGCCCCCGGTGCAACGCCTCGATGAGCTCGTACATCGAGCCGAGACCGAAGTGCCCCGGCAGCGCACGCACCAGCTCCGTCGGTTCGCCGCGGCCGTCCTCGGCCCGCGCCGCGAACCACAGGGCCTCCTCGGCGAGCCCCGAACCGCCGCCCCAGTCACCGGAGATCCGGCCGATCGCGGGGAAGCGTGCGGTGCGCCCGTCCGGCACCATGCCGACACAGTTGATCCCCGCCCCGCAGACGACGGCCACACCGCGCGGCTCGTCCACCCCGGCCCGCAGGATCGCGAAGGTGTCGTTGCGCACCTCCACCGAGCCACCCCACCCCCGGCGGAGCAGTGCCTCGGTCAACTCGGCTTCCTCCACCGGGAGATCGGCGTTCGCCAGGCAGGCCGACACATGGCCGATCTCCCCCATGCGCACGCCGGACGACGCCAGTGCCCGTCCGAGCGCGGAGGCCAGCACGTCCACGGCCGCCTCCACGCCGACCACCGGCGGCTGGAACCCGCCCCCGCGGGCCGTGGCCAGCACCGAGCCGTCCCCGCCTATCAGCGCCACATCGGTCTTGCTGTTGCCCGCGTCGATGGCGAGGACCGAAGCGTTCACGCCCACGCCAGGTGCTCCCGGTTGTGCGCGATCAGCCGGTCGGTGAGGGCCTCGGCGTACGCGTACTGGCCGATCAGGGGATGCGACAGCAGCGCCTTGAACACCCGGTCCCTGCCGCCCCGGAGCGCGGCCTCCAGCGCCAGGTCCTCGTACGCCGTCACGTTGGCGATCAGCCCCGCCTGGAGCGGGTCGAGCACCGGGGCCGCGAGCGGGGCGGCACCCGTGGCGTCCACCCGGGCCTGCACCTCGATCACCGCGTCGTCCGGCAGGAACGGCAGCGTGCCGTTGTTGTACGTGTTGACCACCTGGGCCTTCGGGGCGCCCCCGCCGAGCAGCGCGGCCGCCAGGTCCACGGCCGCCTCCGAGTAGAACGCGCCGCCGCGCCTGCCGAGCAGCGCCGGCTTCTCGTCCAGCGCCGGATCGCCGTACATGGCCAGGAGTTCCTTCTCCATCGCGGCGACCTCGGCGGCCCGCGACGGCTTCGTGCCGAGCTCCCGGACGACCTCGTCGTGCGCGTAGAAGTACCGCAGGTAGTACGAGGGGACGACGCCGAGCCGGTCGAGGATCTGCCGGGGCATGCGCAGGTCGTCGGCGATGGCGTCGCCGTGCTCCGCGAGCAGCCCCGGCAGGACGTTCCCCCCGTCCGGACCGCCGAGACGGACACCGAGCTCCCACGACAGGTGGTTGAGCCCGACATGGTCGAGGTGCACCTCGGCGGGGGCGACGTCGAGCAGCCTGGCGAACTTCCGCTGGAAGCCGATCGCCACGTTGCACAGACCGACGGCCTTGTGTCCGGCCTGCAGGAGCGCCCTGGTCACGATGCCGACGGGGTTGGTGAAGTCGATGATCCAGGCATCGGGACTGGTCCGGCGGACCCGTTCGGCTATGTCCAGGACGACCGGCACCGTGCGCAGGGCCTTGGCGAGGCCGCCGGCCCCGGTGGTCTCCTGGCCGACGCAGCCGCACTCCAGCGGCCAGGTCTCGTCCTGGTCGCGGGCGGCCTGCCCGCCGACGCGCAGCTGGAGCAGGACCGCGGCGGCGCCCTCCACCCCCGCGTCCAGGTCGGCCGTCGTGGTGATCCGCCCGGGGTGGCCCTGCTTGGCGAAGATCCGCCGGGCCAGGCCGCCGACGAGTTCGAGCCGGTCGGCCGCCGGGTCGACGAGCACCAGCTCCTGGACCGGCAGGGTGTCCCGCAGCCGTGCGAGACCGTCGATCAGTTCAGGTGTGTAGGTGGACCCGCCACCCACTACTGCGAGCTTCATTTCAGCCCTTCACTCCGGTCAGCGTGACGCCCTCGACGAATGCCTTCTGGGCGAGGAAGAAGACGGCGATCACGGGGGCCATGACCAGAACGGTCGCGGCCATGGTCAGGTTCCAGTCGGTGTGGTGTGCGCCCTTGAAGGATTCCAGGCCGTAACTGAGCGTCCAGGCGGCCGGGTTCTCCGAGGCGTAGATCTGCGGTCCGAAGTAGTCGTTCCAGGCGGCGAAGAACTGGAACAGGGCGATCGCCGCGACGCCGGGCTTCGCCATCGGCAGCACGACCCTGACGAGGGTGCGCAGTTCACCGCAGCCGTCGACCTTCGCCGCGTCCAGGTACTCGTCCGGGATGGTGAGGAGGAACTGCCGCAGCAGGAAGATGGAGAACGCGTCGCCGAAGGCCATCGGAATGATCAGCGGCCACAGCGTCCCGGACAGGTCCAGCTGCTTCGCCCAGAACAGGTACATCGGGATGATGACGACCTGCGGCGGCAGCATCATCATGGAGACGACCAGCATCAGCGAGAGCCTGCGGCCCCGGAAGCGGAACTTCGCCAGCGCGTACGCCACGGGCACCGACGACACGACGGTCAGGACGGTGCCCAGGCCCGCGTACAGCAGGGTGTTGCGCCACCAGGTCAGGAAGCCCGGGGTGTCGAGGACCCGCCGGTAGTTCTCCCACTCCCAGGTGTCGGGCGTGAGGTCCCGGGTCAGCGCCTGCTGGTCGCTCATCACCGAGGTCAGGAGGACGAAGACGAACGGCAGGACGAAGAGGAGCGCGGCCGCGACGCCCAGCGAGTGGACGGCGATCCAGTGCAGCAGCGCCTTGCGGCGGGCGGTGCGCTCCGCGGGCGTGGGCGCGTCCTGCGCGGTGACGGGGCGGGGCGGGTCGAGGAGTTGGGTCATGGCTCAGCCACCGGCCTGGATCAGGCTGTTGCGGCCCCGCATCAGCAGTGCGGTGAAGGCCATGGCCAGGGCGAACAGGACGAGGGCGACGACACAGGCGGAGCCGTAGTCGAAGCGCTGGAAGCCGAGGTTGTAGACGAGCTGGGGCAGCGTCAGGGTCGACCTGTCCGGGTAACCCGGTTCGAACTGCTGCCCGGAGCCGCCGATCACGCCTGAGGCGACCTTCCCCGCCACCAGCGGCTGCGTGTAGTACTGCATCGCCTGGATCACCCCGGTGACCACGGCGAACAGCACGATCGGCGAGATGTTCGGCAGCGTCACGAAGCGGAACGTCTGCCACCCGGAGGCGCCGTCCAGCTCGGCCGCCTCGTACTGCTCCCGCGGTACGTCGAGCAGTGCGGCCATGAAGATCACCATCAGGTCGCCGATGCCCCACACCGCGAGCATGGTGAGCGCAGGCTTCGACCAGGACGCGTCGTTGAACCAGCCCGGGGCCGGCAGGCCCAGATCGCCGAGGATCGCGTTGACGGGCCCCGTACCAGGGTTGAGCAGGAAGACGAACGCCAGTGTCGCGGCCACCGGCGGGGCCAGGCAGGGCAGGTAGAAGAAGGTGCGGAAGAGCCCCGTGCCCGTCTTGATCCTCGTGATCAGCATGCCGGTCCCGAGGCCGAACACGACCCGGCAGGTGACCATGACGAGCACCAGCCAGAGCGTGTTGCGCAGGGACGGCCAGAACATCGGGTAGTCGCCGAAGACGTACGTCCAGTTCGTCAGCCCGTTGAAGGACGGTGCTCCGAAGCCGTCGTACCTCATGAACGAGAAGTACACGGTCGAGACCATCGGGTACGCGAAGAAGACGGTGAACCCGATCAGCCACGGCGACATGAAGGCCGCCGTCCGCAGCGCCGACCTGCGGCGCTTGGAGCGGAGTGTGTGCGTGGTCATCGGGGTCTACTTCGCCTTGGCGATGTCGGTGTCGATCTGCGCCGCGGTCTTCTCCAGGCCGGCCTGCAGGTCCTTCACCGCACCCTTCTCGTACTGGAAGCCGAAGTCCTGGATGGTCTGCTGGTACGCCGCCCCGTTGACCGCACCGTCGGGGGTGCTGGAACCGGGGTGCCGGGCGATGTCCAGGAAGGTCCTGAAGCGCGGGTCGAACTTCAGGTCCGGGGACTTCAGCGCGGCGAAGGTGGAGGGCACGTTGCGGATGCCGTTCGCGAAGTCAACCACGGCCTGCGTGTCGCTCGTCATGAACTTCACGAGCTCCCACGCGGCGTTCTGCTTCTTGCCGGCCGGGGCGATCCCCATGATCGTGCCGGACAGGAAGCCCTTCCCGTAGCTGTCGGCCTCGTCGTCGGCCACCGGCATCGGTGCCACACCGATCTCGAACGGCACGTCGGCATCGGTGGCCATCCCCAGCCGCCACTCTCCGTCCAGCTGCATCGCGACCTGGCCGGTGTGGAACGGGTGTTTGGCGCCCCACTCGTCACCGAACGTGCCGCGGTACCTCTCCAGCTTCCCGTAGCCGCCGAGGTCCTCGACCAGCTTCCTCTGGTACGTGAACATCTCGGCGAACGCCGGGTCCTTCGCGATGTTCGACCTGCCGTCCGCGTCGAAGTAGGCGTGGTCCCACGAGGCCAGGTAGTGGTCGGCGACCGTCTCGTAGCCGTGGAACGTCGGCATGAAGCCGAGCTGTTCGTAGCTGTCACCCCTGCTCACCGTCAGCTTCTTCGCGACCGAGGCCAGCTCGGACATCGTCTTCGGCGGCGCGGTGATCCCGGCCTTCTCGAACGCGTCCTTGTTGTAGTAGAGGCCGTAGGCGTCGGCGAGCAGCGGCAGGGCGCAGCGCCTGCCCTCGAACTGGGTGTAGTCGAGCAGCACCTTCGGGAAGGTCTTCTCCAGGTCCAGCCCCGACTTCTCGATGAAGGGCTTCAGGTCGGCGAAGGCACCTGACGAGCAGAACTTGCCGACGTTGGCGGTGGTGAAGGACGAGACCACGTCCGGGCCGTTCGAACCGCCCGCGCGCAGGGCCTGGTTGAGCTTGTCGTCGTTGATGTTGCCGACGACGTTCACCGTGATGTTCGGGTGGGTCTTCTCGAACCGGTCGATGTTCTCCTGGACGGCCTTCACCTCGGAGGGCGCGCTCCAGCCGTGCCAGAAGTTGATCGTGGTCCTCGCGTTCGGGTCGTCGTTCGCACCGGACTCGGCCTGGCCCGTGCAGGCGGTGGCGAGGACCGAGATCGCGGCGACGGCGACAGCGGCGGTGGTGGTCGGTCGGCTTCTGCGCATGGCAAAGCTCCCAGGGACAGGCGGAAGAGGAGGAGGCAGGCGTGGGCGGGGTCAGCGAGAGGTGTCGAACACCTCGTCGCGGGTGTCCGCGAGGGCCCGTTCCAGGGCACCCCGCAGGACCGGATGCCGGCCGATCTCGCCGAGCACGAGCCGGGGCCGGGACGCCGCGAGCTCGGCGAGCTCGGACTGGATGAGGGACCGCAGCGGCTCGCCGCCCGAGGCGGCCAGCGCGCCGGAGAGCACGATCAGGCCCGGGTCGAGCACCGCGATGACGGACGCGAGACCGGTGGCGAGCCGCTGGGCGTACTGCCGCAGCAGCTCGGTGAGCGCGGGGTCCTGGTCGTAGGCGGCGGCCGCCCGGGCCAGCAGCCCGGCCGCGACCTCGGCGTACGGCTGGTGCGGGGTCTCGATGCCGAGCGAGGTGGCGAGCCGGGGCAGCGCCTGGGCGCCGGCCAGCTCCTGGAAGCCGCCGCTGTTGGCCTTGACGACCTGGCGTACGAGGGGGGTGCCCGGCACCGGCAGGAATCCGACCTCGCCCGCACCTCCGGTGAACCCGCGGTGCAGCCGGCCGTTGATGACGAGGGCGGCGCCGAGGCCCTCCTCGTTCCACAGCAGGACGAAGTCCTCGTGCTCCCGGGCCGCGCCGAGCCGCTGTTCGGCCACCGCCACCAGGTTCACGTCGTTCTCGTACTCCACCGGCATCGGCAGGGACGCGGCCAGCTCGTCCAGCAGGGTGGGGGAGTGCCAGCCGGGCAGGTGTGAGGCGTAGCGCAGCCGTCCGGTGCCCGGGTCGAAGGCGCCCGGCGTACCGATGACGACGCGGTGCACGTCCACGCGCGAGAGCCCGGCCTCCTTGACCGCGCCGTCCAGGGCGTCCGTCACCTGCCGCACCACGCTGTCGGCGCGCCTCCCGGGGGTACGCAGCTCGTACTCGCCGACCGTCCGTCCGGTCACATCGGCGACCGCCGCGACGATCCGCCGCGCGGTCACATCGAGCCCGGCCACATGGGCGGCCCCCGCGTTCACCGCGTACAGCTGCGCGTTGGGGCCGGGGCGCCCCTCGCTCGTACCGGTGGCCACCACGAGCCCGGCGGCCTCCAGCCGGGCGAGGAGCTGGGAGGCGGTGGGCTTGGACAGACCCGTCAGCTTCCCGATCCGGGTACGGGAAAGGGTGCCGTGTTCCAGGAGGAGGTCCAGCGCGGCCCGGTCGTTCATGGCGCGCAGGACCCGCGGTGTCCCCGGCGTGCCCGGAGTGGTTCCCGCCATGAACAGATGCACCCGCCCTCTGTTAGGAAAGTTTCCTATTCGATGGGAGGACCGTATGGCGCAGATCACCGGAACGTCAATGGTCTGCCCGCCTGTGGCTGCCAAAGCGTTACCCGGTGGGGTCCCGAGGACGAAGGGGCGCCCCGCGCAAGCGCGGGGCGCCCGTGGCCGACGACCGGCCGGGTGCTACTTCGTCATGCTCGTCGGCGGGATCGGGGTGGCCGCCAGCGACTGCGGTGACGTGGCCGACGCGTACGCGGAGGGGGCGGCCATGCCGGCCGTCGGGTCGGGGGACGTCGCGCCGTCCGCCTGGAGGGGGAGGGCGCCGACCATCCGGATGCCGGCCGCGTCGAGAGCCTGCTTGATCCGCCAGCGCAGCTCGCGCTCCACACCCAGCGCCTTGCCCGGCATCGTCTTCGCCGTGACCCGGACGGTCATCGAGTCGAGCAGGACCGCGTCCAGGCCGAGGACCTCCACCGGGCCCCACAGGCGCTCCGACCAGGGCTCTTCCTTGGCCATGGCCTCGGAGGCCTCGGTGATCGCCTTGCGGACCCGGTCCAGGTCCTCCGCCGGCCGGACCGTGACGTCGACACCGGCCGTGGACCAGCCCTGGCTGAGGTTGCCGATCCGCTTCACCTCGCCGTTGCGGACGTACCAGATCTCACCGTTGTCGCCGCGCAGCTTGGTGACGCGCAGGCCCACCTCGATGACTTCGCCGGAGGCGACGCCGGCATCGATCTGGTCACCCACGCCGTACTGGTCCTCGAGGATCATGAAGACGCCGGAGAGGAAGTCGGTGACCAGGTTGCGTGCACCGAAACCCAGTGCCACACCGGCGACCCCCGCGGAGGCCAGCAACGGCGCCAGATTGATCTGGAACGCCCCCAGGATCATCAGCGCGGCCGTGCCCAGGATCAGGAACGACGTAACCGAACGGAGTACGGAACCGATGGCCTCCGAGCGCTGGCGGCGGCGTTCGGCGTTGACCAGCAGGCCACCGAGGGCGGTGCCCTCCACCGCCTGGGCACTGCGGTTCATCCGGTCGATGAGGTTGGTCAGGGAACGCCGGATCACGTACCGCAGCACGAGCGCGATCGTGAGGATCAGCAGGATGCGCAGGCCGGTGTTCAGCCAGGTGGACCAGTTCTCCTGCACCCAGCCCGCGGCGTTGCCGGCCCGCTCGGCGGCTTCGTCCAGCGAGCCTGGCTCGGGTGACGGTGCTGCGGCCAGGAGGGCGGACAGGGACACGGCGGGGACCTCCAGATGGGGCGACAGCAGATCAACCACAGTAACGAAGCGGAGGGAGTGGTTCGTTGCCGTAGCGGGAGGAGAGACACGTCTCACCCCGCGGCGGACGGGTGGTGTGGCCCCTCGCACATCGTGGCCCGCAGCCGTGCCGAGGCGTCTGTTCCGGTGTGTCCCGGGGGTGCGTCCGGCCGGGTGGTGAGAAAAATCCCTCCGGCCCGTTACCCGCACGTGGTGGCGCCACGACCAGGCATGAGGAGAGACTGAGAGCGGATCGTCCCGGCGCGAGCCACGCGCCGCCGGCGTACAAGGAGGCATCCACGTGCCGCACGTCCTGGTTCTCAACGCGTCGTACGAGCCGCTCGGCGTCGTACCGCTCCGCCGCGCGCTCGTCCTCGTCCTCGAGAACAAGGCCATCTGCCTCGAGGAGTCCGGCGCCTTCATGCACAGTGCCACCCGTGCCGTGCCCGCGCCCAGCGTCGTCCGCCTCAAGCGGTTCGTACGGGTCCCCTACCGGGGGCCCGTCCCGCTGACCCGCCGGGCGCTCTTCGCCAGGGACGGCGGGCGCTGCATGTACTGCGGCGCCGCCGCGACCAGCGTCGACCACGTCATTCCGCGCAGCCGCGGAGGACAGCACGTCTGGGACAACGTGGTGGCGGCCTGCCGACGCTGCAACCACGTCAAGGCCGACCGGCATCTGCCCGAGCTGGGCTGGCGGCTGCGCCACCAGCCCGCCCCGCCCAGCGGTCTCGCCTGGCGGATCATCGGGACCGGGCACCGCGACCCGCGCTGGCTGCCCTACCTGCAGCCGTTCGGCGCGGACGACGTGATGGCCCGGATCGACGGAGTTCCCGCCGCGGAGCACGGGCCCGGGGCGTCGGAGGGCACGCGGCACTACTCGGCGACGGCGTAGGCCTCCACCGCCCACAGCGAGTACCCGTACCGCGTGGCCCGGCTGTCGGCCTGAACCCTGATGAAGCGGGTGTCCCTCGCGTCCATCCGGACCGACTCGCGCCCGCCCCGGCCCTCCCGCACGGTCGCCGCGGTGCGCCAGGTGCGTCCGTCCGCGGAGACCTGGACGCGGTAGCGGGAGGCGTGGGCGTCCTGCCACCTCAGCACGACCTGGCCCAGCCGGACGGGCCCGGGCAGCTCGGCCTGCCACCATGCGCTGTCCTCGACGGGCGAGGACCAGCGGGTCTCCGGATCCCCGTCCGAGGCCGCGGAGGCCGGGAAGTCCGGGGTCTCGTCGCCGGACGAGGACGCCGTGGCCGTACGCACCAGGTCGGGGCCCCCGGTGCGCGGGAAGGCCCGCACGGTCAGCGTGCTCTCCTCGCCGCCGAAGCTCAGCGGCACCTCGTACTCCCCGGCCGGGGTGTCCGCGGGCACGGTGATGTCCACGGGCACGTCGGTACGGGCACCCCGCGGTACCGTCGTCCGCTTCGGCACCGTCACCTCGATGCCCTTCGGGGCCTTCGCGGTGAGCGCGCCCTTCACCTCGGTGGGACGTCCGCCGGCCAGCCGCGCCTCGACCCGCTGCGTACCACCGCCGATCACGGCGTCCGTCTCGCCGCGTGCGAGACGGAGTCTGGCCGCCGGTTCGTCGCCGAACCACGGGACGAGCCCGCGCACCGCGGTGGAGGCCGCGCCCGGACCCGTGGCGGGCGGGGGCGCCCCCGTGACACCGGGAGCCGGCGGGCCGACGAGGACCGGGCGGGGGGTAGGGACCGAGACCCGGAGCGCGTCCGCCCTGAGGCCCTTCGCCGGAGTCTGGGTCCAGCCCGCCGCGGACAGGGAGCCGAGGCGCCGCCAGCCCTCGCCCGGCACATGGGCCTCCAGGACCGCACCGCCGGCCTCGGCGGGCAGGGTCATCGTGGTGACGGCCTCGACCGGGCGGGGCCGGCCGAGGCGGACCGTGTAGCTGCTCGTGTCCCGGTGCACCGTGCCGGTCTCGCGGTCGGTGCCGTTCCAGCTGTCGGCCTCCTCGCGCACCCGGTCCAGGAACGGGTCGAGCACACCCTTGCCGACCGTCGCCCCGTTCGCCTCGATCTTCTTGCGGAGCGGCTCCAGCGCCAGCTGGGCCTTCCAGGCGGCCGCTCCGTCGCCGCGCGCCTGTGCCTGCAGGAGATCGACGGCGAGCTCGCCCGCGCGGCCGTACCGCGCCAGCTGCTCGGACCACGGCCGCACCTCGTCCCCCAGCCGCCCGTCCGCCGGAGTCCTCAGCTGCTCGGGGACCTGCCGCATCACCCCGAACGCCGCCCGCAGCCTGGCCGCCGCGTTGTCGCGGCCGGCCGTGTTCCCCGTCGCGCGGGACGCCCAGAACCCGGAGAACAGCGGCTGCAGATAGGCCGACTCGACGCCCCCGAGCACCGAGGTGGCGCTGTTGCCCGCGAGGGCGTGCAGCGCGGCCCGGGTATCGGCGTCGCCGCCCGCCAGATCGTCTGTCGCCGCCTTCCAGGACTCCTGCGGCCGGTAGCCCTTCGGGTTCCAGGCGAAGTCCGCGGCCGTGAACAGGGGGATGCGGGACGCCGAGGACTGCTCCATGGCGTTGGCCAGCAGCGCCGCCGAACCGACGGCCACCGCCGGGTCCCGGCCGGTGTACGGGCCGAGGAAGATCCGGTCCTGGGCGTAGTCGTTGACCGGGTAGTTGTCCATGGTGACCAGCGGGTGGCGGAAGGTGGCCCGCGCACCGGCCAGCTCCCGCCCGGTGATGGTCCTCGGCACGACCCCGACGCCGGTCCAGGCCACCTGCACCCGGTCGTCGAGCTCGGCGGCCAGCGCCGTGCGGTAGTCGGTGGCGCCGTCCTGGTAGAACTCCGTCGGCATCACCGACAGCGGTTCCGCGTCCGGGTAGCGGTCCGCCAGATGCCGCGCGACCGCGCTCGCGACCCGGGCCTGGGCCCTGGCGGCGGCCTCGGGGCCGCTGCCGAACGTCTCGGCGTCCAGGTCGCAGTGCCATTCGCTGTAGCTGACGTCCTGGAACTGCAGCTGGAACACCCGGACGCCCAGCGCCCACATCGCGTCGAGCTTGCGGGTCAGCGCCTCCAGGTCCGCGTCGGAGGCCATGCACATCGCCTGCCCGGGGGAGACGGCCCAGCCGAGCGTCACGTGCTCGGCCCGCGCCTTCCCGGCCAGCTCCCGGAAGTCGGCGCGCCGGTCGGCCGGGTACGGCTCGCGCCAGCGGGCCTGGCGGTAGGGGTCGTCGCCGGCCGCGTACAGGTAGCGGTTCTGCTTCGTACGGCCCATGAAAGCGATCTGGGCCAGCCGCTCCTCGGGGGTCCACGGCTGCCCGTAGAAGCCCTCGGCCATGCCGCGTACGGCCGTTCCCGGCCAGTCGCGGACCACGGCACCGGCGACGGTGCCGTCCGTGACGAGCTGACGCAGCGTCTGGACGCCGTGGAACAGGCCGTCCTCCCCGATGCCGTCCAGGGCGACCGTGGGCCGGCCGGCGACCCTGCCCACGGCCATGCGGTAACCCCCGGACGGCAGATCGGCGCGCTCGGGTGCGCGCAGCGCCCGCAGGGCCTGACCGGCATCCGTACCGCCCATCCGGATCACCGCGCCGCGGCCGGGCAGGGCGTCGTGCACGGTCCGTACCCCCGCGTCGCGCAGAAGCGCGCGGAGCGCGTCCACGGCGTACGGATCGGTGTCCACGCCGGCGAGGACGGTGACCTCGGTGCCGAGCCGAACGGACTGACCGGAGGCCTTGATCGTCTGCGGCCGCGGCCATACGTCGGGCAGCGGTGTGCCGTCGGTGCGGCCGGGCGTGGTCGCGGCGGGTGTGCCGGGGGCGACGGGGGCCGCGATCACGGCCGGTGCGAAGGGTCCGAGCAGTCCGCCGATCACGGCGACGGCGACGGCCGCCGCGTGCCTCCTGCGCCCGAGCTGCACGCCGCTCTCCCTTGTTCCGGTCCCTGCTCCGATGCCCCTGGCTCCCCGTGGTCTCCGAGCCCACCACCCGGGCGGAAGGGTGTCAATGCGCGTGGCCGTTGTGGCGGATATGCCTGATGTGTCACGCGATGCGACTCGCGGGTGCTACCGGATGACCCGCCGAGTGACCGAAAACAGCCCATACCTGGCGTACGGGGGAACGTAGTGTGACCCACAGCACGTGGGGCTCGTTGTCATCACGCCTATGTCACACCCATGTCTGCTCCCGCACCCACGGGGTAGGCCTGCTGTGTCCTGTTGTCCACGGCCAGGAGGCCACCGTGCCCGCTTCCGCGCAGCTTCTGCTCTCCGCTCCCTCCGAACAGGTGCCGAGCCCGGCGGGTCCCGCCCCGACCGAAGCACCCCCGATGATCAGCGAGCTGCCGCTCGCCGACGTGCGCCATCTCATCGGTGAACCCGTGTCCGCCGATGCCGCTCCGCTGACCAGCGAGCCCCCGCTCGCCGACGCCACACCTCTCACGAGCGAGCCTCCGCTCGCCGCCGTCGCCCCTCTGACCAGCGAGCCGACAGCACCCGGCACCGCAGGGGGCATGGAGTCCCCAGGAGTCTGAATGGGCTTGTCCCGGCTCGCCGCACTGCACGGCGTCGCCACCTCCTTCGCCCCGTCCGCGGATGTCACGGTGCCGGTCCCCGACGACACGGTCACGGCCGTGCTCGCCGCGCTGGGCGTGGCCGCGAGCACCCCCGCGCAGGTGCGGAGATCCCTGGCCGCGGCCGAGTCGGCGGCGGCCTCCCGGCTGCTCCCGCCGACGGTGGTGACCTGGTCGGGAGAGCCGCTGCCGCCGGCCCTGGCCGCGCTGCCGTTCGGCGCGACGCTGACGGTCGACCCCGAGCGCGAGCCGGGAGGCGCCGACGCGCCGCAGTTGCGGATGCGGGTCACCGCGCCGGGGGCGAAGCCCTCCGACGGCAGTGCGCCGCGCACACCGTCCTGGTGGACCGCACCGCCCCTGGGGATCCACCGGCTGACCGTGCGCGCCCCCGACCACCGCTACGCCACCGCCACGCTCGTCGTCGCGCCGGACCGCGCACCCCAGCCGCCCGGCCGCACGCACGGCTTCCTCGTCCAGCTCTACTCGCTGCTCTCCGCCCGCTCCTGGGGCATGGGCGACCTCGGGGACCTGGCCGACCTCGCCGCCTGGTCGGGCCGGACCCTGCAGGCCGGCTTCGTCCAGGTCAACCCGCTCCACGCCGCCGTACCGGGCAGGCCCACCGACCCCTCCCCGTACCGCCCCTCCTCGCGACGCTTCCCCGACCCCGTGCACCTGCACATCGAGTCCGTCCCGGAGTACGGGCACGTGCCCGAGCCGGGCCGGGCCGCCCTGGACGACCTGCGCCAGGACGCCGCCGCACTCAGCGAGGCCGTGCTGAACAAGGGCGCGCTGATCGACAGGGACGCCGTCTGGGAGCTCAAGAGGCAGGCCCTGGAGCTCATCGCCCAGGTGCCGCTCAGCCCGGGGCGCCGCGCCGCGTACTGCGACTTCCTGGCCGAGCAGGGACAGGCCCTGGAGGACCACGCCCTGTGGTGCGCCCTGGCCGAGGTGTACGGCTCCGACTGGCGTGGCTGGCCCGCCGGACTGCGCGACCCGCGTTCCCCGCAGAGCGCCCGTGCCCGCACCGACCTCCTCGGACGGATCGACTTCCACTGCCGGCTCGCCTGGCTGACGGACACCCAGCTCGCCGCCGCCCAGAGCGCCGCGCGGGACGCCGGGATGGCCGTCGGGATCGTCCACGACCTCGCCGTGGGCGTCCACCCCGACGGGGCCGACACCTGGGCCCAGCAGGACGCCTTCGCCCACGGCATGTCCGTCGGCGCGCCCCCGGACGCCTTCAACGCGCACGGCCAGGACTGGGGGCTGCCCCCCTGGCGCCCCGACGTCCTCGCCGCGTCCGCCTACGCTCCGTACCGCACGCTCCTGCGCGGCCTCCTCGCCCATGCGGGCGCCCTGCGCATCGACCACGTCATGGGCCTCTTCCGGCTCTGGTGGGTGCCCGAGGGCAGGCCGCCCACCGAGGGCACCTACGTCAGCCAGGACGCCGAGGCGATGCTCGCCGTCCTCGTCCTGGAGGCGCACCGCGCCGGTGCCGTCGTCATGGGGGAGGACCTCGGCACCGTCGAGCCCGGTGTGCGCGAGGCGCTCGCCAGGCGCGGAGTGCTCGGTACGTCCGTCCTCTGGTTCGAGCGCGACTGGGACGGCACCGGGCGCCCGCTGCCCCCGGAGAAGTGGCGCAGCGGCTGCGTGGCCACGGCCACCACCCACGACCTGCCGACCACGGCCGCCCGGCTGACGGGCGACCACGTGACGCTCCGCCACCGCCTCGGCCTGCTCACCCGCCCCCTGGAGCAGGAGCTGGCCGAGGACGCCGCCGACACCGCCGAGTGGCTGTCCTTCCTGGCCCGGCTCCGGCTGCTGCCCGAGGGCGGCGGCGACGAGGAGGCCGCCGTCCGTGCCGTCCACCGCTTCCTGCTGCGCACCCCGGCCCGGATGGCCGGAGTCTGGCTCCCGGACACCGTGGGCGACCGCCGCCCGCAGAACCTCCCGGGCACCTGGGACCAGTACCCCAACTGGCGCCTGCCCGTCGCCGATGCCGAGGGACACCCCGTCACCCTGGAGCAGATCGCCGCCTCGCCCCGGCTGCACCGCCTGATGGAGGTTCTGAGACCCGGCGCGGACCGGCCCTAGGCGCATTGCCCCGTACGGCACCCCCGGGCGCGCGTCGCTCCCGGGCGTTCGCTACGTTTGTCCCGTGGACAAGAAGAACGCTATGCGCGCCGGTGCCGTCGCGGCCGGTACGACGCTGATGATGCTGCTCATGTCGTCCCCCGCGCTCGCTCTCACCCGCGACGACGGTGACGACCCGGGTCAGGGGATCGGAGTGGGGGAGACCCTCGGGGTCTTCGTCGGACTGCCGATCGTCCTCTTCCTGGTGATCGCCGGGCTCGTCATGGTCCTCGACAGGTCCAAGAAGGCCTAGGGGCCCGGCTCTTCACGGACGCGCCGCCGGCACGCAGTGCCGCGCGGCGCATCGGCCTGTCCGGACACCGGTCGGGTGCGGCCATGACCGGGTGGGACGTGCGGAAGCTCCGCGTCTGCGGAGGGGCCACGCCGAGGCGGCACGTGCCCCGCCGGAGCGGGCGGACGCGGAGCTCACCGGCTCTCCGCGCGCCGAGGCGGCCGGGTGAGGACCGACGCCTTCTCCGGCCACCGCCTCGCCAGGGAACCGGGCCCGCGGCCGGCCGGTCCCGCCTCAGGGGCACCCCCCGAAGGAGGCGCCCCTCATCCGTACGGAGGGACGGCTACGCGGTCGCCGCCGCGGCGTCCGCCGCCTGCGCCTTCAGCGCACGCTCCACGCCCGCCCGGGACTCCGACATCAGCCGGCGCAGTGCCGCGCTCGGCTCCGCCGAGGCCAGCCAGGCGTCCGTCGCGTCCAGCGTGGCCTGCGAGACCTGGAGGGCCGGGTACAGGCCGACCGCGATCTGCTGGGCCATCTCGTGGCTGCGCGAGTCCCACACGTCCTTGACGGCCGCGAAGAACCTCTCCGTGTAGGGAGCCAGCAGCTCACGCTGGTCGGTCTGCACGAAGCCGCTGATGACCGCCTCCTGAAGGGAGTTCGGCAGCTTGTCGGACTCCACGACCGAGGCCCACGCCTCGGCCTTCGCCTCCTCGGAGGGCTGCGCCGCGCGTGCGGACGCCGCGTGGCGCTCGCCCGCGGCCGTCCTGTCGCGCTCGTACTCCGCGGCGATCTCCTCCTCGTCCAGCAGCCCGGCCGCGGCCAGACGCTGCACGAACGCCCAGCGCAGCTCCGTGTCGACGGCGAGGCCCTCGATGTCCACGGTGCCGTCCAGCAGCGACTGCAGCAGGTCCAGCTGGAGCGGCGTGCGCGCCGTCGCCGCGAAGGCACGGGCCCAGGCCAGCTGATGGTCGCTGCCCGGCTCCGCCGCGCGCAGGTGCGCCAGCGTCGCGTCGGTCCACTGCGTCAGACCCGCCTCGCGCCACTCCGGCGCCGCGTACAGGTCCAGCGCCAGCTTCACCTGGCGGTGCAGTGACTGGACGACGCCGATGTCCGACTCCTTGCCGATCCCGGAGAGGACCAGCGCCAGGTAGTCGCGCGTCGCCAGTTCGCCGTCACGCGTCATGTCCCAGGCGGAGGCCCAGCTCAGGGCCCGCGGCAGGGACTCGGTGAAATCGCCCAGGTGCTCGGTGACGACGGCCAGCGACTCCTCGTCGAGGCGGACCTTCGCGTAGGACAGGTCGTCGTCGTTGAGCAGGACGACCGCCGGGCGGGCCGTGCCCGCCGGGTACGCCACGGTCGTGCGCTCGCCGTCCACGTCCAGCTCGATCCGGTTCGTACGGACCAGCTTCCCGGCCGCGTCGAGGTCGTAGCAGCCGATCGCGATCCGGTGCGGACGCAGCGTCGGCTCGCCCTTCGCCCCGGCGGGGAGCGCCGGAGCCTCCTGGAGCACGGTGAACGAGGTGACGTGGCCGTTCTCGTCCGTCTCGATCTCCGGGCGCAGGATGTTGATGCCGGCCGTCTCCAGCCACGCCTTCGACCAGGTCTTCAGATCACGGCCGGAGGTCTCCTCCAGCGCGCCCAGCAGGTCGGACAGGCGCGTGTTCCCGAACGCGTGCGCCTTGAAGTACGCCTGCACACCCTTGAAGAACGCGTCCTGGCCCACGTACGCCACGAGCTGCTTCAGGACCGAGGCGCCCTTCGCGTACGTGATGCCGTCGAAGTTCACCAGGACGTCGTCCAGGTCGCGGATGTCCGCCATGATCGGGTGCGTGGAGGGCAGCTGGTCCTGGCGGTACGCCCACGTCTTCATGGAGTTGGCGAACGTGGTCCACGAATGCGGCCACTTCGAGCCTTCGGCGTACGCCTGGCAGGCGATCGAGGTGTACGTGGCGAACGACTCGTTCAGCCAGAGGTCGTTCCACCACTCCATGGTGACCAGGTCGCCGAACCACATGTGGGCCAGCTCGTGGAGGATGGTCTCGGCCCGCGTCTCGTACGCGGCGTCCGTGACCTTCGAACGGAACACGTACTGGTCGCGGATGGTGACCGCGCCCGCGTTCTCCATCGCGCCCGCGTTGAACTCCGGGACGAAGAGCTGGTCGTACTTGGCGAACGGGTACGCGTAGTCGAACTTCTCCTGGAACCAGTCGAAGCCCTGACGGGTGACCGCGAAGATCTCGTCCGCGTCGAGGTACTCGGCGAGCGAGGGACGGCAGTAGATGCCGAGCGGCACCGACTGGCCGTCCTTCTCGTAGCTGCTGTGCACCGCGTGGTACGGGCCCGCGATCAGGGCCGTGATGTACGTGGAGATGCGCGGCGTCGGCTCGAAGGACCAGACGTCGTCCTTCGGCTCCGGCGTCGGCGAGTTGGAGATCACGGTCCAGCCGGCCGGTGCCTTCACGGTGAACCGGAAGGCCGCCTTCAGGTCGGGCTGCTCGAAGCTCGCGAACACCCGGCGGGCGTCCGGCACCTCGAACTGGGTGTACAGGTAGGCCTGCTCGTCGACCGGGTCGACGAACCGGTGCAGACCCTCACCGGTGTTCGTGTACGAGCAGTCGGCGACGACCTTCAGCTCGTTGGTACCGGCCTGCAGGTGCTTCAGCGCGATCCGCGAGTCGCGGAAGACGGCGGCGACGTCCAGCGCCTTGCCGTTCAGCACGACGTCGTGGACGGCCGGGGCGACCAGGTCGATGAAAGTCTCCGCACCGGCTTCGGCGGAGTCGAAGCGCACGGTGGTGACGGACCGGTAGGTCCCGCCCTCCTGCGCTCCGGAGAGGTCGAGATCGATCTCGTACGCGTCCACGGTCAGCAGGCGCGCCCGCTCCTGTGCCTCTTCGCGGGTCAGATTCGTGCCAGGCACGCGGTCATCTCCTAGATCTGTGATGTTTCGGGCCATCCTTCCACGTGGGGTACGCGCAGCGCGATGTCCTGTTTCCGCCGGGCCCGTGAAGGGGGCCGGGCCACTCCCCGGACAGGTGGGTACGGTCCCGCGTCGGCGCATGGCCGGGACCGGCAGGGCTCTGCGCGGGCCCCTCGCCCTCCACCGGCACGGGCACACGAAAGGGGGGCGGCCACCGGAACCCGGTGGCCGCCCCCCTTTCGTGGACGAGGGTTCAGCCCTTCAGCTCGGCCGCCACCAGCTCCGCGATCTGGACCGCGTTCAGCGCCGCGCCCTTGCGCAGGTTGTCGTTGGAGACGAACAGCGCGAGACCGTGCTCGACGGTCTCGTCGACCCGGATCCGGCCCACGTACGAGGCGTCCCGGCCGGCCGCCTGGAGCGGGGTCGGGATCTCGGAGAGCTCGACGCCCTCGGCGTCCTTCAGCAGCTCGTGGGCGCGCTCGACGCTGAGCGGACGCGCGAAGCGGGCGTTGATCTGCAGGGAGTGGCCGGAGAAGACCGGGACCCGGACGCAGGTCCCGGACACCTTGAGCTCCGGGATCTCCAGGATCTTGCGGGACTCGTTGCGGAGCTTCTGCTCCTCGTCCGTCTCGAACGAACCGTCGTCGACGATCGAGCCGGCCAGCGGCAGTACGTTGAAGGCGATCGGACGCCTGTAGACACCCGGCTCGGGGAAGTCGACCGCGCCGCCGTCGTGCGTGAGCTTGTCCGCGTCGGCCACGACCTCGGAGACCTGGCCGTGCAGCTCCGCGACACCGGCGACCCCGGACCCGGACACCGCCTGGTACGTGGCCACGGTCAGCGCCTCCAGGCCGGCCTCCGCGTGCAGCGGGCGCAGCACGGGCATGGCGGCCATCGTCGTGCAGTTCGGGTTGGCGATGATGCCCTTGGGACGGTCGCCGATCGCGTGCGCGTTGACCTCGGAGACCACCAGCGGGACCTCGGGGTCCCTGCGCCAGGCGGAGGAGTTGTCGATCACGACGGCGCCCTGGGCCGCGACCTTCTCGGCCAGCGCCTTCGAGGTCGCACCGCCGGCGGAGAACAGCACGATGTCCAGCCCGGTGTAGTCCGCGGTGGAGGCGTCCTCCACGGTGATGTCCGTGCCCTCGTAGGAGATCGTGGAGCCCGCGGAGCGTGCGGAGGCGAAGAGCCGCAGTTCGGCGACGGGGAACTTCCGCTCGGCCAGGATCCTGCGCATGACTGTGCCGACCTGACCGGTGGCGCCGACGATTCCGACCTTCACGGGGACTCCTTCACACGTACGAGCTGGCACGGTTGCCGCTCCATGATGCGTCTGTCCACGGCTTTCTTGTCCAATCCATTGTCCGGCTGGCGGACAGCGGGCGCGAGGGGCGCCCGGACGACGGGCCGGGCAGAGCAGTGGGGCGGGAGCTCCGGAGAGCGCCCGCCCCACTGTCGTACGGATCACATGTTCAGCGTGGTGCGGTTACGGCGCCACCTTCTCGATGACGACGCTGCCGGTGCCCGCCGCGGTGCCGCGGGAGTTCACCAGCTGGACCTCGCCGAAGAACTGCCGGCCCTCGGGAGCCGCTCCGGCGACCACGACCTCGGCACCGACCTGGGCGGACGCGCCGTTGGCCAGGTTCACGGCCTCCGACTCGTCGACCTGGATCGTGCCGAGCGACGAGGCGTAGTACACGTCGCGGTAGTCGTACTCGGTGGTCCCGGCCGGGACCGAGTAGCCGTCGATGACGACCGTGTACGTGCCGGCCGCCGGGTTCACCAGGCTGACCGACTCCTCCGAGCCCGCCGTCGTCGAGGCGCCGACCTCCGTGGCGCCCTTGTAGACGTACAGGTCGATGTCGGCGTTGGCGTCCGAGGTACCGCCGATGGCGATGTCCAGCTTCTCGACACCCTCACCGATGGTGACCTCCTTGACGTACTCGCCGCCCGTGGAGATCGACGGACGCTCGACGTCGGCCGAGCCGAGCGAGCCGCCCTTGAGCTTGCCCTCCAGGTCACCGGCGTTGTTGGTGACCGTCCAGTCCACCGGTGCCGGGGTGCCGGTCTTCGCCTCGGCGATGGTCTGCACCGCCGGGTCGAAGGAGGCGCCGAGCAGCGAGACGTCCAGCTTGTACGGGTTGTCCAGCAGCGGCGACGTACGGCGGGACTCGACCTCGATCTCCCAGACGCCGGGCTGCGGGTCCTTGTAGGAGCGCGTGTCCGGGCGGCAGGTGTTGGCCGGGCTCTCGTAGTTCGGGTAGCAGTAGATCGTGGCGCTGTCCTCCACCGCGACCCCGTAGGGGTGGATGGAGATGAACCGCGTCTGGCTGCCCGAGCGCAGGGCGCTCAGCGCGACCTCGAGGGTCTCGGCGCCCTCCGGGACGTTCAGGAAGTACGACGTGGTGCCGTTGCGCTGCACCGAGCCGGTCGTCGAGAACGCGTACGCCGGCTTCACCAGCTCCTCGGCGACGATCACCGTGGAGAGGATCTGCTGGTCCACGCCGACGGTCTTCCTGTCGTCCACCTGCAGGATCGCACTGTGCACGCCCGCACTGCCGGGCTTCGCCTGGACCTTCACGGTCACCGGCTTGCCGAGCGGCAGCGAGACGGTGCTCGAACCGCTCAGCTTGAAGGTGCCGTCGTTGTTCTTCCAGGACAGCTTGTGCGCGACCGCGCGGTCCGGACCCGTGGTGCGGGTGACGGTGACGTCGTACGACTTCTTCTGGCCGGCCTTCAGGCCGCCCTCACGGTCGTACAGGCCCGTGCC
Source organism: Streptomyces sp. NPDC025273 (assembly GCF_040638585.1). Lineage (NCBI taxonomy): Bacteria > Bacillati > Actinomycetota > Actinomycetes > Kitasatosporales > Streptomycetaceae > Streptomyces > Streptomyces sp. NPDC025273. Next base: position 434,744 of record NZ_JBEZYP010000001.1, read on the forward strand.
GAAGCCCGGGGTCTTCAGCGCGAAGTCGATCGCGGTGTCGACCGGGGCCTTCACCGTGTACTCGTGCGCCGCGGCGCCCTTCTTCTCGATCTGGCTCCACGCACGGACGATGTTCATCAGACCGGCACCCTGGGCGTGCGCGGGCACGCCCGCGATGTGGGTGGCGGTGCTGGTCAGCGCGGTACGCAGGTCGGCCGGGGGCAGCTCGATGCTCTTCTGCTTCGCGGCGGACAGGAGCAGCGCGGCGGCGCCCGCGGCCTGCGGCGAGGACATCGAGGTGCCCTGCAGCATGGAGTAGCCGGCCGGGAGCGAGTAGCCCGCCTCCTTGACCGGACCGCCGGCCGACCAGGTCTGGGTGGTGTTGATGGACGCACCCGGAGCCGTCAGGATCGGCGCGAAGCCGCCGTCCTCACGCGGACCGCGCGAGGAGAAGGGCAGCATGTCGTACTTCTTGGTGACGCGGGAGCCGTAGTTGGCGGCCCACGTCTCCTTGGAGATCGACGCGCCCACCGAGATGACGTGGTCGGCCAGGCCGGGGTCACCGATGGTGTTGACACCCGGGCCTTCGTTGCCGGCCGAGATGACCAGCTGGACGCCGTAGATGTCGATGAGCCGCTTGTAGAGCTCGGCGCGCGCGTTGTTGCCGTCGTTGAGCGGCGGCAGGCCGCCGATCGACATGTTGACGATGTCGACACCGCGGTTCACGACGAGGTCGATCATGCCCTCGGTCAGCGCGATGTTGGTGCAGCCGCCGGACCAGGTGCAGGCACGCGAGGAGACGACCTTGGCGCCGGGCGCCGCGCCGTTCATCTTGCCGCCGAACAGGCCGTTGGCCGCGGTGATGCCCGCGACGTGTGTGCCGTGCGAGCCCTCGATGACACCGATGCTGACGTAGTCGGCCTTGTCGCCGGCCGCGTTGTGGACGACGTTCTTGCGGTTCTCGACGACGAACGGGATGCGCTCGGCGACCTCGGTCCGCGGGTCGTCCGTACCGAAGTAGGCGACCTGGTGCCCGTCCTTGTACGGCTTCAGCACGGTGTCGTCGCCGAAGTCGGCGTTGCTGTTCAGGTCGACCCGCGTGGTGCCGGTGACCGGGTCGTACAGCACGCCCCACGCGTCGGTGGTGTCACCGTCACGGTTGAGGTCGCCCGCCATGTCGCCGCCCCGGGTGGCGGACTCCTTGAACAGGCTGAACTTGTACGTGCCCTCCGGCGCCGAGTACGTCTTGCCGGCGCTCGTGAAGGTGGGGCCCGCCACACCTTCGACCATCTTCAGCCACGTGCCGTCGCCGTCGTTCACGGGGTCGGTGGCCGTCACCCAGTCGACGATCTTGCGCTCGCCGGTGGTGGTCTTCTGCAGGGCCGGGTGGGCGATGTCCACACCGGAGTCCAGGACGCCGATGGTGATGCCGCGGCCGTCGGCCTTCGGGTGCTGCTTCACGAAGTCGACCGCGCCCGTCTCGAAGGACGGGTTGTACGGGTTCTTCGCCGGGGTGTTCTTCCCGGGCGCGGGATAACTGCCCGTCGACTTCGTCTGCTCGGCCCCGGCCGCCCGGTCGCCCGCGGGCGTCGGGTCGTCCAGCTTGATCTCCTGCTTGAGATCGATGCCGTGGACGGACGACAGCTTCTGCGCCGCCTTGATGGTGGCCTCGGCCGTCGCGGTCGGCACGGTCGCCCGGACGTAGCCGAGCTTGTCGTACGTCCGGCCCAGCACGGACCCCTTGACGGCGTCCAGCTGCGCCGCGACCTGCTCGGTCGCACCGGGCGCGGTGGCGACCATCATCGTGATGTTCTTCTCGCCCTTGGCCTCGGCCTTCGCCAGCACATCGGCGTCGGCCTCACCGAGCTTGTCGCCCTTGTCGCTGGTGGCGGCGGGCTTCACCGGCGCGGTCGCCGGGTCGTCGGCGGCGAAGACCGGGGCGGCGCCGGAGGCGGCCAGCGCGGCCGCCAGACCGGCGGCGGCGGCGATGCGCGCGGCGCGTCTCGCCCCGGGTATGGAGCTGGGGGATTCCTTGGTCATCAGCATCCCTGTTTTGTGAACGAAAGAGAGAGTCCGGAATTCGGTACCCGATGACCGCTCAGCCTTTCGTAAAGGACAGGGGTTTGTAGAGAGTTGACGGGGGCGAGAAACGAACATGGCGTAGACCCGCCACCGCTTCCGGTACGCCACACGGGACCAAAGGGGTGGAAACGCCGATCTTCGCGGCAGGACCACCGCAGGACCACCACCCGCGCGGCCGATCCGCGGTCCTCCGCCGCCTCATCGCCGTACGCACCGGCACCGCCTGATGCGCCATCGCTTCGCGCAGTCCCTTCGCCCCGACGCGCATGACCGTGACCCGGAGCCGCTCCGGACGCTCCCGCTCCCCGGTGAAGCCGACGTGCTCCTCACGGGGCGCCCGGGGACGGCCTGCTCCGGCCGGTACGCGTCCACCGTGTACAGGAAGGCGCCGCCCGGCGGGCACAGGCCCACGTTCCACAGCTGCTCCGGCAGCCCCGCGGTCAGGGCCGGGGACTGGGCAGTGCGCGCCCCGCACGGGTGTGCGGGGCGCGCGGGCCGGCGGTCGCCGCGTCAGCCGCGGACACGCGCCGGCCGGGTCATGCCGCCGCGTCGCGCTCCTGGCCCCGCAGGGCCCGGGCCAGATCGTCCCGCGCCTCCAGGACCAGCCGCCGCAGCGCCGGCGCCGCGGCCGGGTGCGAGGTCAGCCACGCGTCCGCCGCCGCGAGCGTCGCGGGATCGTCCTGCAGCCCCGGGAACAGCCCCTTGACCACGTCCATGCCGATCTGGATGGACCGCTCCTCCCACACCCGCTCGATCGCCTCGAAGTACGAGGCGGTGTACGGCGCCAGCAGCTCCCGCTGCGAGGGCTGCACGAAGCCCGAGATCGTCGCCCCGACGAGCGCGTTGGACAGCTTGTCCGACTCCACGACCGCCGCCCAGGCCTGTGCCTTGACCGCCGCCGAGGGGCGCGAGGCCAGGCACCGCACGTGGTGGCGCTTGCCCGACGCCGTGTCGTCGCGGGCCAGTTCGGCGTCGACGACGGACTCGTCGGCCACCCCGTGCGCTGCCAGCGGGCACAGGAAAGCCCAGCGCAGCTCCTGGTCGACGTCCAGGCCCTCGATCACGGCCGAGCCGTCGAGCAGGCCGCCCAGCAGCTGGAAGTCCGCGTCCGAGGTGGCGACCGATGCGAAGAACCGGGCCCAGGTCAGCTGGTGCTGACTGCCCGGCTCCGCGAGACGCAGCTCCCCGAGCGCCCCCTCGGCCAGCACCCGGCCGCCCTCCTCGCGCCACGCGGGCGCGGCGTAGTGCACGAGCGCCGACTGCGTCCAGGAGTGCAGCATCTGGAGCACGCCGATGTCCGACTCCCGGCCGGCGAACGCCAGCACCAGCGAGACGAAGTCGCGGGCCGGCAGCAGCGCGTCCCGGGTCAGATTCCACAGCGCGGACCAGCACAGCGCCCGGGCCAGCGGGTCGGTGATGTCGCCGAGGTGCTCGCGCAGCGTGGCGAGGGACCCCTCGTCGAAGCGGACCTTGCAGTACGTGAGGTCGTCGTCGTTGACCAGCACCAGATCCGGCCGCTCGCCACCCGCCAGGTCCGCGATGACGGTGCGCACGCCGGCGACGTCCGCCTCGGCGCGCGCGAACCGCACCAGCGCACCTTCCGGGGAGAGCCGGTACAGGCCGACCGCGACCCGGTGCGGGCGCAGCTCCGGGTGGGAGTCGGCCGCCTCCTGGATCACCGCGAGTTCGGCGATCCGGCCCGCCGCGTCGTACGTCACGACAGGCGTCAGGACGTTGACGCCCGCGGTCTGCAGCCACGAGCGCGACCAGGCGGTCATGTCACGCCCGGACGTCTCGGCCAGCACCGAGAGGAGGTCGCCCAGCCGGGTGTTGCCGTACGCGTGCTGCTTGAAGTAGCGGCGCGCGCCCTCCAGGAACGCGTCCCGTCCCACGTACGCCACCAGCTGCTTCAGCACCGAGGCGCCCTTGGCGTACGTGATGCCGTCGAAGTTCAGCTTGGCGTCCTCCAGGTCACGGATGTCGGCCGTGACCGGGTGCGTGGACGGCAGCTGGTCGGCGCGGTACGCCCAGGCCTTGCGGTTGTTGGCGAAGGTGATCCAGCCGTTGGTGAAGCGGGTGGCCTCCACCATCGAGAACGACCCCATGAAGTCGGCGAAGGACTCCTTCAGCCACAGGTCGTCCCACCACCGCATGGTGACCAGGTCGCCGAACCACATGTGCGCCATCTCGTGCAGGATGACGTTGGCGCGCCGCTCGTAGGAGGCCGAGGTGACCTTGCCGCGGTAGATGTACTCCTCGCGGAAGGTGACGCAGCCGGGGTTCTCCATGGCGCCGAGGTTGTACTCGGGCACGAACGCCTGGTCGTACTTCCCGAACGGGTACGGGTAGTCGAAGTGGTCGTGGAAGAAGTCCAGGCCCTGCTTGGTGATCAGGAAGATGTCGTCCGCGTCGAAGTGCCGTGCGAGCCCCTTGCGGCACATCGCGCCCAGCGGGATCTCCAGCTTCGAACCGTCGTCGAACGTACGGGTGTAGAGGTCGCTCTCGCAGTGGTACGGACCCGCGACGACCACCGTGATGTAGGTCGAGATGGGCTTCGTCTCCGCGAACCGCCACACCTCGCCCTCGTGGAACTCCTCCGCGCCGTTGGACCGGACCGTCCAGCTCTCGGGGGCCGTCACCTCGAAGCGGTAGGGCGCCTTCAGGTCGGGCTGTTCGAAGTTCGCGTAGACGCGCCGTGCGTCGGCCGGCTCGTACTGCGTGTAGAGGTAGACCTCGCCGTCCTCGGGGTCGACGAACCGGTGCATGCCCTCGCCGGTCCGGCTGTACGCGCACTGCGCGTCGACCACCAGGACGTTCTCGCCCTCGGCGAGGCCGTCCAGTGCGATCCGGGTGCCGTCGAAGACGGCCGCCGGGTCCAGCGCCTTGCCGTTCAGCGTCACCGTGCTCACGGACGGGGCCAGCAGGTCGGCGAAGGTCGAGGCACCCGCGCGCGCGGCACGGAAACGGATCGTGGTCACCGAGCGGAAGGTGCGCGGCGCCTCCCCGTCGGACTCACCGACGGCGGAACGCAGGTCGAGAGCGACCTCGTATCCGTCGACGGTCAGCAGCTCGGCCCTTTCGCGGGCCTCGTCGCGGGACAGGTTCTCACCGGGCACGAGCACTCCTTTGTGACTCATTTATGTCTTATTCGAACACCGTGGATCCTCCCATGCGGCCGCGAGCACCTGTGAGCGGGAATGGCGGGAGCGTCCCGTGGCGTTTCCACCCCAGGCGCGAGACGACCTCATGAGGAGAGACATGCCCGAGAACAGCACGTCGAACAGCAGGACCCCGGCGGACTTCTGGTTCGACCCGCTCTGTCCCTGGGCCTGGATGACCTCCCGCTGGATGCTGGAAGTGGAGAAGGTCCGCGACGTGGAGGTCCGCTGGCACGTCATGAGCCTGGCCGTCCTGAACGAGAACAGGCTGGACGAGCTGCCCGAGGAGTACCGGGACATGCTGGCGACCAAGGCGTGGGGCCCGGTCCGGGTCGTGATCGCCGCCCGGGAGAAGCACGGCGACGAGGTCGTCGGCCCCCTGTACACGGCCATGGGAACCCGCTTCCACAACAAGGGCGAGGGGCCCACCCGCGAGGCGGTCGTGGCGTCGCTGGAGGAGGTCGGCCTGCCGGTGGAGCTCGCGGATCACGCCGATTCCGACGCGTACGACGCCGAGCTGCGCGCCTCGCACCAGGAAGGCATCGACAAGGTCGGCCAGGACGTCGGCACCCCGGTCATCGCCGTACCGGGCCCCGACGGCGAGCAGATCGCCTTCTTCGGACCGGTCGTCACCCCCGCCCCGAAGGGCGAGGACGCGGCCAAGCTGTGGGACGGCACGCTGCTCGTGGCGTCGGTCCCCGGCTTCTACGAGATCAAGCGCACCCGTACGCAGGACCCCGTCTTCGACTGACCCCCGCCGCGGGGTGCGCTGCCGGGTGGGCGCCCCGCCCGGCGTTCCCGAAGCCGCCCCGGCAGGGGAGAACCCCCGCGAGTCACGTCCTCGCGGGGGTTCTCCGTCCATCCGCCTGCCGGGTGAAGGCTGAGAAGACGATCACGGGGCAGGACGCCCGGGGACCGTCAGGGGGCGAGCAGGAGCACGTCCGCGCGCTCCTTGGCCGCGGCGTACCGCTTCGCCACGTCCTGCCAGTCGACGACGCGCCACATCGCCTCGATGAAGTCGACCTTCTGGTTCTTGTACTGCAGGTAGAACGCGTGCTCCCAGGCGTCGAAGACCAGGATCGGGACCGAGCCCTGACCGACGTTGCCCTGGTGGTCGTAGACCTGCTCGACGATCAGCCTTCCGCTGACCGGCTCGTACGCCAGGACGCCCCAGCCGGAACCCTGCGTGGTGGCGGCGGCCTTCGTCAGCTGCGACCTGAAGCCCGCGTACGAGCCGAAGGACTCGGCGATCGCGTCGGCCAGGTCGCCCACACCGTCCGCCGCGAGGGGCTCCCCGCCGCCGTCGCCGGTCATGTTGTGCCAGTAGATCGAGTGCAGGATGTGGCCGGACAGGTGGAAGGCGAGGTTCTTCTGGAGGCCGTTGACCGCCCCCCAGGCCTCCTTGTCGCGGGCCTCTTCCAACTGCTCCAGGGTGTCGTTCGCGCCCTTGACGTACGCCGCGTGGTGCTTGTCGTGGTGGAGCTCGATGATCTGCGGGTCGATGACCGGTTCGAGCGCCGCGTAGTCGTACGGGAGTTCCGGAAGCGTGTACGTGGCCATGGGTTCGAACCCTCCAACTGCTGACGTTTCGTTATTGCAAGTCGTTCGCAATTGCAGGCTAGCAGGAGGAGACAGCGGAAGTGATCAGTCGCTGGACCTAGGACCGCAGACCCTCGCGCGCCGCCGCCGCCAGGTCCGGGAAGTCCGTGACGACCGCGTCCACCCCCTGACCGAAGTGGAAGGCGTACTCCGCGAAGGCGTCACCGAATTCGGCCGGCACGGTGCCCCTGCGGTAGGCGGCGGGGAGGTACTGGTTCTCGGCACGGAACGTGTACGCGCCGACCTTCAGCCCCGCCGCGTGGGCGTCGGCCAGCAGGGTGAGCGGCGGCACGAGCGAGGACTTGTCGGGCCCGATCCACTGCGCGTACGAGGCGATCTCGCGCAGCCCGGCGGGCGTCATCATCTCCCGGTACGTGACCGGGTGGCCGAACGGGCCGCCGCTCGTGCCCAGCGCCTGCCAGAGCGGAAGGCCGAGCCGCGCCCCGGCGACCCGGTGCAGGCTGGAGGGCTCGAAGGACTGGACGACGCAGTCACGGGCGGTGAGCCGGTTGCGGCGGACGATCCGGACCAGCTCCGGTTCCAGGGGCAGGCCGATCGAGCGGAAGTACGTCGGGTGCTTCGTCTCGGGGAACACCGCGATCCGGCGGCCGTGCTGCTTCGACAGCGCCCGGGCCAGATCCACGACCTCCTGGAAGGTCAGGACCTGCTCGCGTCCGTCGAAGACCGTGTTGCGGTTGCGGACCAGGGGCAGCCGCTCCACGGCGCGCAGCGTCTTCAGCTCGGCGAGGGTGAAGTCCTCGGTGAACCAGCTGGTGACGGCACGGCCGTCCACCGTCTTCGTGGCGCGGCGGCCCGCGAACTCCGGGTGCGCGGCCACGTCCGTCGTACCGGAGATCTCGTTCTCGTGGCGCACGACCAGGACATGGTCCTTCGTCGGGACGAGGTCGGGCTCGATCCAGTCGGCCCCGGCGCGTACCGCGAAGGTGTAGGCGGAAGCGGTGTGTTCGGGCCGCCAGCCGGCCGCGCCCCGGTGGCCGATGACCAGCGGACCGCGCCGTCCCTCGCCGCGGTCCGCGGCGGCGGCCGGAGCCGCCGCGGCTGCCGACACGGCGGCCGTGGCCAGGAGTAGCGAACGGCGCCTGGGGTGCTGGGACATGCTGACTCCTCGTGTGGTGGGAGACCCACCAAAGCCACGAGGGGTTACGGCAGTGCGGACGGGGCCTTGCCGCCTCATGTACGGGCGCGTGTACGGCTGTTGGGCGGCCATCGGGAACGCCGGGGTCAGGGGGACCTGGGCCGCGGTGCGAACAGCGGAGGGGGTGCCACGGGCAGCCGGAGCAGGAGGTGGCCGGCCGCCTCTCCACTCCCACGGGACGAATCAGCCCGCCATCGTGTCCCCGAAGAGCATCCCCAGGGCGGCGAAGGCGAAGAGGAGTCCCACGTGGAAGGTCCTGCTCGACGCGGGCCTGGCCGGGCGCCGGCGGGCGGGCCGGCCGGTGCTCCATCTCCGTACGGAGGCGGGCGAGGTGCTCATCGGGGCTCGGCGTCCCGGCCGGGCGGGGCCCCGGGCGCGGCCGTCTCCAGCTCGTCGATGCTGCCGGACATGATCGTGCGGACGTGCTCGGTGATGTGCTCGGCGGGCCAGTCCCACCAGGCGACGGCGAGCAGCCGGGCGATGTCCGCGTCGTCGTACCGGGTGCGGATCAGCGTCGCCGGGTTGCCGCCGACGATGCCGTAGTCCGGCACGTCACGGGTGACGACCGCACCCGCGGCGATGATCGCGCCGTTCCCGATCCGTACGCCCGGCATCACCGTCGACCGGTGGCCGAACCACACGTCGTGGCCCACCACGGTGTCGCCCCGGCCCGGCAGACCGGCCAGCAGGTCGAAGTGGTCGGCCCAGGAGCCGCCCAGGGTGGGGAACGGGAACGTGGACGGGCCGTCCATCCGGTGGTTGGCGCCGTTCATGAGGAACCGCACCCCGGTTCCCAGCGCGCAGAACCTGCCGATGACGAGCTTCTCCGGACCGTAGTGGTACAGCACGTTGCGGGTCTCGAACGCGGTCGCGTCATCGGGGTCGTCGTAGTACGAGTACTCACCGACCTCGATCAGTTCCGAGGTGATCAGGGGTTTCAGCTGCACCACCCGGGGCTGGCCGGGCATCGGGTGCAGCACCGTGGGATCGGCGGGGAGGGGATTCATGGGGGCACCCTCGCAGAACGACCGTGCCTCATGCACTCAGTTTTGGCCGACGTGCCGTGCTCCGGCCCGGGCGATCATCGACAGACGGCGGTGCGCGAGGCAGCGCACCCGCGCAACCGCTGGGCCGTACGGTCACCCGGCTCACACAAGGGTGTGCACCCGCCTACGGCTTCGCCCGCAGCTCCCGCGCGGCCGCGACGAGCAGCACCAGCCCGGTGGCCCCGGCCGACCACAGCACCTGAGGGCGGGCCGCGTCATCGGTGAGCATCAGCAGCAGGACGGCCGGCAGGGCGGCCAGCGTCAGCCAGGTCAGATACGGGAAGCACCACATCCGCAGGGCCGGCGCACCCGGTGCCTCGCGCTCCAGCCTGCGCCGCAGCCGCAGCTGCGAGGCGGCGATCAGACCCCACACGAACAGCAGGACCGCGCCGACCGAGTTGAGCAGGTAGAGGAACACCGAGTCAGGCCAGCGCAGGTTGAGCAGCACGGAGACGAAGCCGAAGGCCACCGAGGCCAGCACAGCCCGTCGCGGCACCCCGCTGCCGCCGCTCCCCGACACCTTGAGCAGTGCGCGCGGCGCCTCGCCGCGCTCGGCGAGCGAGAAGATCATCCGGGACGACCCGTACAGGTTGGCGTTGAGCGCCGAGAGCAGCGCCACGAACACCACGATGTTCATGATCTGCCCGGCCGACGGCACCCCGATCGCGTCCAGCACCTTCACGTACGGGCTCAGCCCCGCCCGCTGCGCGGTCCACGGCAGCACGGTCACGATCACCAGCATCGAGCCGACGTAGAAGAACAGGATGCGCACCATCGCGCTGCGCACCGCACGCCCCACCGCGCGTGCCGGGTCCTCGGTCTCCGCCGCCGCGATCGTCAGCACCTCCAGCCCGCCGAAGGCGAACACCACCGTGAGCACACCGGAGACGACGCCGGCCCAGCCGTTCGGCAGGAAGCCGCCCTGACCGGTGAGGTTCACCAGTCCCACCGGACCGCTGTCGGGGAGGACCCCGAAGACGGCCAGCAGGCCGAGCGCCAGGAAGACCACGATCGCGGCCACCTTGAGCGCGGCGAACCAGAACTCGAACTCGCCGAAGTTCTTCACGGCTGTCAGGTTGGCCACGGTGAACACCACCATGAAGAGCAGCACCCAGAGCCACGGATCCACCGCCGGAACCCAGGAGTGGGCGATCTGCGCGGCGGCCGTCGCCTCCACGGCGAGGACCACCACCAGCAGGAACCAGTAGAGCCAGCCCACGCTGAATCCGGCCCAGCGGCCCAGGGCGCGTTCCGCGTGCACGGAGAAGGACCCGGACGCGGGCATCGCCGCCGACATCTCGCCGAGCATCCGCATCACCAGCATCGCGAGCGTGCCCGCGATCAGGTACGAGAGGACGATGGCGGGTCCGGCGACCGCGATCCCGGCACCCGAGCCGACGAACAGCCCGGCGCCGATCACCCCGCCCAGTCCGAGCATCGTCAGATGGCGCTGCTTCAGGCCGTGGGCCAGGGGTTCGGAAGGAACGGGTTCCGGCGGAGCGGAGCCGGACGGGCCGGGGGTGTGCGCGGGGGGAGACGCATCGTGCATGAGCTGAGGGTCACTCTCGGATCATTTATGGGGAAGCTACAGTCTCACGTCCTCCGTGCCCTTCCCGTGCGGGGAGTCGCACCATCCTCACCACCGTGACAAGCATCACGCCGAGGAGTGATTGCGTGGCGCCATTTGTTCGAACCCCACTAATCCCTCAACCGCCGCTTTGTGGGCGGCTGATGGTGATCGAGCGATATTCCGTCGGCTAACGTCACCCTCAGTCCGTCCCCACCCGTCCTGCTGCCCTCACCCGCGGAGTCCCGATGAGCACTGCTGCCGCCCCCATCCGTTCCGGAGCGGTCCTCGCCGACCTGCTGCCCGCCGTCCGGCACCGCTACGCCGTGGACACGGCCCTGGTCGTCGGCGGCGCCGCCCTCACCGGCATCGCGGCCCAGATCGCCGTGCCCGTGCCCGGCTCCCCGGTGCCCGTCACCGGGCAGACCTTCGCCGCGCTGCTCATCGGCACCGCGCTCGGCGCCCGGCGCGGGTTCCTCTCCCTCGCCCTGTACGCGCTGGTCGGCATGGCCGGCATGCCGTGGTTCTCCGAGGGCAGCTCCGGCGCGGGCGGCGCCTCGTTCGGCTACATCCTGGGCATGCTGCTCGCCGCCACGGTCGTCGGCGGCCTCGCCCGGCGCGGCGGCGACCGCTCCGTCCTGCGGACCGCGGGGACGATGGCCGTCGGCTCCGCGATCATCTACGCGGTCGGCGTGCCGTACCTGGCGCTCTCCACCGGGATGTCGATGAGCGCCGCGATCGCGGCCGGCCTGGTGCCGTTCCTGATCGGCGACGCGCTCAAGGCCGCGCTGGCCATGGGTGCGCTGCCCGCTGCCTGGAAGCTCGCCGGCCGCCGCGGCTGACACCACAGGCACCACCGAAGAGGCTCGCCGGGCCGCGACAGGACCGGCGGGCCTCTCGCGCGTCCTGGGCCTCGGGGGCCGCGTCCCCGTCGAGGGCGACGGGGCGGGGGACGCGCCGCTGAGCGGGGCGGGTCCGCACGGCGGCCCGTGGGCCGGACACGAGGAAGGCCCTCCGTCGCTCGCTGGATCGCGTGGCGGGGGAGAGCCTCCCGGGTGTGCCTGACACCCGTCGTCAGGCCTGGGCGGTGGTCACTCGACCGGGGCCGGTGCCTTCCGGCTGCGTGCCTCGCGCACCAGCGAGACGGCCACCACCAGCACCGCGACCAGCAGCGAGAGCAGCACCTGCTCGCGTCCGGCGTCGTCGGTCAGCATGTAGACCAGCACGAACGAGATCATCGCGATCGTCGCCCAGGTCAGGTACGGGAAGAGCCACATCCGTACGACCAGCTTCTCGGGCGACTCACGCAGGATGATGCCGCGCATCCGCAGCTGGGTGAAGCAGATGACCAGCCACACGAACAGGGCCACCGCGCCGGAGGAGTTCAGCAGGAACTGGAACACCGTGTCAGGCCAGCGGTAGTTGAAGAAGACCGCCACGAAGCCGAACACGACGGAGGAGAGGATCGCCGCCTGCGGCACGCCCCGCCTGTTCACGCGGGCGAAGGCCTTCGGCGCGTCCCCCCGCTGACCGAGCGAGAAGGCCATGCGGGAAGCCGTGTAGAGGCCGGAGTTGAGACAGGACAGCACGGCCGTCAGCACGATGACGTCCATGACCTGGCCGGCGTGCGGGATGCCGATGGCGTTCAGCGCCGCGACGTACGAACCGTCCTTGACGATCGACGGGTCGTTCCACGGCAGCAGCGTCAGGACGACGAAGATCGAGCCCAGGTAGAAGATGGCGATACGCCAGATCACGCTGTTGGTGGCCTTGGAGACGGCGCGCTGCGGGTCCTGCGACTCACCGGCCGCCAGGGTCACGATCTCGCTGCCCATGAAGGAGAAGACGACCATCAGCACACCCGTGAGGATGGCGCCCGGACCTTCGGGGAAGAACCCGCCGGTGTCCGTGAGGTGGGCGAGGCCCGATCCGGGATTGTCCGAGCCCGGCAGCAGGCCGAAGACGGCGAGCATGCCGACGACGACGAAGGCACCGATGGCCACGACCTTGATCCCGGCGAACCAGAACTCGAACTCGCCGTACGAGCCGACCGAAACCAGGTTGGTCGCCGTCAGCACCACCATCACGATCAGGGCCCAGGCCCACTGTGGCACGCCCGGGATCCAGCCCTCCAGGATCTTGGCACCCGCCGTGGCCTCGACGGCGAGCACCACGACCCAGAAGAACCAGTACAGCCAGCCGATCGAGAAGCCGGCCCAGCGGCCCAGGGCCCGGTCCGCGTAGGCGGAGAAGGAGCCGGAGCTCGGCCGGGCGACGGCCATCTCACCGAGCATCCGCATGACGAAGACGACCATGAGGCCGACCAGCGCGTACGACAGGAGAATGGCCGGCCCCGCGGCGGCTATACCGGCGCCGGAGCCGACGAAGAGGCCCGCGCCGATCACTCCGCCGATGGCGATCATCGAAAGATGACGGTTCTTCAGGCCGGCCTGGAGTCCGTCCGGGGAGTCCGGCTTGCCCGGCTCGCCGGGCTGTGGGCCAGGCTCGGTCAGCGTCGTCTGCGACGTCATGGATCGAATCCTTACGTTCTCTGATCACGTGGGTCGGCCCTGCCCCGCGGGAGTGCCGCAAAGGCAAGGCCACGCATTCAAGCCCGAGCGGCACCTGGAACGGAACCCCTTAATCCGTTTCTTTGACCGATCGTTGCCCACGTGGCGTTGCACACAGCGCCCCTGGACCGGAGCCCCGGACCGTCCGGTGGGTCCCGACCCCGCTGGCGGATACCCCGGCCCGTTCATGCCACACTTCGCACCATGCGCGTGTACCTCGGCTCCGATCATGCTGGCTACGAACTGAAGAACCACCTCGTCACGTGGCTCACCGCCCACGGCCACGAGGCCGTCGACTGTGGTCCCCACATCTACGACGCCCAGGACGACTACCCGCCGTTCTGCCTCCGTGCCGCCGAGCGGACGGCCGCGGACAAGGGCAGCCTCGGCATCGTCATCGGCGGTTCGGGCAACGGCGAGCAGATCGCCGCGAACAAGGTCAAGGGCGTTCGCGCCGCACTCGCCTGGAGCGAGCAGACGGCCGCGCTCGGCCGCGAGCACAACGACGCCAACGTGGTGGCCATCGGTGGCCGGATGCACTCGCTGGAGGAGTGCACGAGGTTCGTCGAGATCTTCCTGGACACTCCGTACTCGGGCGAGGAGCGGCATACCCGCCGCATCGAGATGCTGTCGGCGTACGAGAGCACCGGCGAGCTCCCCCCGATCCCGGCCCACCACCCGCAGCAGGGCTGAACCAGCCCGCACCCCCGCTTTCCCGTGCCGCCGGGTCCCGCCCGGCGGCACGGTCGGTTCACCGAGGAGATCCGCCGTGCCCGAGGGGCATACGATCCACCGTCTCGCCGCGGACCACCGCGAGCGGTTCGCGGGCCGTCCGGTGCGGGTGAGCAGCCCGCAGGGGAAGTTCTCCGACAGCGCGGCACTGCTGGACGGCCGGACCTTCACCGGCGTCGACGCCCACGGGAAACACCTCTTCCTGGGCTTCGAGGGATCGGCCTGGGTCCACATCCACCTGGGCCTGTTCGGCAAGCTCGGCTTCGGTACGGCGCCGGCGCCGCCGCCCACCGACACGGTCCGGCTCCGCCTGGCCAACGACGCCCACCACGCCGACCTGCGCGGCCCCACCACCTGTGCGCTGATCACCGGCCCGGAGAAGCGCGCGATACACGACCGGCTCGGCCCGGACCCGCTGCGCACCGACGAGGACGGCGAACGGTCCTGGCAGCGGATCTCCCGCAGCCGCGTCACGGTGGCCGCCCTGCTGATGGACCAGAAGGTCGTCTCCGGCGTCGGCAACGTCTACCGGGCGGAGGTCCTCTTCCGGCACGGCATCGACCCGTACCGCCTCGGCAAGGACCTGACGCGGGGGGAGTGGGACGCCATCTGGGCCGACCTCCGCGCACTGATGCGCGAAGGCGTGCGGAAGAACCGGATCGACACGGTCCGCCCCGAGCACCTGCCCGAGGCGATGGGGCGTCCCCCACGTGTCGACGACCACGGCGGCGAGGTCTACGTCTATCGCCGGGCCCGCCAAGCCTGTCATGTCTGCGGCACCGGGATCCGCACGGCGGACCTGGCCGCCCGCAACCTCTTCTGGTGTCCTGTCTGCCAGCGGGCCTGACCTGCCCGCGGGGCGAGCCGCCGTGCAGGTCGGGCGTCGCGCGGCCCCGTCGGCCCTTCCGGCACCCGGCACCGTCTGCGGCAGGCCTCGAAGTTGTCCTGAAGCAGCCCCGCCCGATGGCGGAGGACGCGAGCGATTCCGTCGTCATATGCCATGGCTACCGAGGGTAAGTCATAAGGGCGACCCAATTTCGAACACATTGTCACAGGGGTCCCCCTGCACCGGAGGCCGTCGGGTGGATAGGGTCCCGACAATGGCCCGTCGCGGAGGAGTGGACGCGTACCCGGCCCGGTGGCGAAGATCGGTGCACCGGGCGCGCATCGCCCTGCGCAGGTCCGGGGTCGACTACTTCCGCGGTGACGGGTCCGACTGGATAGCGCTTGCCGGTCTGCTGGTCATCATCCCGGCGATCACCTTCGCCACCCTGCTCAACCCGGTCTGGTGCTCGCCCACGGCCCTGGCCCTGCCGATCGTCGCGGGCGGCCTGCTGCTGAGGCCGGCCAGTCTGCTGAGCCTCTACGCGACCGCCGCCGCCGCCCTGATCGTGGAGTCCATCGCGCTGGGCCCGTACGCGGAAGGGCCCGCCCGGGTCACCCCGGGCACCGTCCTGGTCGTCGCCGCCTGCGGCTTCTTCGGGCTGATCCTCGCCCAGTTCCGGGCGAGGGTGGGGGTGCCGTGGCGCCGCGGCGGCACGATGCTCTTCGACCTGCGCGAGCGGATCCGGGTCCAGAGCGCCCTGCCGCGACTGCCCCAGGGCTGGCACCGCGAGATGGCGCTCCGCCCGGCGGGCGGCCAGTCCTTCTCCGGCGACTTCGTCGTCGCGGCCCGCACCAACGGCGGCCGCACCCTGGAAGCCGTACTCACCGACGTCTCCGGCAAGGGCATGGACGCGGGCTCCCGCGCCCTGCTGCTCTCCGGCGCCTTCGGCGGTCTCCTGGGCTCGCTGCCGCCGCACGGTTTCCTCCCCGCCGCCAACGGCTACCTGCTGCGCCAGGACTGGGACGAGGGCTTCGCCACCTCCATCCATCTGGTCCTGGACCTGGAGTCGGGCGACTACGAGCTCCTCTCGGCCGGGCACCCACCCGCCCTGCAACTCCACGCCGGCACGGGCCAGTGGGAGGAGAAGGCGGCCGAGGGGCCGCTGCTGGGTGTGTACGACGGGGCGCAGTTCGACGCGGTCAAGGGGTCGTTGGAGCCCGGCGATGTGCTGATGCTCTTCACGGACGGCCTGGTGGAGGCGTCCGACCGGGACATGGCCGAAGGCATCGACCGGCTCACCGGCGAGGCCGACCGCTATGTGACCACGGGCTTCGAGGGCGCGGCCTGGCACCTCATCGAGGCATGCGCGAAGGACGTCAACGACGACCGCGCGCTGCTGCTGTTGTCCCGTCGCGCCTGAACCGCACGAAAGCGGTCAAAAGGTGCTGGCGTCAAGGTCAAGTCTCCGCGTCACTCGAACGTGAAGATCCCGGTGTCGGGCACGGGGACGGCCGCCCGCACCCGAGCCGGGAGCCGTCATGCCGGGACCGGCACCTTCTCCTGGTCCCCGTCCCTCGGCCGCCCACCGGGCAGGACCCGGGCGAGCCAGTGGGATCGTCCGGCGGCCAGCGGTGCCAGGACCGCGAGCACGAGCACGTATCCGGCGATGAACGGGGAGAGCCGTTCGTCCAGCCCCGCGCCCGCCGCCATGGTGGCGAGGATCAGCGCGAACTCACCCCGGGCCATCAGCGTGGTGGAGATGTTCGACGCCTCCAGCGGGCCGAATCCGTACACCCGCGCGGAGAACACGCCGGAGAGCACATTCATCGCCACCGTCAGCGCGACCGCGATGAGCACCGGCCACATCACGCTCGGCAGGTCTCCCGGGTTGATGGAGAGCCCGAACGCGAAGAAGAAGATCGCACCGAAGGCGTCCCGCAGCGGATGCACCAGCTTCATGATGCGGTCACCCGAGGTCGTGCTGCCGAGCATCAGACCGACCATGAAGGCCCCGATCGCGTCCGCGACCCCGAACCAGTCGGAGACCCCGGCGACGAGCACCGCGGCGCCCAGGAAGGAGATGACCAGCAGCTCGTCGTCCCGTGTGTTGATCAGCCTGCTGATGATCCTGGTGCCGAAACGGGCCGCGAGAGCCAGCAGCAGCAGGAAGCCGAACGCTTTGCCACCGTCCCGCAGGGCGGCGCCGAGGCCGTCGGAGTGGGACAGGATCGGCTGCAGGGCGGCCAGGTAGAGGGCGAGGAAGACGTCGTCGACCACGATGATGCCGAGGATCGGCTTGGTCTCCGGGCTGTTCAGCCGCTTCAGGTCGACCAGGATCTTCGTGACGATCGCGGAGGAGGAGATGCCGATCACGCCCGCCAGGACCAGCGCCTCGGCGTTGCCCCAGCCGAGGAGGAAACCGAAGCCGAGTCCGGCGCCGACGTTGAGGATCAGGTAGACGGTGCCCGCGAGCACCATCTTCCGGCCGCCGGCCTTGAGGTCGTCGACGTGGAACTCCAGCCCCAGGTAGAAGAGCAGCAGCACCAGGCCGAGCGCGGAGAGCATCTCCAGCTCGTGAGGGTCGTCCACGAGGACGACTCCGGGGGTGTGCGGGCCGAGCAGGATCCCGGCCAGGATGAAGAGGGGGATGGTCGGCAGTCCGATGCGGCCGCCGACGCGGGCGAGGACGGCGGCCGCCAGGAAGGCGCCGCCCATGGCGATGAGCGTGTCTGCGTGTCCGATGAGCCTGATCCTTCGTTCGGTCAAGAGCGTGTCAAGGAATCGTCAGTAATTAGTTTACCGAACGATTGACACTGCAACTATGGAGCCTTCGAAGAATCGCCCTCCCGGCGTACAGTCGGCGCATGCCGACCCCGTATCTGACCCTGGCCCAGGTCGAGGCGATCGCCCGCGAGGCCCATCGCGCCCAGACGGACAAGGCGGGGCGCCCGTACGTCGAGCACCTGGCCGCGGTCGCCGGCGGCGTGCGCGAGCGGGGCGGCGGTGAGGACCAGATCGCTGCCGCGTGGCTGCACGACGCCGTCGAGGACGACGCGCTCTCCCGGCAGTGGCTGGACGAGGCCCCCTTGCCGCAGCACGTGAAGGACATGGTCCTCGCCGTCACCAAGCGGGACGGCGAGGACCTCGTCGCGTACACCGGGCGGATTCTCGCCACTCCCGGCGCCCTGCTGGTCAAGGAGTCGGATCTTGCCCACAACGCGGATCCCGGCCGTCTCGCCGTCCTGGAACCGGCCGTCCGTACCCGGCTGAGCGAGAAATATGCGCAGGTGCGTGGGTTGTTGGGGCTCCCCGGAGGCAAAGTGGTCTCCGAACAACGGGATCAAGCCAACCCCGGAACGAACTGATCCGGTGCCGCCCGCGAACGGGGCGGCACCGGATCGATCCGGACAGGGTCAGCGCCCGACGGCGTCCCGGCGGAAGGCCCAGTTCATGTCCGGCTCGGTGGCGAAGCGCAGCGCGCGCCGGACCGGCGGGGTGCAGAGCGCGGTCACCGCGACAGCCGCGACGAGGGAGACGGCCACCAGCCCGGCGGGTCCCGAGAGCCACTCGTAGCGGTCGAACAGACCGAAGTAGCCGGCCCCCTTCACCAGGAAGCCGTGCAGCAGGTAGCCGCAGATGGTCCCCGCGCCCAGCACGGTGAACCACAGGTGACGGCGCGGCACCCACGCCAGGAAACCGACCGTGAGCACCAGCGCGCACCCGAACATCGCCAGGGACATCACGGCACCGGACCACCACGGAGCCCCCAGCTCCTGTGCGCTGCTGCTGCGATAGAACCATCCCAACTGCATGCGCGGGGCGGCCCAGTAGGCGAACAGCAGGGAACCCGCGAACAGCGGCAGGGACAGCAGGCGCACCTCGCGCCGCCGCACCATCCGGAAGTGCTCGGGCTTCAGCACGAGGCCGAGTACGAAGAACGGCAGGAACTGCAGGACGCGCTGCAGATCGAGATCGTCGCCGATGCCCGGAGTCACCGAGGCGAGCACGGCGATCGTGAGGGCGACCGCCAGCGGATGGCGCAGCGACCGCCACAGCGGCGTGGTGACCCGCCAGATGAACAGGGCGATCAGGAACCAGGTGAGGAACAGCGGGTCGAGCAGGGTGACCGGCACGTCGTCCACACCGCCGGCGTACCGCTTGAACAGTGAATACGCCGTCTCGAACAGCACGTAGGGCACGGCGACCCCGGTCACCAGGCGCTTCACCTTGGCCGGGCTCATGTCGAACGACCGTGAGAAGTAACCGGAGATGAGGATGAAGGCGGGCATGTGGAACGTGTACACGACCATGTACAGCGCTCGCGTGGTGCGGCTGCCGTCCATCACCGGCTCCCAGGCGTGCGCCACCGCGACCAGCACGATCGCGAGATACTTCACATTGTCGAAGTAGGCGTCACGCCGCTTCGCCGGAGCGGCAGCCCCGGGGCGGGCGGGGGCGGCGGAGCGGGCGGGAGCCCTGGGGAGGGTGGAGACAGCCGGGGAGGAGACCCTCGCGGCTGCCGGGGCTTCCTCGTGTCCGGGCTCCGACTCCCGGGTCTCCGCGGGGATCGGGGCCCTCTGAAATTCGCTCGGAGCTTTGAACATCTAAGGCACCTTAGACCCGTCGATTGGTGTGCGTAAAACTCCCAAGAGTTATCGCGTGTTCCCGCCCATTCGAAAATGAAACCACCAATAAATGACCGTTTCATAGTGATTCATCCACCCTGAACAGGGCATATCGGCGGTCGGTTGGTGAGAGTGAATTACGTCGCACGAACTCCTGGCAAACCCCTGTGAACGAAGTGTGGGGATATGGAAACGATCACGATGGCCGGTATTCGAACTGCTTTGCGCCAAGGGGGTCCACGGGCGTGCCGGCGGGGTCGCGGCGCCCTTGCCGGGCGCCGCCCGTCTCCGGATCCGCCCCGGCGTGCGGAGGCGTGAGGATGGCGCGATCCGGTCAGTTCGATGCGTCACCCGGCAGCACCCACGGGGGAGTTGGTGGCACGATGGTCGCGACGGAGGTGTGCTCGGCCGCATGCCGCCGGGCCGGCAAGGCGGACCGACCAAGGGTGTGATCAGTCGTGGCCATTTCACTGTCTGTGGTGCTGATGCTGGGGATCATCATGGTGGTCCTCATCCGCGGCGGGTCCCTCAAGGGCGGGCCGGCGGTCGTCGCCGTGCTCTTCGGCTTCTTCCTGGCATCGACGGGCATGGCACCGTCGATCAACAGATTCATGAACTCGATAGCCGACACGATCAACCAGATCAGCTTCTGACCGCGGGATCAGCTCCTGATCCACCCCCGGTGCACGCCCGGTCCCCAGCGGCCGGCCGTGCACGCGCGCGCGGCCCACGGCATACGCGAAGGGCCCGGTTCGACGAGTGACTGTCGAACCGGGCCCTTCCGTGGAGCGGGCGACGGGAATCGAACCCGCGTAGCTAGTTTGGAAGACTAGGGCTCTACCATTGAGCTACGCCCGCAAGGGACGCGCCGGAGTCCGGGGGACCGCGGCACGGACAGCATCGTAGCGGGTCGTGGACGGTGCGCGCACACCCGTATCGGCGTCCCCCCGATGACCGCCTTCGAGGCGCGTTCCGCAAAGCGTCCGACGCACTGCTTCCCGGCATGTACCCTACGTGTCGCACCGACGGGGTGTGGCGCAGCTTGGTAGCGCGTCCGCTTTGGGAGCGGAAGGTCGTCGGTTCGAATCCGGCCACCCCGACCACCAGCAGGATCCACAGGCAAGATCGCGTTGTGGGAGTCATCCCGCTTGCCGTTACTATGCAAATTGCGTGCCCGTGTGTCTGATGTACCGGGCTCGATCCGCGAAGCCGCCTCTCGGCGGCCCAGCAGAACCCCAAGAAGTCAGCCACCAAGGAGACCGAACCGTGAAGAGCGCCGTGGAGACCCTGAACCCGACTCGGGTTCGGCTCAGCATCGAGGTGCCCTTCGAGGAGCTCAAGGACAGCCTCGACGCGGCGTACAAGAAGATCAACCAGCAGGTCACGGTGAAGGGCTTCCGTAAGGGCAAGATCCCCAACCGCGTCATCGACCAGCGGTTCGGCCGTGGTGCTGTGCTGGAGGAGGCCGTCAACGACGCCCTTCCGAAGTTCTACACCGAGGCTGTCAACGAGGGTGAGCTCAACGTTCTGGGCCAGCCCGAGGTTGACATCACCGAACTCAAGGACGGCGAGCTGCTGGCCTTCACCGCCGAGGTGGATGTCCGTCCCGAGATCGAGATTCCGGACTACTCCGGCATCGAGGTCACCGTGGACGCACTCGAGGTCACCGATGAGGACGTCGACAAGGCCGTGGAGCAGCTGCGCGAGCGCTTCGCCTCCACCAACCCGGTCGAGCGCGCCGCCGCCGAGGGCGACGTCGTGACGATCGACCTGGAGGCCAAGGTCGACGGAGAGGTCCTGGAGGACGGCGTCGCCGCGGGTGTCTCGTACACCATCGGTTCCGGCGAGCTCCTCGAGGGCATCGACGAGGCCGTGACCGGCCTGGAGGCCGGTGGCGAGGCCACCTTCACCTCCGAGCTGAAGGGCGGCTCCGCCGAGGGCAAGGAAGCGGAGGTCACCGTCAAGGTCACCGCCGTCGCCTCCCGCGAACTGCCCGAGCTGGACGACGACTTCGCGCAGATGGCGAGCGAGTTCGACACGCTCGCCGAGCTCCGCGAGGACAGCCGCAAGCGCCTCGAGAACACCAAGCAGTACGACCAGGCCACCCAGGCCCAGGAGCGCGTCCTCGACGAGCTGCTGAAGCTGGCCGAGGTCCCGATCCCCGAGAAGCTCCTCGCGGACGAGGTCCAGACCCGCAAGCACAACCTCGAGCACCACCAGCTCGGCCAGATGGGTCTCGACCTCGAGAAGTACCTGGAGATCCAGGGCAAGACGCTCGAGGAGTTCGAGGCCGAGACCTCCGAGCAGGCCATCAAGGGCATCAAGACCCAGTTCATCCTCGACGAGCTCGTCAACAAGGAGAAGCTGAACGTCAACCAGGAGGAGCTCACCGAGCACCTCATGCGGCGCGCCGCCTCCTCCGGCATGAGTCCCGACCAGTTCGCCCAGGCCGTCGTCGAAGGCGGCCAGGTGCCGATGCTCGTCGGCGAGGTCGCCCGCGGCAAGGCGCTCGCCGTCGTCGTCGAGGCCGCCAAGGTCGTCGACACCAACGGTGAGGTCGTCGAGCTCGAGGACGACGAGGAAGAGGCCACCGAGACGGTCGAGGCCGCCGAGGGCACCACCGAGGCTCCTGCCGACGAGAAGAAGGCCGACGAGAAGACCGAGGCCTGAGCCTCGTTCCGATCGGCTGATCCGATTCGCACGACGGGCTCCGGACGTATCGCGTCCGGAGCCCGTCGCCGTATCGGCCGCACGCCCCGGAACCCTTGTGCGGACTGCTGACCTTGCGCTCCCAGCGAACAGTTGGGGAAGCGGGATGGCGTTGTCCCACCTGCGCGTTAGGGTCCATGAAGAGGAAGGGTCGGGTAGTCCCGGCCCACCCGGTACGAAGACGCTGAGACGGCCGGAGCCGTCAGAGACGAGCAGGTGGATACGTGACGAATCTGATGCCCTACGCCGCCGGAGAGCCGTCCCTCGGTGGAGGCCTCGGTGACCAGGTCTACAGCCGACTGCTCGGCGAGCGCATCATCTTCCTCGGTCAGCAGGTCGACGATGACATCGCCAACAAGATCACCGCACAGCTTCTGCTCCTTGCCGCCGACCCGGACAAGGACATCTACCTCTACATCAACAGCCCCGGCGGCTCGGTGACGGCAGGCATGGCGGTCTACGACACCATGCAGTACATCCCGAACGACGTGGTCACCATCGGGATGGGCATGGCGGCCTCGATGGGCCAGTTCCTGCTCACCGGTGGCACGGCGGGCAAGCGCTTCGCGCTCCCGAACACCGACATCCTCATGCACCAGGGCTCGGCCGGCATCGGCGGCACCGCCTCGGACATCAAGATCCAGGCGCAGTACCTGCTGCGCACGAAGACGCGGATGGCCGAGATCACCGCTCACCACTCCGGCCAGACCGTGGAAACGATCATCCGCGACGGCGACCGCGACCGCTGGTACACGGCGGAGGAGGCCAAGGACTACGGCCTCATCGACGAGATCATCACGGTCGCGTCGGGCATCCCGGGCGGCGGCGGCACCGGCGCCTGATCCGGGCCCACCCGGACCGGCACCACGCCGCACCCTCTCGTACGCCGGACGTACGCCGAGACTCCCAGCCCCCATGAACGCCACCAGGATGGTGAACACCCACATGAACAACTTCCCCGGCGCCTCCGCGAGCGGCCTCTACACCGGCCCGCAGGTGGACAACCGCTACGTCGTCCCGCGCTTCGTGGAGCGCACCTCGCAGGGTGTGCGTGAGTACGACCCGTACGCGAAGCTCTTCGAGGAGCGCGTGATCTTCCTCGGTGTGCAGATCGACGACGCCTCGGCCAACGACGTCATGGCGCAGCTGCTGTGCCTGGAGTCGATGGACCCGGACCGCGACATCTCGATCTACATCAACAGCCCCGGCGGCTCGTTCACCGCGCTCACCGCGATCTACGACACGATGCAGTTCGTGAAGCCGGACATCCAGACGGTCTGCATGGGCCAGGCGGCCTCCGCCGCCGCCGTCCTGCTCGCCGCGGGCACCCCGGGCAAGCGCATGGCGCTCCCGCACGCCCGTGTGCTGATCCACCAGCCGTCCTCGCAGACCGGCCGTGAGCAGCTCTCCGACCTGGAGATCGCGGCCAACGAGATCCTGCGGATGCGCACCCAGCTCGAAGAGATGCTGGCCAAGCACTCCACCACCCCGCTGGAGAAGATCAGCGAGGACATCGAGCGCGACAAGATCCTTACCGCCGACGACGCACTGGCGTACGGTCTGGTGGACCAGATCGTGTCCACCCGCAAGACCACAGCCGGCGCGTCCGTCTGACGTCGGTCTTTCCCCTTGGCACATGCCCGTAGCACGGCCCCGGCCGTGTGAACCGTGCCAAGGGGGGCCCGAACGGGGGGCCAGGCAAGGTACCGTCGGATAGAGGCACAGGAGCCGCTGAACCAGGCTGCTCCCAGGCGAAGGGGAAGCACCTCGTGGCACGCATCGGTGATGGCGGCGACCTGCTCAAGTGCTCGTTCTGCGGAAAGAGCCAGAAGCAGGTGAAGAAGCTCATCGCGGGACCCGGTGTGTACATCTGCGATGAGTGCATCGATCTCTGCAACGAGATCATCGAGGAGGAGCTCGCCGAGACCTCCGAGGTGCGGTGGGAGGAGCTCCCCAAGCCGCGCGAGATCTACGAGTTCCTCGAGGGGTACGTCGTCGGGCAGGAGCCCGCGAAGAAGGCCCTCTCGGTCGCGGTGTACAACCATTACAAGCGGGTCCAGGCCGGGGAGAACGGCGGCGGCGCGAATCGTGACGACGCGATCGAGCTCGCCAAGTCCAACATCCTCCTGCTGGGCCCCACGGGCTCCGGCAAGACGCTCCTCGCTCAGACGCTGGCCCGCATGCTCAACGTTCCGTTCGCCATCGCGGACGCGACGGCGCTGACGGAGGCCGGCTATGTCGGCGAGGACGTCGAGAACATCCTGCTGAAGCTGATCCAGGCCGCGGACTACGACGTCAAGAAGGCCGAGACGGGGATCATCTACATCGACGAGATCGACAAGGTCGCCCGCAAGAGCGAGAACCCGTCGATCACCCGCGATGTCTCCGGCGAGGGCGTCCAGCAGGCCCTGCTGAAGATCCTGGAGGGCACCACCGCCTCCGTACCGCCGCAGGGCGGCCGGAAGCATCCGCACCAGGAGTTCATCCAGATCGACACGACGAACGTGCTGTTCATCGTGGGCGGAGCCTTCTCCGGTCTGGAGAAGATCATCGAGTCGCGGGCCGGCGCCAAGGGCATCGGCTTCGGCGCGACGATCCGCTCGAAGCTGGAGATCCAGGCGAGCGACCAGTTCCAGGAGGTCATGCCGGAGGACCTGGTGAAGTTCGGGATGATCCCCGAGTTCATCGGCCGCCTCCCCGTGCTGACCTCGGTGCACAACCTGGACCGCGAGGCGTTGCTCCAGATCCTGGTCGAGCCGCGTAACGCCCTGGTGAAGCAGTACCAACGGCTGTTCGAACTCGACGGTGTGGAGCTGGACTTCGAGCGCGAGGCCCTGGAGGCCATCGCCGACCAGGCGATCCTGCGCCAGACGGGCGCGCGCGGTCTGCGCGCCATCATGGAGGAAGTCCTCCAGTCCGTGATGTACGAGGTCCCGTCCCGCAAGGACGTGGCCCGTGTGGTCATCACCCCGGACGTCGTCCGCAACAACGTCAACCCGACGCTGGTCCCGCGCGAGCCGCGCACGATCGGCAAGAACGACGACGGCGGCCGCCACGAGAAGTCCGCGTAGCGGAAGCGACAGGTACGCCGAAGGGGCGCCCGGCCACCGGCCGGGCGCCCCTTCGCATGTGCGGTGCGGTGGATCAGATCTTCGTGCGCGAGGTGTTGTAGAGCTTGGCGGCGAGGTCGGCCACGTCCTTCTGCGGCATGGACTTGTTCGTCATCATCGCGCCGACATCGATGCCCACGACGATGCCGACCGTGCTGTAGTCGGTCCACACGCAGATCGGCGTGATGATCTCCTCAGGGCCCTTCGCCGCCGTCCCGTCGGCGTCCTCGTTGATCGTCTTGAGGCTCTGGCACTTCATGAGCGCCCCCTCGAATCCCGCGGGCTTGACGGCCTCGGGGCTGCCCACGAGCGAGACGTTCTCGCTGTCCTCGTCCTTCGCCATCTCCAGCTCGGCGTTCCGGAACGCGCCGTCGACCACCTTCGCGGGGTCGGTCACCTCACCCCAGAAACCCATGAGCATGAGCGACTTCATGGTGAGCGGGTTCTCCTTGCCGCCGCTCACGTACTGGGCGCTCACCTGGTTGGGGTTCTTGATCCCCATGGCCTCGGCCTCGGCCTTGTCCTTGCCCGTCATGGGCTTCGAGGGCGTCGCCTCGGTGCCGTCCTGCTTGTAGTCGTCCACCGAGGCGGCCGGCGTCAGCTTGTAGCCCTTGGTGGAGTCCGCGACGTCGCTGTTGCTGCTGCCGCCCGCGGTGAAGAAGTACACCCCGCCCGCGATGACCGCCAGCGCCACGACGGCGCCGCCGATGATCAGGCCCGTCTTCTTCTTCGGGGCGCCCGGCTGCGGGGGCATCCCGGGATACGCCGGCTGGCCGCCGTACGGGGGAGCGGGCGGCTGCTGGCCGTACGGGCCCGGCTGCTGTGCCTGTGGGTAGCCGTAGCCCGGCTGCGGGGGCTGCTGCGGCGGGACCCCCTGGGGGGCCTGCTGCGGGTAGCCGTACCCGGGCTGGCCCTGCGGCGGACCCTGCGGCGGCGGGCCGCCGTACGGGCCCGGCTGCTGGCCGTACGGACCGGGCTGGCCCTGCGGCGGCTGGCTGCCGTACGGGCCCGGCTGGTTGTAGCTCATTGGGCTGTCCCCTCCAGAAATGCTTATGCGTTGCCGACATCCTGACGGAAGAGGCCCTGACATGGGGGATCGGGCCGCACACCGTTACTGAACAAACCGGTTTCAGTGCACGACTGTGACGGGCCTAAACTATGGCGCGTGACCGAGAACCCTTCGCAGCAGCCAGCCAGCATCCCCGAACTGCCGACCCAGTACGCGCCGGCCGAGGTAGAGGGGAAGCTGTACGAGCGCTGGGTGGAGCGCGGTTACTTCACGGCCGACCCGGAGAGCGACAAGCCTCCGTACACGATCGTCATCCCGCCGCCCAACGTCACCGGTTCGCTTCACCTGGGCCACGCCTTCCAGCACACGCTGATGGACGCCCTCACCCGCCGCAAGCGGATGCAGGGCTACGAGACGCTGTGGCTGCCCGGCATGGACCACGCCGGGATCGCCACCCAGAACAAGGTCGAGCAGCAGCTCGGCGAGGAGGGCAAGTCCCGCCACGACCTGGGGCGCGAGGAGTTCGTCGAGCGCGTCTGGCAGTGGAAGGAGGAGTACGGCGGCAAGATCCTCGGCCAGATGCGTCGCCTCGGTGACGGCGTCGACTGGTCCCGCGAGCGCTTCACCATGGACGAAGGGCTGTCCGCCGCCGTCCAGACCGTCTTCAAGAAGATGTACGACGACGAGCTGATCTACCGCGCCGAGCGCATCATCAACTGGTGCCCGCGCTGTCTGACGGCCATCTCCGACATCGAGGTCGACTACCAGGACGACGACGGCGAGCTGGTCTCCATCCGGTACGGCGAGGGCGACGAGACCCTGGTCGTCGCCACCACCCGCGCCGAGACGATGCTCGGTGACACCGCGGTCGCCGTCCACCCCGACGACGAGCGGTACGCCCACCTCGTCGGCAAGCGGATCAAGCTGCCGCTCACCGACCGTACGATCCCGGTCGTCGCCGATCACCACGTCGACCCGGAGTTCGGCACCGGCGCGGTCAAGGTGACCCCGGCCCATGACCCGAACGACTTCGCGATCGGCCGGCGCCACGGCCTGGAGTCGATGACCGTCATGGACGAGCGAGGCGTCATCACGGTCCCCGGGCCGTTCGAGGGACTCGACCGTTTCGAGGCACGTGCCACGATCGTCGGCGCGCTCCGCTCGCAGGGCCGGATCGTCGCCGAGAAGCGCCCGTACGTCCACTCCGTCGGCCACTGCTCCCGGTGCCGCACGACGGTCGAGCCCAGGCTCTCCCTCCAGTGGTGGGTCAAGGTCGAGACCCTTGCCGCGGCCGCGGGTGACGCGGTCCGTGACGGCCGGGTCGCGATCCACCCCAAGGAGATGGAGAAGCGGTACTTCGACTGGGTCGACAACCTCAACGACTGGTGCATCTCGCGCCAGCTCTGGTGGGGCCACCGCATCCCCGTCTGGTACGGCCCCGAGGGCGAGGTCGTCTGCGTCGGCCCCGACGAGCAGCCGCCGAGCGGTGAGGGCTGGACCCAGGACACGGACGTCCTGGACACCTGGTTCTCCTCCGGCCTGTGGCCGTTCTCCACGCTGGGCTGGCCGGAACGGACCCCGGACCTCAAGAAGTTCTATCCGACCGACGTCCTCGTCACCGGCCACGACATCATCTTCTTCTGGGTCGCCCGGATGATGATGTTCGGCCTGTACGTCATGGACGGTGAGGCCCCGTTCAAGACGATCGCGCTCACCGGCCTGGTCCGCGACGAGCGCGGCAAGAAGATGTCGAAGTCCTTCGGCAACGTCGTCGATCCGCTGGACTGGATGGACACGTACGGCTCCGACGCCGTCCGCTTCACCCTCGCCAAGGGCGCCAACCCCGGCACCGACGTCCCGATCGGCGAGGACTGGGTCCAGGCATCCCGCAACTTCGCCAACAAGATCTGGAACGCCACCCGCTTCGCGCTGATGAACGGCGCGACCGTGGAGGGCGAACTCCCGCCCGTCGAGCAGCTGTCGGCGACCGACCGGTGGATCCTGTCCCGGCTCAACAAGACCGTCGCCGAGGCCGACGCGTACTACGACGACTTCCAGTTCGCCAAGCTCAGCGAGTCGCTCTACCACTTCGCGTGGGACGAGGTCTTCGACTGGTACGTCGAGCTGTCCAAGACGACGTTCTTCGCGGGCGGTGAGCAGGCGAAGGTGTCCGCCCGGGTCCTCGGCGAGGTCCTGGACGTCACGCTGCGGCTCCTGCACCCGATCGTCCCGTTCGTCACCGAGACGCTCTGGACCACGCTCACGGGCAAGGAGTCGGTCGTCGTCGCCGACTGGCCCGCGGACAGCGGCTTCCGCGACGACGCGGCGGAGAAGGAGATCCAGCTCGTCCAGCAGGTCGTCACCGAGGTCCGCCGCTTCCGCTCGGACCAGGGGCTGCAGCCCGGCCAGAAGGTCCCGGCCGAGCTGGACGTCACCGGCACGGCACTCGCGCCGCACGAGGCGGCCATCCGGCAGCTGTTGCGCCTGCAGCCGGCCGGCGAGGGCTTCCACGCCACGGCGACCCTGCCCGTCGCCGGGGCCACGGTCGCCCTCGACCTGTCGGGCACGATCGACGTCGAGGCCGAGCGCAAGCGCCTGACGAAGGACCTCGGCGCGGCCGAGAAGGAGAAGGCGCAGGCCGACGGGAAGCTCGGCAACGAGGCCTTCCTGGCCAAGGCCCCGGACAACGTGGTCGACAAGATCCGCGGCCGGCTGGCGAAGGCCGAGGCGGACATCGAGCGGATCACCGCTCAGCTGGCGAATCTGCCGCAGAGCTGATGACCTGAGGGCGAAGCCCCCGCATCCCCGACCGACCGGGAGTGCGGGGGCTTCGCCGTGCCCGTGCGGGGGCGTCGCACCGGGCGCTGCGCGCGATGCCGGTACCCATCCGTAGACTGGCCCTGTGAGTGAGCCCCGCCCTTCAGACCGGCACGACGCGTCAGAGTCCGACGACACCTTCGAGGAGATCGTCGACGAAGCGACCCAGCGCGACCCCGACCTGGCGGTGATCGAGGCCGGGAGCCGAACGCTGCGTACCCAGTCGGGACCGCCCCAGGGCGACGCGGTCCCCGCGCGCCCCACCGACCCCGAGACCGACCAGGCGCTCCGCGCCGTGGAGCAGGAGCTCGCCGGCCGCTGGGGCGAGACCAAGCTCGAGCCGTCGGTGACCCGCATCGCGGCGCTGATGGACGTGCTCGGCGAGCCGCAGCGCGCCTACCCCTCGATCCACATCACGGGGACGAACGGCAAGACCAGCACGGCCCGCATGATCGAGGCCCTGCTCAACGCGTTCGAGCTGCGCACCGGCCGCTACACCTCCCCGCACGTCCAGTCGATCACCGAGCGGATCAGCCTGGACGGCGCCCCGATCGAGGCCGAGCGCTTCATCGAGACGTACAACGACATCAAGCCGTACGTCGAGATGGTCGACGCCCAGCAGCCCTACCGGCT
The DNA here is from genome assembly GCF_040638585.1 of Streptomyces sp. NPDC025273. Taxonomy (NCBI): domain Bacteria; kingdom Bacillati; phylum Actinomycetota; class Actinomycetes; order Kitasatosporales; family Streptomycetaceae; genus Streptomyces; species Streptomyces sp. NPDC025273. Next base: position 464,362 of record NZ_JBEZYP010000001.1, read on the forward strand.
CTCGTTCTTCGAGGTGCTGACGGGCATGGCGTACGCGGCCTTCGCCGACGCGCCGGTCGACGTGGCGGTCGTCGAGGTCGGCATGGGCGGCACCTGGGACGCGACGAACGTCATCGACGCCTCGGTCGCCGTCGTCACCCCCATCTCGCTGGACCACACCGACCGCCTCGGCTCCACCCCCGCCGAGATCGCGGGCGAGAAGGCCGGAGTGATCAAGCAGGGTGCGACGGTGATCCTGGCCCAGCAGCCGGTCGACGCCGCACAGGTCATGCTGAAGAAGGCCGTCGAGGTGGACGCCACGGTGGCTCGCGAGGGCATGGAGTTCGGCGTCGTCTCCCGCGAGGTCGCGGTCGGCGGCCAGCTGCTGACGCTGCGCGGCCTCGGCGGCGAGTACGACAACATCTTCCTCCCGCTGTACGGCGCACACCAGGCACACAATGCCGCGGTAGCACTCTCGGCCGTCGAGGCGTTCTTCGGCATCGGAGCCGAGCAGGCCCGCAGTCTCGACATCGAAGCGGTCCGCAAGGCCTTCCTCGCGGTGCTCTCACCCGGCCGCCTCGAAGTCGTGCGGTCCAGCCCGACCGTCGTCCTGGACGCGGCCCACAACCCGGCGGGTGCCCGTGCCGCCTCCGAGGGGATCTCCGAGGCGTTCAGCTTCTCCCGGCTCATCGGGGTCGTCGGCGCCAGCGACGGCAAGGACGTCCGGGGACTCCTCGAAGCGTTCGAGCCGATCTTCGCCGAGGTCGTCGTCACCCAGAACTCCAGCGCACGCGCGATGGACGCGGACGAGCTGGCCGCGGTGGCCGTCGAGATCTTCGGCCACGACCGCGTGCAGGTCGAGCCGCGCCTCGACGACGCGCTGGAGGCGGCCATCACCCTCGCCGAGGAAGAGGCCGAGTACGCGGGCGCCGGAGTCCTGGTGGCCGGATCCGTGATCACGGTCGGCGAGGCCCGGCTGCTCCTGGGAAGGCGCTGACCCGTGCGTACGCTCTGTGCTTCGACGCTGATCGGTGAGTTCTTCGTGATCGGCTTCGCCGGACTCGTGGCGATGAAGTCCGACGGCCTGTCCATGACCACCGTCTGGACGGTGTGCGGCATCGGCATGCTGCTGTCCGTCCTGCTCTGCGGTGTGATCACCCGGCCGGGCGGGGTGCAGCTCGGCTGGGCGTTCCAGATCGCGCTGGTGCTGAGCGGCTTCTTCGTCCCGATGATGTTCATCCTCGGGGTGGTCTTCGCCGCCCTGTGGTGGGCCTCGGTGCACTACGGCCGCTTGATCGACGAGGCCAAGGCGCGATGGGCGGCGCAGGACGGCGCACAGGCTCCGGCCGGAGGATGACGCAGCGTAAACCCGGCTGATGGGCCGTACGCCTGCCCCTGTAATCTCACCCTCACCGCACCCGAAAGTCTGCAAGGAGCCGCACATGACGCAGCGCACCCTCGTCCTTCTCAAGCCCGACGCCGTCAGGCGTGGGCTGATCGGCGAGATCGTCGGCCGCATCGAACGCAAGGCCGGCTGGACGATCACCGCGCTGGAGCTGCGCACGCTCGACCAGGAGACCCTGGAGCAGCACTACGGCGAGCACAAGGGCCGCCCGTTCTACGAGCCGCTCGTGGAGTTCATGGCCTCCGGCCCCGTCGTCGCCCTGGTGGCGGAGGGCGAGCGGGTCATCGAGGGCGTCCGCGCACTGGCCGGCCCCACCGACCCGATCGCCGCCGCGCCCGGCTCGATCCGTGGAGACTTCGGTACGGTCACCCGGGAGAACCTCATCCACGCCTCGGACTCCGAGGAGTCCGCAGAGCGGGAACTCAAGCTCTTCTTTCCCGGACTTTCCTGACTTCGGCTCGGCCAATCAGCGCTGATGACCTGGGGCGACCGAAGTAATTCGGTCGCCCTTCGGCATAGGGTCAGGTATCGCGGGAACGCATCCCTCCGACGTAACGTCACCAAGGGTGGAACGGGCAGCCGTTCCGCTCCCATGGCGAAGGACCCTCGCGCTGTGTCCGTGCATACGGCACTACGATGGAAGCTTCCACGCCCGCAGCGCCAACCTCGCCTACCTGGAACAAGCCATTTTTCGCTTCTTGGGAAGGCCCGACGCATCCTCATGGGGAACAAGGGGAACTCAATGTCGTTCATCGGCCGTGACATGGCTATCGACCTCGGGACTGCCAACACGCTGGTGTACGTCAGGGGGCGCGGCATCGTCCTGAACGAGCCGTCCGTCGTGGCCATCAACACCAACACCGGCGGCATCCTCGCGGTCGGCTCCGAGGCCAAGAAGATGATCGGCCGTACGCCGGGCAACATCGTTGCCGTGCGGCCGCTCAAGGACGGCGTGATCGCCGACTTCGAGATCACGGAGCGCATGCTCCGCTACTTCATCCTCAAGATCCACAAGCGGCGCTACCTGGCCCGCCCGCGGGTCGTCGTCTGTGTGCCCTCCGGCATCACAGGGGTCGAGCGACGCGCCGTCATCGAGGCGTCGACGCAGGCCGGCGCGCGCCAGGTGCACATCATCGAGGAGCCCATGGCCGCGGCCATCGGCTCCGGCCTGCCGGTGCACGAGGCCACCGGCAACATGGTCGTCGACATCGGTGGCGGCACCACCGAGGTCGCCGTGATCTCGCTCGGTGGAATCGTCACCGCCCAGTCGATCCGGGTGGCCGGTGACGAGCTGGACAACGCGATCATCCAGCACATCAAGAAGGAGTACTCACTCCTCCTCGGTGAGCGCACCGCCGAACAGATCAAGATCACGATCGGCTCGGCCTTCGACCTCAAGAAGGACGAGCACACCGAGATCCGCGGACGCGACCTGGTCTCCGGACTGCCCAAGACCGTGGTCATCTCGGCCGCCGAGGTCCGCAAGGCCATCGAGGAGCCGGTCAACGCGATCGTCGACGCCGTGAAGACGACGCTCGACAAGTGCCCGCCGGAGCTCTCGGGCGACGTCATGGACCGCGGCATCGTCCTCACGGGCGGCGGCGCGCTCCTGCGCGGACTCGACGAGCGGCTGCGCCACGAGACGGGCATGCCCATCCACATCGCCGAGGACCCGCTGGACTCCGTGGCGCTCGGATCCGGCAAGTGCGTCGAGGAGTTCGAGGCACTCCAGCAGGTGCTGGACGCCCAGCCCCGACGATAGAACCCGGCGTTCCGCCGTACGGGCACTGCCGCCCCGTGCGGCGGAACGTTGATATACAGGCACGAACATTCCGACGAGGAAGGCACGGCCGCCGCACGTGAGGGACACACGAGAGAGCCGGCTGCTCCTGGTGCTGCTGATCGCCATCGCTTTCGCTTTGATCACGGTGGACATCCGCGGTGGCGAGGAGTCGCCGGTGGACGGCGCCCGGCAGGCCGCCGCCACGGTCTTCGGACCGGTCGAGAACGGCGTCGCAGCGGCGGTGGACCCGGTGGGCAACGCCATCGGCGCCGTACGGGACTCCGACGACCGGCACGACCGGATCGCGGCCCTGGAGCACGAGAACGCCGCGCTGAAGACCAGGCTCGGCAGCGACGACCGCAACAGCAGCAAGGTCCGCCAGCTCGACACCATGCTCAAGACCGCGGGAGCCGGCCAGTACGGCATCAAGGCCGCCGAGGTCATCGCCATAGGAGCGGCCCAGGGCTTCTCCTGGACGATCACGATCGACGCGGGGGCGAACGACGGTCTCCGGCGCGACATGACCGTACTGAACGGGGAGGGACTCGTCGGCCGGGTGACCACCGTCGGCCCTGACACCGCGACCGTCCTGCTCGCCAACGACCCCGACTTCACCGTCGGCACCCGTATGGAGAAGACCGACGAACTCGGCTTCGCCACCGGGCAGGGCTCCCGGCCGCTGTCGGTCCAGTTCCTCAACGGCAAGGCCAAGGTGAAGAAGGGCGACCGGCTCGTCACCTTCGGCTCCAGCAAGGACAAGCCCTTCGTCCCCGGGGTCCCGGTCGGTGAAGTGGTGCGGGTGGATCCGTCCGGCGGCGACCTCACCCGGACCGTCTACGTCCGCCCGTTCGTCGGCTTCACCAAGCTCGACATCGTCGGCATCGTCGTCCAGGCGCCCCGCGAGGACCCCCGCGACATGGTGCTGCCGAAGCAGCCCAAGAAGCCGGAGAAGCCCAAGCCCACCCCGACCGTCACTGTCACCGTCCAGCCCAACGGCGACCTCGTCGACGGCAGCGGCAAGGTCGTCGGGAACATCAACGAGAAGCCCGACGCGGACGCCTCCGGGAACGCCGCCGCCGGCACGGACGGCAACGCCGACACCGCCGCCGGTGACGCGGCGAACGAGCAGGAATAGAGCTGATCCCCATGCGCTTCAACCGGACGCTGCTCTCCGCCACCCTGGTCGTGGTCGCCCTCGTCGTCCAGGTCTCCGTACTCGCCCGCCTCCAGCTCCCGGGCGCCACCCCCGACCTGCTGCTCCTCGTCGTCCTCGGACTCGCCTTCGTGTACGGCCACGTCAGCGGCGCGCTCATCGGCTTCGGCGCGGGTCTCCTCGCCGACCTGGCGCCGCCCGCCGACCACGCCGCGGGGCGCTACGCCCTGGTGCTCTGCCTCATCGGGTACGTCGCCGGACTGGCCCGGCCCGAGAACGGCCAGCTCAAGTCGGCCTTCGCCCCGATGGCGTTCGTCGTCGCCGCGGCGATCGGATCGACCCTGCTGTACGCGGGCGTCGGCGCCCTCGTCGGCGACACGGCCGCCCGCCATGTGGGCCTGGGCAGCCTGCTGTTCACCGCGGTCCTGTACGACCTGCTCCTCGCGCCGTTCACCGTCCCGTTGATCATGGCGCTCGCCAGACGTACCGAGAACGACCCGATCGCCGAGAGCTCCGGCGGCGACGTCGCCGCGGGCTGGCTGGCTTCGGGAACCGGGCTGCGGATCGGCAGCCAGCGGGGCGGGCTGCGCGTCAAGGCCGCCCGCAACCGTGCCGCACGCGCAGGAAGGATCAAGGGGGTCAAGCGACTGTGAGGCTGGACCAGCACCGGAACACCACCGGGGGTGCCCCGTGAGCAACATTCCTGAGACGGGCCGGACCCAACGGGTCCAGATCCGTCTCGTCGTCATCCAGGTCCTCGTCTTCTCCCTGCTCCTGACGCTCGGCGGCCGGCTCTGGTACCTCCAGATCCGCAACGGCCAGGAGTACACCGACGAAGCCAAGAACAACCACGTCCAGCAGGTCGTGCAGCCCGCCGTCCGCGGCGCCATCCTCGACGCGCGCGGCGTACCCCTCGCCGACAACGAGACCCGTCTCGTCGTCTCCGCCAGCCGCACCGAGCTGATGAAGATGAAGGACGACGGCGTCGGTGTCCTCACCCGGCTCGCCGACGTCCTGGACATGAAGCCCAAGGACCTCCTGGACAAGGTCCGGCTCTGCGACTCCGAGACCCCGCAGCCCTGCTGGAACGGCTCGCCGTACCAGCCGATCCCGGTCACCGACGAGGCCACCACCCAGCAGGCCCTGCAGATCCGCGAGCGCGCCGAGGACTTCCCCGGCATCACCGCCGAGCCCACCGCCGTACGCCGCTACGCCGCGCCCGGCAAGGCCAACACCGCCCAGGTGCTCGGCTACCTCTCGCCGGTCACCGACGACGAGCTGACCAAGGCCCAGGACACCGATTCGCCCTACCTCCGCTCCGACCAGGTCGGCCGCTCCGGCCTGGAGCGCACGTACGACAAGGAGTTGCGCGGCAAGGCCGGCGTCACCCGCTACGAGGTCGACAACCTCGGCCGCGTCATCGGCCAGGCGAAGAACGACGAGGCCGAGCCCGGCGCCAGCGTCGTCACCTCCATCGACGCCCGCGTCCAGGCCGTCGCCGAGTACGAGCTCAACAAGGCGATGGAGACGGCCCGCAAGGAGATGGACCGCAACACCAACGAGCTGTACAAGGCCGACTCCGGCGCCGTCGTCGTGATGGAGACCAAGACCGGCCGCATCGTCTCGATGGCCTCCCTGCCGACGTACGACCCCAACGCCTGGGTCGGCGGGATCTCGGGCAAGGACTACGCGAAGCTCACCGGCAAGAAATCGAACTTCCCGCTGCTGAACCGCGCCATCCAGGGCACCGCCGCCCCCGGGTCGATCTTCAAGGTGGTCTCCTCGACCGCCGCGGTCAACGCCGGATACCCGTTCGACGGCAACTACCCCTGCCCCAGTTCGTACTCCATCGGCGGCCAGACCTTCAAGAACTTCGAGTCCCAGGGCTACGGCAGCATCAGCATCGGCCGCGCCCTGGAGGTCTCCTGCGACACCGTCTACTACGGCCTGGCGCACAAGGAATGGCAGCGGGACGGCGGCAACGTCCCGAAGAAGAACGCCGACGACTGGTTCTACAAGACAGCCCACCAGTTCGGCCTCGGCAAGGTGACCGGCATCGACCTGCCCAACGAGGTCCCCGGCCGCGTCCCCGACCGCCAGTGGAAGCAGGACTTCTACGACGCCAACAAGACCGCGTGGTGCAAGCAGGGCAAGAAGGACGGCACGTACGTCGAGATGATCGCGTACGAAGGCTGCCTCGAGGGCTACAAGCTGCGCGCCGGTGACTCCGTCAACTACTCGATCGGGCAGGGCGACACACTCGTCACCCCGATCCAGATGGCGACCATCTACGCCGCGATCTCCAACGGCGGCACGCTCTACGACCCGACCGTCGGCAAGGCCATCGTCAGCGGAGACGGCCGGACCGTCCGGGAGATCAAGCCCCGGGCGCACGGCAAGCTGCCCTTCAAGGGAGACACCCGCGACGAGATAGACGAAGCCCTCGCGGGAGTCGCGACCCGGGGCAGCGCCGCCTGGCGATTCGGCGGATGGCCCCAGGACAAGATCCCGATGCACGCCAAGACGGGCACGGCCGAGGTCTACGGCAAGCAGACGACCTCCTGGTTCGCCACGTACACCGAGGACTACTCGATCGTCATGACGATCTCCCAGGGCGGTACGGGCTCCGGCGCCTCCGGTCCCGCCGTGCGCAACATCTACAGCGCGCTCTACGGGCTCGACGCCACCGGGAAGCAGGACCTGTCGAAGGCACTGCTTCCCAAGCCCCAGAAGGCCCTGCCCAAGATCCAGCCGGACGGTTCGATCGAGTCCCCGAAGATCAAGCCGTACACCCCCGAGCCCCCGGCCGAGGACGGCACCCAGGCCCTCGCCGGAGCCCCGGGGAGGCGGGACTGATGGCAGGCTTCTCCGTCTCGCGCTACGCCCCCGAGCGCTCCTCCTGGGCCAAGCTCACCGCCCGCGACTCCGTCGTCCGGCGGCTGGACTGGCCGCTGCTCGGCTCGGCGCTCGCGCTCTCACTCATCGGCTCGCTCCTGGTCTGGTCGGCGACCCGCGGCCGTGACTCGCTCACCGACGGCGACCCGTACTACTTCCTGTTCCGGCACGTCCTCAACACCGGCATCGGCCTCGCGCTGATGGTCGGCACCGTCTGGCTCGGGCACCGCACCCTGCGGGGCGCTGTCCCGGTCCTGTACGGCCTCTCGGTCCTGCTGGTCCTGGCGGTGCTCACGCCGCTCGGCGCCACCGTCAACGGGGCGCACGCCTGGATCATCATCGGCGGCGGCTTCTCCCTCCAGCCCTCCGAGTTCACCAAGATCACGATCATCCTGGGCATGGCGATGCTGCTCGCCGCCCGCGTCGACGCGGGCGACCAGCTGCACCCCGACCACCGGACCGTCGCCAAGGCGCTCGGCCTGGCGGTCATCCCGATGGCGGTCGTCATGCTGATGCCCGACCTCGGCTCCGTCATGGTCATGGCCGTCATCGTGCTCGGCGTCCTCCTGGCCTCCGGCGCTTCCAACCGCTGGGTCTTCGGACTGCTCGGCGCGGGCACGACGGGCGCCGTCGCCATCTGGCAGCTCGGGCTGCTCGACGACTACCAGATCGCCCGCTTCGCCGCGTTCGCCAATCCGGCGCTGGACCCGGCGGGGGTCGGCTACAACACCAACCAGGCCCGTATCGCGATCGGCTCCGGCGGACTCACAGGAACGGGACTCTTCAAGGGCTCCCAGACCACCGGTCAGTTCGTGCCCGAACAGCAGACCGACTTCGTCTTCACCGTCGCGGGCGAGGAGCTCGGCTTCCTCGGCGCCGGGCTGATCATCGTCCTGCTCGGCGTCGTCCTGTGGCGCGCCTGCCGGATCGCCCGCGAGACGACGGAGCTCTACGGGACGATCGTGGCCGCCGGGATCATCGCCTGGTTCGCGTTCCAGTCCTTCGAGAACATCGGGATGACGCTCGGCATCATGCCGGTGGCGGGCCTGCCGCTGCCGTTCGTCTCGTACGGAGGATCGTCGATGTTCGCCGTGTGGGTGGCCATCGGGCTGCTCCAGTCGATCCGGGTGCAACGGCCGATAACGGCGTGAGCGCGGCGTTCCGGGCCGCATGATCGCGCGGATCACGGATAGATTCGTTGTATGGCGGACTCGAAGCGTGAGATCGAGCGCAAGTACGAAACGACTCCCGGGACCCGGCTGCCCGACCTGACCCGCGCAGCCGGGGTCTCGGCCGTCGAGCACCGCGGCCTCATGGAGCTGGACGCGGTCTACTACGACACGGAGGACCTGCGGCTGGCCGCCGGTTCCCTGACGCTCCGGCGCAGAACCGGCGGTGGCGATGCCGGCTGGCATCTCAAGTTCCCCGTCTCCACCGGCATCCGCGACGAGATCCGCGCCCCGCTCGGCGACACCCTGCCGGACGACCTCGCCGGGCTGGTCCGTTCCCGGGTCCGTGACTCCCGTGTGGTCCCTGTGATGCGGCTCCGGTCCGCCCGGGACGTCCACCACCTCCTCGACGAGGACGGCACCCTGCTCGCCGAGCTGAGCATCGACGAGGTCCGGGCCGAGCGCCTCACCGAGAACGACCGCGGCTCCGCCACGGCCTGGACCGAGCTGGAGGTCGAGCTGGCCGACGGCCGTGACCCCGCCGTGCTCGACGCCGTCGGACGCCGGCTGCGCAAGGCCGGCATCCGGCCCTCGTCCTCGTCCTCCAAGCTGGCCAGGGCACTGGCCGAGACCGCCCCGCAGAAGCCGCGGCAGAAGAAGAAGGCGGCTTCCCCGCGCGACGCGGGCGACCACGTACTCGCCTACGTACGCCACCAGATCACGGCCGTCGTCGACCTCGACCCCGCTGTGCGCCGCGACCTCCCCGACTCCGTGCACCAGATGCGGGTGGCCACCCGCCGGCTGCGCAGCGCCTTCAGGACGTACCGCAAGGTGCTCGACCGCACGGTCACCGACCCGATCGGCGACGAGCTGAAGTGGCTCGCCGCCGAACTCGGGATCGACCGTGACCAGGAAGTGCTCGACGAGAGGCTGCGCGCCCGGACCGGCGCACTGCCCGGCACGCTGATCCTCGGCCCCGTCGAAGCACGGCTGAAGGTCTCCTCCACCGTGCGGCACGGCGAGGCGAGGAGCCGGATCATCTCCGTGCTGGAAGGGCAGCGCTATCTGGACCTCCTGCGGTCCCTCGACGCACTCCTCGCCGACCCGCCCCTCAGGTCCGGAGCCGCACAGGAGCCGGGAGACGTCCTGGCCCGGGCCGTGACCAAGGAACACGCGCGCCTCGCCACCCGTGTCGCTCACGCCCTGGAACAGCCCCCGGGCGAGGAGCGCGACCGCGCCCTGCACGAGGCCCGCAAGGCCGCCAAACGCGCGCGGTACGCGGGCGAGGCCGCCCGGCCCGCGCTGGGCAAGCCCGCCAAGAGGTTCACCAAGCGCGTCAAGGCCGTGCAGAAGGTCCTCGGCGACCACCAGGACAGCGTGGTCGCCCGCGACGCGCTGCGGGCCCTGGCGATCCAGGCCCACGGGGCGGGGGAGTCCGCCTTCACCTGGGGCCTGCTGTACGGACAGGAGGAGGCCGCGGCGGCCGGCCGGGAACGCGAGCTGCCCGAGGTGTGGGCCCGGGCGTCGGACCCCGGACTGCGCGCGGCGCTGAGGGGCTGAGCACCGGGGTAGGCTGGATGGTCACCCCTGTCAGCTCACGAAGGTCCCCAGATGTCTGCCGAGTCGGTCTTCCCACAGCTCGAAGCTCTGCTCCCGCATGTGCAGAAGCCCATCCAGTACGTCGGCGGTGAGCTGAACTCCACCGTCAAGCCGTGGGACGAGTGCGACGTCCGCTGGGCACTCATGTACCCGGACGCCTACGAGGTCGGACTGCCCAACCAGGGCGTCATGATCCTGTACGAGGTGCTCAACGAGCGCGAAGGCGTCCTCGCCGAGCGCACCTACAGCGTCTGGCCCGACCTCGAAGAGCTGATGCGCGAGCACAAGGTGCCCCAGTTCACCGTGGACAGCCACCGTCCCGTCGGCGCGTTCGACGTGTTCGGGCTGAGCTTCTCGACCGAACTGGGCTACACCAACATGCTCACCGCCCTGGACCTCGCGGGCATCCCGCTGGAGTCCAAGGACCGCACCGTCGATCACCCGATCGTGCTAGCGGGCGGCCACGCCGCGTTCAACCCCGAGCCGATCGCGGACTTCATCGACTGCGCGGTCATCGGGGACGGCGAGCAGGCCGTCCTGGAGATCACCGAGATCGTCCGCGCCTGGAAGGCGGAGGGCCGGCCCGGTGGCCGCGAGGAGGTGCTCTTCCGCCTGGCGAGGACGGGCGGGGTCTACGTCCCCGGCTTCTACGACGTCGAGTACCTGCCCGACGGCCGCATCGGCCGCGTCGTGCCCAAGAAGTCCGGCGTGCCGTGGCGGGTGTCCAAGCACACCGTCATGGACCTCGACGAATGGCCGTACCCGAAGCAGCCCCTCGTGCCCCTCGCCGAGACCGTCCACGAGCGGATGTCCGTCGAGATCTTCCGCGGCTGCACCCGCGGCTGCCGTTTCTGCCAGGCCGGCATGATCACGCGCCCCGTGCGGGAGCGAAGCATCACCGGCATCGGCGAGATGGTCGAGAAGGGCCTCAAGGCCACCGGCTTCGAGGAGGTCGGTCTCCTCTCGCTCTCCTCCGCGGACCACAGCGAGATCGGTGACATCGCCAAGGGCCTCGCGGACCGGTACACCGAGGACAAGATCGGCCTCTCGCTGCCCTCCACCCGGGTCGACGCGTTCAATGTCGACCTGGCCAACGAGCTGACCCGCAACGGCCGCCGGTCCGGTCTCACCTTCGCCCCCGAGGGCGGCTCCGAGCGCATGCGCAAGGTCATCAACAAGATGGTCTCGGAGGAGGACCTGATCCGCACGGTCGCCACCGCGTACGGCAACGGCTGGCGCCAGGTGAAGCTGTACTTCATGTGCGGGCTGCCCACCGAGACCGACGAGGACGTCCTCCAGATCGGCGACATGGCGGTCAACGTGATCGCCAAGGGCCGCGAGGTGTCCGGCCAGAACGACATCCGCTGCACCGTCTCCATCGGCGGCTTCGTGCCCAAGCCGCACACCCCGTTCCAGTGGGCCCCGCAGCTCGGCGTCGAGGAGACCGACGCCCGGCTCGCCAAGCTCCGTGACAAGATCCGCGGCGACAAGAAGTACGGCCGGTCCATCGGCTTCCGCTACCACGACGGCAAGCCCGGCATCGTCGAGGGTCTGCTCTCCCGCGGCGACCGCCGGGTCGGCTCCGTCATCCGAGCGGTGTACGAGGCGGGCGGCCGCTTCGACGGCTGGCGCGAGCACTTCAGCTACGACCTCTGGATGAAGAGCGCCGAGAAGACGCTGCCCGGGTTCGGTGTGGACGTCGACTGGTACACCACCCGCGAGCGGACGTACGAGGAGGTCCTGCCCTGGGACCACCTGGACTCCGGCCTCGACAAGGACTGGCTCTGGGACGACTGGCAGGACTCGCTCGACGAGACCGAGGTCGAGGACTGCCGCTGGACCCCCTGCTTCGACTGTGGCGTGTGCCCGCAGCTCGACCTGGACATCCAGATCGGCCCCACCGGCAAGAAGCTCCTGCCGCTCACCGTGGTCAAGTAGCGCCGAAGGAACCGTCCGGGTGACAGCCCGGTGACGACGGCCCGGCCGGGAACCCCCGGCCGGGCCGTCGCGTCCTGTACGGCATGGACCACGACACGCGCCGCGTCCCCGGCGCGCAGGGCGGGACCGGCGCAGGTCAGGGAGGGGCGGGTACGCGAAGCGTCCGCTGCGCGTACCCTGGGTAGGACAACGACTGTCCCCAGCGCGGCGCCCGCACCAGAGATCTCCCTGCCTGCCGACAAAACCGGCGAGCGGGGGTGAGCCGGAGCGGCACCCCGGGGCACCCCGTATTTCGTGGGCGGTACGCCACCGCGTCCGCCCCGCACCGAGGAGAAGAACCACTGGGCAAGCGACAGCCCGAAGGCCCGCCGCCCGCACCGGCGGTGCAGCGCATCCGACTGCGCTACACCAAGCGGGGCCGCCTCCGGTTCACCAGTCACCGAGACTTCCAGCGCGCCTTCGAGCGGGCACTGCGCCGTTCCGCGGTGCCCATGGCCTACTCGGCCGGCTTCACCCCGCACCCGAAGGTGTCGTACGCCAACGCCGCCCCCACGGGCACGGGCAGCGAGGCGGAGTTCCTGGAGATCGCCCTCACCGAGGCGCGGGACCCGGGAACACTGCGCGAGCTGCTCGACGCGTCGATGCCGGACGGCCTCGACATCATCGACGCGGTGGAGGCCCGCACCTCGGGTCTCGCCGACCGGCTGACCGCCTCCGTATGGGAGATGCGGCTGGACGGGGTCACCGTCGAGGACGCCGGGAAGGCCGTGGCCGCATTCCTGGCCGCCGAGACCGTCGAGGTCCAGCGTCGCGCGAAGAACGGGATGCGGAGCTTCGACTCCCGTGCCGCCGTCGTCGATCTGCAGGCCCTTGATCCACAGCCTGATAGGTCCGGGGACAGGCCCTGTGCGATACTGCGGCTGGTTGTTCGGCACGTGACACCTGCCGTGCGACCCGACGACGTCCTGTCCGGTCTCCGAGCTGTGGCCGACCTGGCGCCGCCGGTCCCCGCAGCGGTGACCAGGCTGGCGCAGGGGCTCTTCGACGAGGAGTCCGGCACGGTGACCGACCCGCTCGCGCCCGACCGCGACGCGGCCCCGGCCGTAATTTCCACGGCCGACCGGCCCGCCGTCGCGACGGCGCCGGAAGGTGCAGGTTCCGCGTAAGGCGGTCGTTGTAGCGCAGCGCCTGGACCCGGGAGCCACCGGGGTCGGGCCGCGCACCGCCCCATAAGACTTTCGCCAGGCCGTGCGTCAGCGCGTACGGAACCGGCGAGCCAGACATCAGCTCCCGTGCGGCGCCCGCGCCCCGGACGGCGGTATCGCACACATCGAGCGAACCGTGCCGGACCGGAATCAGGCGCGGCGCCCGGGAGCGTGACGGGAGAACCGCCCGCATGCCCGAGCAGATCGAACCCGGTACCGCCGGAAGCACCGAAGACAACACCCCCGGGGACAAGCTGCCGCCGCGCCGCAGGCGCCGCGCCGCTTCCCGCCCCGCCGGCCCGCCGTCCGGCACGCCGGACGAGGCCACCACCACCGAAGCCGCGCCGGCCGTAACGGCCGAGAGCACCGAGGCGCCTGTCGAGACCGAGGCCGCTCCGCCGGCCCGTGCGCGTCGTCGTGCGGTCCGTAAGGC